>NZ_JBIMKZ010000015.1:0-47898 GCF_051860865.1 Polymorphobacter sp. | reverse complement strand
TCCAGACGACCTGGATAGGATCATCGATGTACAAAAGTCCTTGCTCAGCGACGGCGGGCCGTATGATCTGGAATTCCGGGTCAAGCGGCCGGATGGCAGCCTGCGTTGGGTGCTGGCACGCGGCCGGACCCTGTTAGACGAGGTAGGCGGGCCCTGTGGTACTGCCGGGGTGTATCTTGATATAACCGCGCGCAAGGAAGGCGAACAGGCGCTCGCACGTCGCGATGCTCAGGCCGCTGCCAATGAGCGGCAGTTGCGGACAATCCTCAATACAATGCCGCAGATTGTCTGGTCGACCCAAGCGGACGGACGCCACGATTTTTATAACAGCCGCTGGTATGAGTTCACCGGTGTCTCTGAGATGGGCGGGTTGGGCCATGACTGGGTGCAGCTGTTCCACCCTGACGACCAGGAAAAAGCGAGGCAGATCTGGGCGCACAGCCTGCAGACCGGTTCGCCGTATGAGATCGAGATGCGCCTGCGGCGGCATGACGGCGTTTATCGCTGGATCCTGGCCCGGGCGCTGCCAATACGCGACGCCGAGGGCCAGATCGAACGCTGGTTTGGTACCTCGACAGACATTGATGATCTGAAGCTTGCCGAAGAGCAGCTCGACATGATCAATCGTGAGTTGTCGCACCGGATCCGCAACATCTTTGCCGTGGTGAACAGCTTGCTGATGCTGTCGTCGCGCGGCGATACCGCGCATCGGGCATTTGCCGATGCGGCGCGGGCGCGGATCGATGCGCTGTCCCGCGCACACGACTATATCCGCCCCGACGCCGCCGGCGCCAACGTCGATCCTTCACGGATCACGATGCACGGACTGCTCCACAGCCTGTTGTCGCCCTATGCGACGCCGCCGGGAGAAGGGGGCAGCGGCACCGACTGCATCGTTATTGCTGGCGACGACTTCCCGATCGGGGCCTCCGCAGCGACGTCACTGGCGCTGGTGGTGCATGAACTCGCGACCAATGCCATGAAACATGGGTGTCTTTCGTCCGATGGCGGCGTCTTGCGCATCACCACCCATGTCGAAGACAATGTGGCATCGATCGAATGGAGCGAGTGCGGCGGGCCTCCGGTGCGCGGCACACCGGTGCATCAGGGCTTTGGCACGACCTTGTCCGAGAGGGCGCTGAAGGTGCCGCTGGCCGCCAAGCTACAACGGACATGGCATGAAACCGGATTGATCGCCACGATCAGCGCGTCGGTCGATCGATTGGCACTATAGCAAAATTATGGGCGGCCTTCCGTTGGGAAGGCCGCCCTCTCACGCCCGCTCCCGGGGGCTGGGGACAGGCGGAGGTTCGATGCGGCCGGGTCAACCTCGGCCGAATTTTTTACGGACGATCGCGAACTGCATCGGCGGTCGCGTCGCCACGATCTTCGATGCGATCGGCCGTTGCCTCGGCCTGATTGCGGACCTGATCGGCCTCTGCTTCGACCGCATCGGCACGCGCATCAGTGGCGCCCGGCGCATTGTCGATGACGTCAGCCTGATTTTCGAGAGCATCAGCCTGATTTTCGCCAGCGTCACGCACGGAATCGGCGCGCATTTCGGCATTGTCCTCGACATTGTCAGCGGCCTGTTCATTCGGCGACTTGTTGCAGCCTGCCACCAGAAGCAGGAGGCTGGCGCCCAGCACCGAAGCTGTCACTGAAGTTCGCATTTGATATCCCTTCATTGCTCGTCCGCGTTCACCGCGGCAACGCCACGAAAACTGGCGGTGAACGATAAAGTTCCCATGAGGGCGGGGATTTGCGGAGGCCCGGATAGAAATGCTGGCACCGTATCAACGGTGGTGATCCCTACGGGAATCGAACCCGTGTTTTCGCCGTGAAAGGGCGACGTCCTAGACCGCTAGACGAAGGGACCGCAAGCCGGAAGCGGCTGGCTAGAGGTACCCGGCTGTCGCGTCAAGGCCTGTCTTCGCCGGGCACCTGAAGCGTGTTTGGTTAATGAATGAACATTTAACAAATGATTGCTTGAGAAACATCCAAAGTGGTTGCATTGGGGTCTTTGGATAGTTTCCCAGGAGTTCAACATGCCTTCGGTCGCAAGCAATTTGTTAATGTGCTTTTGCGCTGGCACCATGGGTGCGGTCTCCGTGCCCGTGGCCAAGAAAGCCATGAAATCAAAGCCGGCCATACATCGGGCCGTCTCCAAGCCTCGGCCGCAAGCGGCCGCCGCGGACGCCCCGTGCACGCCAGTCGTGCTGGCGACTGCGGCCATGCCGACGACGCCGGTCTCGATGCTCGAGACGATGCCGCTGCCTGATTTTACCGGATTCTCCAACGGCGGGGGCAGTGGCTTCCGCTCGATTGCAGCGGGCGGGCAGGGCAGCATCATGCCGTTCCGGGGCGGGCCGACCCCGGGGCCGGGCGCGCCGGCTGGTCCGGGAGATGGCGGCGGGGTGATCATCATTCCGCCGACGGAAGGCGTCGGCGACGTCGTGCCGGAACCGGGCACCTGGACCCTGATGATCGGCGGTTTCGGTGTTCTCGGCATGGCGATGCGTAACCGTCGCCAGTCTGGTCAGACCGACGTCAGCTGACGGTCAGCAGAAGGCAGCGTCCTCGATTTCCAGCTGCGCCTGCGGCTGGCTGCCCCAGTCATCGCGGGTGAGGCGGCCCGCCACGTGAAAGAACCGCTGGCCGGCGCCTGACAGGGCGGCGCCCAGCGGTGTTTCGGCCTGCCGAAAGGCGATGGCCTTGATCCGCGCGCCGTCGGCCCCGGCCAGGATTATCCGCAGATGGTTTTCCCCGACCACGCGCGTCTCCACGGCCCGCCACGGCCCCGACGCGAGGCGCGGCGCCGGCCAGCCCTGGCCATAGGGCCCCGCCACCTCCAGCGCCTCGTGCAGACGCAGATCGAGCGCGCGCGGGGCCAGCGCCGCGTCGCAGGACAGGCGGCGTACCGCCGTCGCCGCGCCGACATCGACGAGCAGCCGGGCGGCGAGAAAGCTTGAAAGCTCGGAGATGCGCTCGGCATCGAGCGTCACGCCTGCTGCCATGGCGTGGCCGCCGCCGGCCATCAGCAGGCCATGGTCGGCCGCCGCCAGAACGGCGGCGCCGAGATCGACGCCAGCCAGGCTGCGCCCCGAGCCCTTGGCAATGCCGTCCTCGCCGATGGCGATGACCAGCGCCGGACGGTGCAGCCGCTCCTTCAGCCTTGCCGCAACAATGCCGATCACGCCGGGGTGCCAGCCGGCCCCGGCGACCACGGTAATCGGCGAATCCTCCTGCTTGTGTGCCAGCGCCAGCGCCGCTTCGGTGACCTCCGCCTCGATCGCCTTGCGGTCGTCGTTCAGCCGGTTGAGCTCCTGGGCGATCTGCGCGGCCTCGGCCGGATCGTCGGTGGTAAGCAGCCGCACGCCGAGATCGGCCGCGCCGACACGGCCGCCGGCATTGACCCGCGGCCCGAGCGCAAAGCCGAGATCACGCGCCAGCGGCGGCCGTGTCACGCCGGCCACGTCCAGCAGCGCCGCCAAGCCGATATTGCGGCGCTGGCGCATCACCTTCAGCCCCTGCGCGACATAGGCGCGGTTAAGGCCGGTCAGCGGCGCCACATCGGCGACGGTGCCCAGCGCCACGAGGTCGAGCAGGCGGGTCAGCACCGGTTCGGGCCGCGACGCGAAATGGCCGGCGCTGCGCAAAGCCCGATTAAGGCTCACCGCCAGCAGGAACGCCAGTCCGACGGCAGCCAGATGGCCATGCGCGGCCGCCGGCCCGGTTTCGTCGAGGCGGTTGGGGTTGATCAGTGCCAGCGCCTCGGGGAGGGCCGTCGCCGCCTTGTGGTGGTCGACGACGATGACATCGAGACCGGCCTGGCGGGCGGCGGCGAGCGCGGCAAAGCCCTGCGTGCCGCAGTCGACGGTGATCACCAGCTCGGCGCCACGACCCTTCAGCGCCACCAGCGCCTCGGCCGAGGGCCCGTAGCCTTCCAGCAGCCGATCCGGGATATAATAGCCGGCGGGAACGCCCGCCCATTTCAGGTAGTTTATGAGAACTGCAGCGGACGTCGCGCCATCGACATCATAATCACCATAGACGACAATCCGCTCCTGCCGCGCGATTGCCTGCACGATCCGCGCTGTGGCGGCGTCCATGTCGGTGAAGCAGGAGGGGTCGGGCAGCCAGTCGCGGAGCGTTGGGGTCTTCAGCCGATCGAAATCTTCGGGCTGGGCGCCACGGGCGCGGAACAGCTGGTGCAGCAGGTCGTCGGGGCTATGGCCGTCCAGCCCGTCGCCGGGCATCAGGTCGCCGCGCCAGCGCCAGGACTGGCCGGAAAGAGAGTGATCGACGCCGAATACAGTCCCTGCGGACATGCCGCTCAGCGCCGGTCCCGCCGCTCGGTGGCCACGCGGCGGATAGTGCCGGAGGAGGCCCGCATCACCACGCTTTCGGTGGTGATGATGCCGCCACGCCGACGCTTGACGCCTTCGAGCAGCGAGCCGTCGGTGACGCCGGTAGCGGCGAAGATCACGTCGCCCTGCGCCAGATCCTCGAGCTTGTAGATCCGGTCGAGGTCGGTGATGCCCCAGCGATGGGCACGGCCGCGCTCGTCATCGTTGCGGAAGATCAGCCGGCCCTGCAACTGGCCACCGACGCAGCGCAGTGCCGCCGCCGCCAGCACGCCCTCGGGCGCGCCGCCGGAGCCCATGTAGATGTCGATGCCGGTATCGGGATCGGCGGTGGCGATGACGCCGGCGACATCGCCGTCCGGAATCAGCTGGATGCCGCAGCCGAGCGCCCGCAGTTCGGCGATCAGCGCCTGGTGGCGCGGCCGGTCCAGCACGCAGACGATCAGGTCGCCCGGCGCGCAGCCCTTGGCGGCGGCGACGGCGTTGACATTCTCGGTGGGCGTGCGGGCGAGGTCGATGGTGCCTTCCGGATAGTCCGGGCCGATAGCGATCTTGTCCATATAGACGTCGGGGGCGTTGAGCAGCCCGCCTTCCTCGGCGATGGCAAGCACGGCCAGCGCATTCGGCCCGGCCTTGGCGGTGATGGTGGTGCCTTCCAGCGGATCGAGCGCGATGTCGATCTTCGGACCGTTGCCGCGACCGACCTTCTCGCCAATGAACAGCATGGGCGCTTCGTCGCGCTCGCCTTCGCCGATCACCACGGTGCCTTCAAAATCCAACTCGTTCAGCGCATCGCGCATGGCCTCGACGGCGGCGGCATCGGCGGCCTTCTCGTCGCCGCGCCCGATGAGCCGCGAGGCAGCGATGGCGGCGGCCTCGGTCACCCGGACCATTTCGAGCACAAGGACCCGGTCGAGAACCGAGCTGCGGGCAGTTTTCAGATCAGGCATGGAAGGCTTCCAATCATTGAGCCCCAAGGCGTCTAGGCGCTTTGCGGGGTGGTGAAAAGGGTCAGAGATCGAGGATATGCATCATCACCGGGGCGCCGTTGACGGAGGGCGAGGCCGCCATCTGGGCGAGGCTGGCCAGCAACGCCGCCTCCTCGGTCAAATGGGTGACCATCACCACGATCGCCGAGGCATCGGCCTGTGAGGGCCGCTGGATCAGGCTTTCGATCGACACGCCATGGTCGCGCAGCGCCGCGGCCAGTTCGGCGAGCACGCCGGGCCGGTCGGCGACGGTCAGGCGCAGATAATAGCGCCCTTGGCGGCTGTCGCGGTCGGCCGGGGCCAGCGTTGCCCAGTCGGCGATCGGCATGCCGAAGGGCAGGGCGGTGTTGCCGCGGGCGATGTCGATGAGGTCGGCGACCACGGCACTGGCCGTCGGCCCCTCGCCGGCGCCACGCCCTTCGAGGAACAACCGCCCGACCGGATCGGCCTCGATCACCACGCCGTTGAGCGCGCCGGCGGTCGCGGCCAGCGGATGGCCGAGCGCTAGCAGCGCCGGGTGGACGCGCTGGAAAAGCTTGCCGTCGACCATCTCGGCCAGCCCGACCAGCTTGATCCGGAAGCCCAGCGCCGCGGCATGGTCGATATCGACCTTGTCGATGGCGCGGATGCCCTGGGTAGCGACCGCGTCGAAAGCCGGGGCGGTGCCGAAGGCCAGTGCCGCCAGGATCGCCAGCTTGTGGGCGGTGTCGATGCCGTCGATGTCGAAGCTCGGGTCGGCCTCGGCATAGCCGGCGGCCTGGGCGGCGGCGAGCACTGTGGCGAAATCCAGCCCCTCGGCCTCCATCCGCGTCAGGATGTAATTGCAGGTGCCGTTGAGCAGCCCATAGACCCGGCTGACCCGGTTTGCGGCGGCACCCTCGCTGAGCGCCTTGATTACCGGGATGCCGCCGGCCACGGCCGCCTCGTAACGCAGGGCCACGTCCCCGGTCTCGGCCAGTCCGGCCAGTTCCTTGCCATGATGGGCGATCATCGCCTTGTTGGCGGTGACCAGCGCCTTGCCACCGCCGAGCGTGCGCCGCGCCAGCGTCAGCGCCGGGCCGTCCGACCCGCCGATCAGCTCGACCACAACATCGACATCGTCCCGCCCGGCAAGCTCGGTGGCATCGTCCACCCAGTCGATCCCGGAGAGGTCTACACCGCGGTCACGGCCGCGGTCCCGCGCCGATACCGCCGTCACCACCAGCCCGCGCCCGGCCCGCCGGCCGATCAGATCGGCATTGTCGGCCAGCAGCCGAATGACGCCCGCGCCGACGGTCCCGAGCCCGGCAAGTCCGATACGAAGCGGTAAGGTCATGCGGTCAGCCCGTTCCCTTTGCGGGCGTGTTGACGCCCATCGATTGCAGATATTTTCGCACATTGCGCGCTGCCTGGCGCAGCCGCTGCTCGTTCTCGACCAGTGCGATGCGGACGAAGCCTTCGCCATCCTCGCCATAGCCGACGCCGGGCGCCACGGCGACGCCGGCATGGGTCAGCAGCTGCTTCGAGAATTCGAGGCTGCCGAGATGGGCCAGCGCCGGCGGCAGCGGTGCCCAGGCGAACATGCTGGCGCGCGGCGGCGGGATTTCCCAGCCGGCGCGGCCGAAGCTCTCCACCAGCACGTCGCGGCGGCGATGATAGAGCTTGCGGTTATTCTCGATGATGTCCTGCGGGCCGTTGAGCGCGGCCACCGCCGCCGCCTGGATCGGCGTGAAGGCGCCGTAATCCAGATAGGATTTCACCCGTGTCAGCGCCTGGATCAGAGTCTTGTTGCCGACCGCGAAGCCGATGCGCCAGCCGGCCATCGAATAGGTCTTGGACATCGAGGTGAACTCGATCGCCACGTCGCGGGCGCCGGGCACCTGAAGGATCGACGGGGTGGGGCAGCCATCGAAATATATTTCCGAATAGGCGAGGTCGGACAGCACATAGATGCCGTGCTGCTTGGCGAAGGCGACGACGCGCTCGTAGAAGGCGAGGTCGACGGTCTCGGCGGTCGGATTTGACGGATAGCCCATCACCAGCACCGAGGGCTTGGGCACGGTGAACCGCACCGCCCGCTCCAGCGCCTCGAAATAGCGCTCGTCCGGCGTCGTCGGCACGCTGCGAATGGTGGCGCCGGCGATGATGAAGCCGAAGGTGTGGATCGGATAGCTGGGGTTGGGCGCCAGCACGACGTCGCCGGGCGCGGTGATCGCCTGGGCGAGGTTGGCTAGCCCCTCCTTGGAGCCAAGCGTCACGACGACTTCCGACTCGGGATCGACCTCGACGCCGAAGCGGCGGGCATAATAGGCGGCCTGGGCCTTGCGCAGGCCGAGGATGCCGCGCGAGGCGGAATAGCCATGGGCATCGGGCTTGGCGGCAACCTCGGCCAACTTGGCGATGACATGCGGCGGTGGCGGCAGGTCCGGATTGCCCATGCCAAGATCGATGATGTCATCCCCGCGGGCACGGGCTGCCGCACGCATGCTGTTGACCTCAGCGATGACATAGGGCGGCAGGCGTTTGATGCGATAGAAATCTTCGGTCATGGTCAGGGGTCTCGGGGGGTGGGGGGCACCGTGGCTGATAACGACTGGCTGGCCGTGTTGCAAAGGAAAGGGCGGGCAAATCGCCCGGCAGGCCTCCAGAATTTTGCAGCCGGCCCGCCCGTCACGGCGGCGCCGGTAAAGTGCCGGTGGAAGGCGGGCGCGGCCCATCCTGCTCTTACCTTGCCCAAAAAACCTGCATAAGGTGGGGCAACAGGTGATCGGCCCGCCGTTTTCGGGGCCATGGGTTGAACACCCGCAAACTGTCACCCCGCAAGCTGTCACTGGGTCGAAGGAGGAAGAGCGCATGGCAAAGTCACCGGCCGAAGAGCACGGGACCGAAGAGCGTGGCCTCGATACCGAGGCGCTCGAACGCTTCCAGAAATGGACCGAGCTGACCGGGCGCGGCCAGCAGATGATGCTGGAATTCTGGACCCGCGAGGCCGATGTCCTGCCGATGCCCGATCCGCTCGGCCTGCTCGGCACCTGGCAGCGGGCGATGGGCGCCTGGATGAGCGACCCGGCCAAGCTGATGGACCTGCAGTCCCGCTACCTGACAGATGCCATGGCGATGTGGCAGAGCTTTCTCGTCCCCGGCAAGGCCGCCAGCCCGGTCGCCGAGACGCGTGACAAGCGCTTCGCCGGCGACGCCTGGCGCGAGACCCCGGCCTTCGATTTCCTGCGCCAGAGCTATTTGCTCGCCTCCACCTACATGCTCGAGGCCAGCAACCAGCTCGACGGGCTGGAGCCGCGCGAGCAGGCGCGGGCGAAGTTCCTCGTCAAGCAGTTCGTCGATGCGATGAGCCCGTCCAACTTCGCCCTCACCAACCCGGAGGTGATGACGGCGACCATCGCCACCGGCGGCGCCAATCTGATGAAGGGCCTCGAGCATCTGCTCGAAGACCTGAAGCAGGGCCGGATGAAGATGACCGATGAGAGCGCCTTCGAAGTCGGCCGCAACGTCGCGGCGACGCCGGGCCGGGTCGTCTTCGAGAACCGGCTGTTCCAGCTGATCCAGTACGCCCCGACCACCGACAAGGTCCATAGCGTGCCGCTGCTGGTGTTCCCGCCGTGGATCAACAAATTCTACATCCTCGATCTGACCCCCGAAAAGAGCTTCATCCGCTGGGCGGTCGAGCAGGGGCTGACGGTATTCGTTGCCTCATGGAAGAGTGCCGACGAGACGCTCGCCGATGTGACGCTCGACCATTATGTCGGCGAAGGCATGATGACCGCCATCGACGAGGTTCGCCGCATCTGCAAGGCGGATGCCGTCCACACCATCGGCTATTGCGTCGCCGGCACCACGCTCGCCGCCGCGCTGGCGGTGATGGAAGCCCGCGGCGAGGCCGGCAAGGTCGCCAGCGCCACCTTCTTCACCGCCCAGGTCGACATGAGCGAGTGCGGCGACCTCGGCGTTTTCATCGACGACGCGGTGCTGGAAACCCTGGCCCGGCTGACCGCCGAAAAGCCTTGGCTCGACGGCCGCAATATGGCGCTGACCTTCAACATGCTGCGCTCGAACGACCTGATCTGGAATTACGTCGTCAACAACTATCTGATGGGGAAAGACTATTTCCCCTTTGACCTGCTCTACTGGAATTCCGACGCCACCAACGTCCCGGCGCTCTGGCACCGCCAGTATCTGGAGGATATCTACCGCGACAATCTGCTGGTGAAGCCCGGCGGCATCACGTGCCTCGGCGTGCCGATCGACCTGTCGAAGGTATCGACCCCCTCCTACATCCAGGGCGGCAAGGAAGATCACATTGCCCCGGCGCCATCGGCCTACAAGCTGACCCGGCATTTCAAGGGCGACAAGCGCTACGTCCTCGCCGGCTCCGGCCATATCGCCGGCGTCGTCAACCCGCCGGCGGCGAAGAAGTACAATTACTGGACCAACGATTCGCTTCCGGAGACGTTCGAGGGCTTCGTCAGCGGCGCCACCGAGCACAAGGGCAGCTGGTGGCCGGACTGGATGGCCTGGCTGGCCGACCGTTCCGGCCCCAAGGTCGTCGCCCGCAAACCCGCCAAGGGCATCGAGCCGGCGCCCGGCCGCTATGTGAAGGAGCGGATTTAGCGGCCCTCGCTCAGCGGCGCGGCATGCCCGGCATCTGCGGCGGCGGCCGGCGGTCGCGGTCGCGGCGCGGCATTTGCGCCTGATAGGCCAGCAGGCAATGTTCGGAGCAATAAGGGAATCCAGTCTGCACCGGCTTGCCGCAGAAATGAAAATCCGGCTCGCCCGGGTGCCCGATCGGCCATTTGCAGATCCGCTCGTTCAGGTCGAGCAGCGTCGTCCGCGCCGCCTTGCCGGTGCGAACCGGGCGCTTGGCGGCGGCCTTGGCCGACGCGGCCGCAACAGGCGTCGGCGCGGCAGCGGGTGCGGGACCGGGGGCAGGGGCCGGGGCGGCCACGACGGGCTCGGCCTGGCTCGCGGGCTCCTCGCCGGCCTTTACCGGGGACGGCCGCGACTCGAGCCCGAGCCGATGCGCCTTGCCGATCACCGCATTGCGGGTGACGCCTTCGCCCAGCTTCTCGGCGATCTGGCTGGCGGTCATGCCGCTTTCCCAGCCCGACTTGAGGATGGCGATGCGTTCGTCGGTCCATGCCATGGCAGGATGAGTCCTTATGTTGACAGCGCGTCTTGCGGGGCGCGCCTTGCCGAGCGGGCGATGAGAAGGCTATGGCCACGGCATGACCAGCACAGACCCCATCACAACCGTGCAGCTTCGTCATCCCGAACCCGGGGTGGCGGTCATTGCCTCGGTCAATTGGCAGGGCCTGAACACCCTGTATCTGAAGGAGGTGCGCCGATTTTTCAAGGTGCAGTTGCAAACCATCTGGGCGCCGGCGATCACCACCCTGCTGTTCCTGGCCGTTTTCGCCGTCTCGCTGGGCCGCACGCGCACCGAGGTTCTGGGGGTTCCGTTCGCCGATTTCCTCGGCCCCGGGCTGATCGTCATGGGGATGATCCAGAATTCCTTCGCTAATTCCTCGTCCTCGCTCCTCACCGGCAAGATGCAGGGCAGCATCATCGACCTGCTGATGCCGCCGCTTTCTTCGGGCGAACTGCTGGTCGCCTTCGTCGCCGGCGCCGTGACCCGCGCCTGGCTGGTCGGTCTCGCTGTATGGCTGGTGATGCTGATTGCGCCCGGCGTCGACGTGCCGGTCCGCAACATCTTCGCGATCCTGTATTTCGGCACCGCCGGCGCCGTCATGCTGGCGCTGCTCGGCGTGCTGACCGGCATCTGGGCCGACAAGTTCGATCATGCCGCTGCCGTGACCAACTTCATCGTCCAGCCGCTGACCTTGCTTTCTGGCACCTTCTACACCGTCGACCGGCTCAGCCCCACCATGGCCTCGATCAGCCACTTCAACCCCTTCTTCTATATCATCGACGGCTTTCGCTCGGGCTTCATCGGTACCGCCAATGGCAATGTCATGCTCGGCGCCGGCCTGCTGCTGGTCCTCAACATCCTGCTCTGGTTCGTCTGCTACCAGGTGCTGCGCTCGGGGTGGCGACTGAAGGCATGATGTCGCGGCGGATCGCTCGGTGGAGACCGGGCTTGATCCGCGCACCAATACTGTTCAACTTGCCACCAACCGTTCTTTTCGTACGGTGACAGGCGTGCAACATTCTTTTTTGCATCGTCTGATAAACATGCGGGGGATCGCATCGGCGCGCGCGTAGAGAGTTGAGCAATAATATGTCACGTCTGTTCTCTCTTGCCGCCAGCATGCTGGCGCTGTCCCTCGCCGGGTGCGGCGAAGACGAGGCTGCGGCCGGTCGTGGCGGCCGCCCGCCGGCAATGGTCGATGCCGTCAGCGCCGAGGCGACCAGCTTTGCGCCCCGCCTTGTCGCGCAGGGGTCGGTGGCGCCGCTCCAGACCGTCGCCGTCCGCCCACGCGCCGAGGGCGAGATCACCGCGATCCTGTTCCAGGAGGGTGACACCGTCCGCGCCGGCCAGCTGCTGTTCCGCCTCGATGACCGTACCGCCCAGGCCCAGCTCGCCCAGGCCCAGGCCCAGCTCGCCACCGCCCGCGCCAACGCCGCCCAGGCCCGCAACGAGCTCAAGCGCGCCGAACAGCTGGTCGACAAGGGCTTCGTCACTGGCTCCGTGCTCGATCAGCGCCGCGCCATGGCCCAGAGCGCCGATGCCTCTATCAGCAGCGCCGAGGCCGCCATCCAGAACGCCCGCGCCCAGCTCAGTTTCCTGAACATCCACGCCCCGGTCAGCGGCCGCACCGGCGAGCTGAACTTCCGCCGCGGCGCCAATGTCCGGCCCGCCGACACACTGCCGCTGGTCACCATCAACCAGCTGTCGCCAATCTCGGTGCGTTTCCTGGTGCCGCCGCAGGATATCGGCCAGGTCCGTTCGGCGATGATCTCCGGCAAGCTGCCGGTGGATGCCCGGGCACAGGGCGCGGCGCCGGGCAGCCCGCCGCTCGCCACCGGATCGCTGGTCTTCCTCGACAATAATGTCGATCCGGGGACAGGCTCGATCGCTGCCAAGGCCGAATTCCTCAATCCCGATGCCCGGCTCTGGCCTGGTGCGCTGGTCACCGTGGTCATGCCGATGGGCATGCCGGCGGACCGCATCACGCTCCCTGAATCTGCCGTGCAGGTGGGCCGCGACACGCCCTATGTCTGGACGATCGATGCCAAGGGCAATGTCACGATGCGCGACGTCACCATCGCCGGCCGGGCCGAGGGCCGCGTCTATCTAGCGACCGGCATCAGCGCCGGCGACCGGGTGGTCACCGACGCGCTGTCTCGGCTTAAGCCCGGCGACAAGGTGCGCGTCAAGGGTGACGGCCCCGGCCGCGCACCGCCCCGCACCGCCGCCCGCGCGGCAGCGGTCGACGCCGCCGGCTGATGGGCTTCGCCCGCTTCTTCGTCGAGCGGCCGGTGGCGACGGTGCTGCTCACCTTTGCAATCATCTTTGCCGGCTTTTTCGGCTATCGCCAGCTGCCCGTCTCGGCGCTGCCGGAAGTCGACATGCCGACGATCCAGATCAGCGCCAATCTGCCCGGCGCCAACCCGGCAACCATGGCCTCGTCGGTCGCCACGCCGATCGAGCGCCGTCTGGCGACGATCTCCGGGATCGACCAGATCACCTCCAGCTCGCAGACCGGCCAGACCCAGATCACGGTGCAGTTCGCGCTCGACCGGAACATCGACAGTGCCGCGCTCGATGTCCAGGCCGTGCTCTCGGCCGTCACCCGCTCGCTGCCACGTGAAATGCCGACCCCGCCCACCTTCCAGAAGGTAAATCCGGCCGACCAGCCGGTGCTGGTCATCTCGTTCCGCGATGTCACCCGCCCCGCAACCGAGCTGCAGACACTACTCGATACGCTGGTGGTGCCCCGCATCTCGACGCTGCCCGGCGCCGGCAATGTCAACACCTGGGGCGACCGCCGCTTTGCGATCCGGATTCAATTCGATCCGGAAGCGCTGGCCAGCCGCAACCTGACGCCGGAAGATGTCCGCGCCGCGGTCGCCGCCGCCAACAGCAATGTCGCCGTCGGCGTCATCAACGCCGGGGAACGCAACTATATCCTCAATGCCACCGGCAATATCGAGAAGCCCGAGGAATTCGCCAACATCGTCATCGCCTCGCGCGGCGGGCTGCCGGTCCGCGTCGGCGACGTTGCCGAGGTCATCAGCAGCTTCGAACGGCTGCGCGGCGGTGCCAAGTTCAACGGCGAGCCATCGCTCACCCTGGTCATTGCCCGCCAGCCCGGCGGCAATGTCGTCGAACTCGTCGACAGGATTATCGCCGATCTTCCTGATATCGTCGCGTCGCTGCCACCTTCGGTGGAATACACGATCATCCTCGACCGGTCGGAATCGGTGCGCCACTCCGTGGCCGATGCGCAATATACCCTGATCGGCACCGCGCTGCTGGTCATCCTGGTCATCTATCTGGTGCTCGGCGATGCCCGCGCCACGGCGATTCCGGCCGTGGTGCTGCCGGTGGCCGCCGTCGGCACCTTCGCCGGCATGTATATGTTCAACTTCAATCTCGACAATCTGTCGCTGCTGGCGCTGACACTGGCCACCGGCTTCGTCGTCGACGATGCGATCGTGGTCCTCGAGAATATCGTCCGCCATGTCGAGGACGGCGAGGAACCGCGGAGCGCCGCTGTCACCGGCGCCAACCAGATTACCTTCACCGTCATCTCGATCTCGGTATCGTTGGTCGCGGTGTTCATCCCGCTGCTGTTCATGGGCGGCGTTATCGGCCGGCTGTTCTTCGAGTTCGCGGTTACCATGACCATCGCCATCGCGGTCTCGGCCATCCTGTCGCTGACCCTGATTCCGATGATCGCCGCGCGCGTGCTCAAGCCCGGTCACCAGGAGCCTAACAGCCGCGTCGCCCGCGTCTCGACGAAATATTTCAACAAGCTGACCGCCGCCTATATGCGCGGCTTCGATCACACGCTCAAGCATCGCAAGCTCGTCGGCGCCCTCACCGTGCTGTCGATCGGCGTCGCGATCTGGGGCTTCACCGTCGTGCCCAAGGGCTTTTTCCCGACTGAGGATACGGGCTCGCTGTTCATAAGCACAGAAGCGCCGGCCGATTCCGGCTATGACCAAATGATGGCCAAGCAGGACCGGCTGGCCGCGGCCGTCGCCAAGGACCCTGCGGTGCTTCGGGTCAATTCGATCATGGGGGGCGACAACAGTTACCGCGCCCGCATGCAGGTGCCGTTGAAGCCGGCCGGCGAGCGCGACCCGATCGATGTCGTCCAGGCCCGCATCCGCAAGCTGGCCAACAGCGAGCCCGGCTTCGCCGCCTATGTCAACGTGCCCCAGAACCTCCAACTCGGGGGGCGCGGCTCCACATCCAACTTCCAATACACCTTGTCGGCCATCAACAAGGAAGAGCTGTATGAATTTGCGCCCAAGCTCGAGCAGGCGCTGCGCGGCGAGCCGGGGTTCGTGGATGTCAGCTCGGATTACCAGACCGGGGTCCGCGAAGTGATGGTCGATATCGACCGCGACGCCGCCAGCCGCCTCGGCGTGCCGGTGCAGGCGATCCGCGAAACCTTGTTCTCGGCCTATGGCAACCGCCAGATTTCGACCATCTACACCGATGTCGACAATTACCAGGTGATCATGGAGATCGCCAATGCCGAACAGCTGACCCCCGATGGCATCGGCCGCCTGACGGTGCGCGCCGCCGCCCAGGACAGTCAGCCGGCGCGGCTGGTGCCGCTGTCGGCGGTCACCAATGTCCGCATCCAGGGCGCTCCGCTGGTCATCGCGCATCAGAGCCAGTTGCCCTCGGTCACCCTCGGCTTCAATCTCGCCAAGGGCTTCGCCCTGTCGCAGGTCAAGCCGGTACTCGACCGGCTGGGCGCCGAGCTCGGTCAGCCGGCCACCATTTCCGGCAGCTTCGGCGGCAACGCCCAGCAGTTCGAAAGCTCCACCGGCTCGATGCCGCTGCTGTTCCTGGCAGCCGTTATCGTCATCTACATCGTGCTCGGCGTCCTTTATGAGAGCTTTGCCCACCCGCTGACCATCCTGTCCGGCCTGCCGGCCGCCGGCATCGGCGCGGTCGCCTTCCTCTGGCTGCTCGACATGCCGCTCGATGTCATCGGCATCATTGGCGTCGTGCTGCTGATCGGCATCGTAAAGAAAAACGCCATCATGATGATCGATTTCGCGCTGGCCGGCCAAAGGCAGAATGGCTGGACCCCGGCCCATGCCATCCGAGAAGCGGCGCACAAGCGTTTCCGGCCTATCATGATGACCACCTTCGCCGCCATGGCCGGCGCCCTGCCGCTGGCGCTCGGCATCGGTGCCGGCGCCGAGTTGCGCCAGCCGCTCGGCGTCGCCGTGCTCGGCGGGCTGATGCTGAGCCAGGTGCTGACGCTGTTCATCACACCGGTCGTGTATCTCGGCATCGAATCGATGCTGGCGCGCTGGCGCGTCCGCCGCGGCGCCGCCGAAGTCCGCGAGTTGGCGCCGACCGATCCGCACACCGCAGACGCCGCCGCGCCGGGCCGGTACGCCGCCGAATAACCCGGCCTAGGTGGAAATGCTAATAAATCGATAGCGCCTAAGCCGGCAACGCCACCAGCCGCCGCTCGATATCGGCCCATAGCTCGGCGATGGCCTTTGCTGCCGGCGATGTCGGCTTGCTCGCGAGCAGAGGCTTCTGCGTCGTCGCCATCGCCTCGACAGCAGCAGCATAGGGGATGACATGACGCTCCGGATTTGCAGCGCAGGTCTCGACATGCAGCTTCTTGCGCCGGTCGACCATCGAGAACACCGGCAACACCGCCGGCCCGTTACGATGCTCGCGCCCCAGATGGTCGATCAGCTGCGCATAAGCGCGCTCGGACAGGGGCGAAGGTATCAGCGGCACCACCAGCAGATCGACAGCCCGGAACAGCTGGTCTGCCAGCTCGGTCAGGCCGGGCGGGCAGTCGAGGATCACGCGGTCATAGTTGTCGTCGAGCGATTTCAGTAGCTTCTTGAGCTTCTTTGCCTTGTCCTCGAGCAGCTGTCCTTCAAGATGCCGCAACGACCCGTCGGCTGCCAGAACATCCAGGTTGGAAAATTCGCTCGACTGGATCAGTGGCAGTAATGCCCCATCCGCCATGCCCTTGCGCGCCGACCGCACGCCGCTCGGCCCCAGCCGCATCGTATAGGTCGCCGCCCCCTGCGCATCGAGATCCCAGAGCAAGGTCCGCCTCGCCGACAATGTCGCCGCAGCATGCGCAAGGTTGACCGCCAAAGCGGATTTCCCGACCCCGCCCTTGACGCTGAAGACGGCGATACTGCGCAAGGCTCAGGCCGCGAGCGCCATCGCCAATCGATTGCGAATAGCGACCAAAGCCTCGCGCGCCGCCGGCGACAGCGTCACGTCACCTGTTGGCAGGTCCGAAACCGGGGCAGGGCCCTCCGCCGGCTTGCGCTGAGCCAGCGCCTGCTGTGCCCCGCGGATCGTCAGCCCCTCGTCATGCAGCATAGCCCGAATCGTCTCGAGCAGCGCCATGTCCGCCGGCCGGTAATAGCGCCGCCCACCACCGCGCTTGAGCGGCTGCAGCTGCGGGAAACGTGTTTCCCAGAAGCGAAGGACATGCTGGGGCACCCCCAGCGCCTCGGCCGCCTCGCCGATCGTCCGGAATGCACTTTGTGATTTCTCGCTGCGCACGGCCATGGTCGTCAGCTATTGATGGCCTGGCGGAGCAATTGGCTCGGCCGGAAGGTCAGCACGGTTCGCGGTTCGATCGGCACTTCTACCCCCGTTTTGGGATTGCGCCCGATTCTCAAACCCTTGGAGCGAAGAACGAAACTGCCGAACGAAGAAATCTTGACGTTTTCACCGGCCACCAGCGCCTCGGTCACCGTATCGAGCACCTGCTCGACCAGCGTTGACGATTCCGCTCGGGACAGGCCGATCTCGCGATGCACGGCTTCGGAAAGCTCCGCCCGGGTCAGACTACCCGGCATGATTGACGTCTCTGCCATCGATTGACGCTCCCCGCGCGCGGTTGATGCTGGGCCCTTGGCCTCACCAGCGGACGGCGGCTGCCCCCCAGGTGAAACCGCCACCCATTGCCTCCAATAACAGCAAATCCCCGGCTTTGATACGCCCGTCAGCGACCGCCGCGTCAAGCGCCAGCGGCACCGACGCCGCCGAGGTATTGGCATGTTGCTGAACGGTCACGATCACCTGCTCGGGCGCCAGGTCAAGCTTGCGCGCCGTGGCCTCGAGGATGCGCAGATTGGCCTGATGCGGCACCACCCAGGTCACATCGGCCGCCGTCAGCCCGGCCGCCTCCAGCGTTTCGTGCATCACGGCGGCGAGGTTGGTGACCGCATGGCGGAACACTTCCTTGCCCTTCATCCGAAGCTTGCCGGTGGTGCCCGTGCTCCCCGGCCCGCCATCGACATAGAGCAGCTCGTTATAGCGGCCGTCGGCATGCAGCCGTGTCGCCAGGATGCCCCTGTCCGAAGACAGGCCATTGCTCTGTTCGGCCTCCAGCACCACGGCTCCGGCGCCGTCACCGAACAGCACGCAGGTGGTCCGGTCCTCCCAGTCGAGGATCCGCGAGAAGGTCTCGGCGCCGATCACCAACGCGCGGCGATGCCCGCCGGTGCGCATCAGGCTGTCGGCCACTGTCAGCGCATAGAGGAACCCCGAGCACACCGCTGCGACGTCGAACGCCACGCAGTCGATGATCCCCAGCTTCATCTGCACCACGGTGGCGACCGAAGGAAAGGTCTGGTCCGGAGTCGCCGTGGCGACGACGATCAGGCTGATGTCGCCCGCCGCCACGCCGGCGCTGGCCAGCGCTCGCTTCGCCGCTGCCGTCGCTAGATCGGACGTGAATTCGCCGTCGGCGGCGATATGGCGCTGGCGGATGCCGGTCCGCTCGACGATCCATTCGTCCGAACTGTCGACCGTCGGCGCCAGCTCGCTGTTGGGAACGATCCGTGCCGGCAGATAGCTGCCGGTGCCGACGATGCGAGTCCGCATCACGACGCGGCCACCGCAGCCTGCGGCCGATGCGCGGTAAAATCCGCCAGATCGTGCGAAATCCGGTCGCCGACGTTGTCGACTACCAAATCATGCGCCACGCCGATGGCATTGGCGATGCCCTGGATGTTCGCCGAGCCATGACTCTTGACGACAATGCCGTTCAGGCCAAGGAAAACCGCGCCATTATGGGCGTTGGGGTCAAGATGCGCCTTCAGCGCCCGCAGCGCTCCGCGGGACAGCAGGAAGCCGAGCTGGCTCAGCCACGACGAGCGGAACGCATTGGCGAGCAGTCCGGTCACCAGCCGCGCCGTGCCCTCGGCAGTCTTCAACGCGATATTGCCGGAAAAACCGTCGGTGACGATCACATCGATATCCCCCTTGCCGATCTTGTCACCCTCGACAAAGCCCTCGAACTGCATCGGCAAGTCGGCGACCCCGCGCAGCAGCGCCGCCGCCTCCTTGATCTCCTCGGTGCCCTTCAGCTCTTCCTCGCCGATGTTGAGCAGCCCGACGCGCGGCCGGTCGAGCCCGAGCACGGTACGGGCAAAGGCCGCGCCCATGATCGAGAACTGCACCAGGTTTTCCGCGTCGCACTCGGTATTGGCACCCAGGTCGAGCACCACGCAGTCGTTCTTGAGGGTGGGCAGCAGCGCCGCCAGTGCCGGCCGGTCGATCCCGGCCATGGTGCGGAGCGAAAACAGGGACAGTGCCATCAGCGCGCCGGTGTTGCCGGCCGACACCGCGGCATGAGCGTCACCGGACTTCACCGACTGGATCGCCATGCCCATGGAGGAGGTGCGCGAGCGGCGCAGCGCCTGGCTCGGCTTGTCGGTGCCGAGCACGACATCATCGGTATGGACGGTCTCGGAGCGCCCGGCGAGCCTTGGCATCCGGGCCAGCGCCTCGGCAATGCGCGGGGCCGGGCCGTGAAGGCGGAAACGGAGCCGTGGATAGCGTTCCGAAGCCATGTCAGCGGCCGTCAGCACGGCGTCCAGCCCGGCATCGCCGCCCATCACATCAAGGGCGACAACGGGGGCGCTGATGGTCTTCGTGATCATGCGGACGCGCGGGCGCCGTCCGCTGCTCAGGCCTGGACTTCGACGACTTCGCGGCCGTTATAGAAGCCGCATGCCCCGCAGAGATTGTGCGGCAGCTTCAGTTCGCCGCAATTCGGGCATTCCTGAGACACCACCGGCGACAGCGCATGATGGCTGCGACGCATGTTGCGGCGGGAAGGAGAAGTCTTGCGCTTTGGAACGGCCATGAGGCACCTGTCTGAAGGATCGAACGACTGCTTGCCGGAGGACGCTTTTGGCCCAAACAAGCGGGCCGGGGCAAGCCGGTGAGCGAAGGAGCGCGGTATAGGGATTTTTGGCCCGCGCGCAAGTCCAAAGGCTGGTTTTGCCGGAAAGGACGGTTAAGGAAGAGCGGTGCTTACCTTGCTCGACATCCGGAATGTGGTGCTGATCGAGACGCTGCGGCTGAAGCCGGGCGCCGGCCTCGGCGTGCTGACCGGCGAGACCGGCGCCGGCAAGTCGATCCTGCTCGATGCGCTGGGGCTGGCGCTGGGCGGCCGCGGCGATGCGGGGCTGGTCCGCGCCGGCGCCGATGCCGCCCGCGTCACCGCGATGTTCGATGTGCCGGCCGGCCATCCAGCCCGCAGCCTGCTGGCCGAGAACGACATCGAGGTCGAAGCCGGCGGGCCGATCCTGCTGCGCCGCCAGGTCAAGCCCGACGGCGGCAGCCGCGCCTATATCAACGATCAGCCGGTCAGCGTCACACTGCTGCGCGAGGCCGGCAGCCTGCTCGTCGAGGTCCATGGCCAGAATGACGAACGCGGCCTGCTCGCCGCCCAGGGCCACCGCGCGCTGCTCGATGCCTATGGCGGCCTCGCCCCCCCGCGCGACGCCGTACGCGCCGCTCATGCCGCCTGGCGCGCTGCCGAGGCGGCCGAGGCCGAGGCCCGGGAGGCGCTGGAGGCCGACCGCAAGGACCGGGAATGGCTCGACCATGCCATCACCGAGCTGCGCGCGCTGGCCGCCGAGCCCGGCGAGGAAGACAGCCTCGCCGACCTGCGCACGACGATGCAGAAGGGTGCCCGCCTCGCCGACGATCTCGCCACCGCCGCCACGCTGATCGCCGAGGGCAGCGAGAAGCTCAGCCAGGCCGCGCGCCGGCTCGACCGGATGGGCGGCGAACATCCGCTGCTCGACGAGGCGCTGGCCGCGCTCGACCGGGCGCTGCTCGAAGCCAGCGAGGCCGACAGCGGCCTCAGCGCGGCAACGGCGGCGCTGGAGGCCGACCCCGCCCGTCTGGAGGCTACCGAGACCCGGCTGTTCGCGCTGCGCGCCATGGCCCGCAAGCACCGTTGCGAGGCCGACCAGCTGCCGGCGCTGCTCGGCCAGCTGGAGGCCAGGGCCGCCGCGCTGGTCGCCGGCGAGGACGGGCTGGCGGCGCGCACCGAAGCCGTCCGCGTCGCCGCGCGGGCCTATGCCGGGGCCGCCGAGGCGCTCGGCACGGCCCGGCGGGCGGCAGCAGCACGGCTCGATGCGGCAGTGATGGCCGAGCTGGAGCCGCTCAGGCTTGGCGCCGCCCGCTTCCGCACCGCCATCGCCGACCTGCCCGAGGACCAATGGGGGCCGGAGGGCCGCGAACGCGTGGCCTTCGAGATCTCGACCAACCCGGGCGCCGATTTCGGCCCGCTGATCAAGATCGCCAGCGGCGGCGAGCTGTCGCGCTTCGTACTGGCGCTGAAGGTGGCGCTGGCCGGCGAGGGCGTCGCCGGCACGCTGATCTTCGACGAGATCGATCGCGGGGTCGGCGGCGCGGTGGCCTCGGCTATCGGCGAGCGCCTGTACCGACTTGCCGAGCGTACGCAGCTGCTCGTCGTCACCCACAGCCCGCAGGTGGCGGCGCGCGGCCGCCAGCAGATGCGGATCAGCAAGGCCAGCGACGCCAGTGGCACCCGCACTGAAGTGGTGATGCTCGATGCCGAAGGCCGGCTCGAGGAGATCGCCCGGATGCTGTCAGGCGCCGAGGTCACTGACGAAGCGCGCGCCCAGGCCGCCCGGCTGCTGGCGTGAACCGCTGGCGCACCGGCCTGCGCTGGCTGCTCGCGCTGATCTATGCCGGCGTCGGCATCGTCCATCTGCGCAACCCCGAGGGCTTTCTGCCGATCATGCCGGACTGGGTGCCCTGGCCGCGCGAGGTGATCCTGCTGACCGGGTGCTGGGAGCTGGCCGGTGCGCTGCTGCTGGCCTGGCCGTCGCCGCGTCTCAACCGTATCGGCGGCCTCGCCATGGCCGCCTATGCTGTTGCCGTCTTTCCGGCCAACATCAAGCATGCGCTCGATAGCGTTGAAATTGCGGGCCAGACGCTTGGATGGAGCTATCACGCGCCGCGGCTGGCGTTCCAGCCGGTGTTCGTCTGGTGGGCGCTATGGGCGACCCATATCATCGACTGGCCATGGTCGCAGGGCAGGGGCCGCCCCGCGCCCTAGCGTCCCCGGCGCGCTCGAAATCCCGGCCGGCGCACCATGTCGGGACTGCGCTGGATGCCGGCGCGCAGCTCGGCGCGCTTCTCGTGGATGGAGGCGATGACCGGGCCCATCGGCACGCCCAGATCGACGAGCACGGCTTCGGCCAGCTGCAACGAGGATTCAACCGTTTCCGGAACGGCGTCGGTGGCGCCCGATCGGTACAGGCTGGAGGCATGGTCGGCATCCCGCGCCCGGGCGACGACGCACAGGTTCGGATGGCGTTCGCGGATGTCACGTACCAGCACATCGAGCGTCTGCACGGCATCGATCGTCAGCACCACGGCGCTGGCGCTGCCGATCCCCAGCGCTTCGAGCAGGTCGGGCCGCCGGCAATCACCATAAACCACCGGCTTTCCGGCTCGCTTCAGACGGATGACGGTGTCGGGATCCGAATCGACGGCGAGATAAGGCTTGCCATGCGCTTCCAGCATCGCCCCCACCAGCCGCCCGACCCGGCCATAGCCGATGATGATGGTGCCGCCCTCGGGCACTGCGGCGATACTGTCCTCCAGCGCTGTCTCGTCGGCGCTCCGATCGGTGCCGAGGCGGCTTTCGATATGCTGGCCGAGCAAACCCAGCAGCGGCACCAGCGCCAGCGAAAAGCCGATCACCAGCAGCGCATAATCGGCCACGGCGCCGGCTATCAGCCCCACCCCGGTGGCGGCGCCGAACAGGATCAGGCTGGTCTCGGACGGGCCGGCCAATAACAGCCCGACATGGCTGGCGACGCCACGGCTGCGCCCGGTCCGCCGCATCATCGCATAGATCAGCCCACCCTTGAGCGTGCAGATCGCCACCACGCCACCGATCACCAGCAGCGGCTCGCGCGCCACGCCCGGCAGGTCGAGCCGCATGCCGACCCAGATCAGGAAAACGCCGAGCAGCAGACCCTGGAACGGCATGATCGTCGCCTCGATCTGACGGCGATATTCGGTCTCGGCCAGCATGATTCCCGCCGTCAGCGTGCCGATGGCCGGGGACAGGCCGGCGGCATGGGCAATGGCGCCGCTGGCGATCAGGATCACCAGCGCGGCAGCCAGAAACAGCTCGGGCCGCCGCGTCCGCGCCGCCTGCAGCAGCAGCGGCGGCAGCAGCAGTCGCGACCCGAGAATGATCACGCCGAGCGCCAGCGCCGACACCGCCAGGCTGGCGAAGAAGCCGCCTTCAGTGGCGGTCGCCGCAAAGCCCAGAAGGATCGGGGCGATGGCAATGTCCTGGAACAGCAGGATGCCGAACGCCGTGCGCCCGGCCTGGGTGCCCAGCTTGCCGCTGCTGCTCAGCAGTTGCAGCCCCACGGCGGTCGAGGACAGCGACAGTGTCAGCGCCAGCGCGATCAGCGCGCCGATGCTCAGCCCGAACGGCGCCAGCAGCGCCGCCGCCGCCACCGCGCAGCCGATGAGCTGGACCGGCCCGAGCTTGAAGACGATGTGCCGCATCGTCCGGACGCGCTCGGCCGACAATTCCAGCCCGAGCGCAAACAGCAGCAGCGCCACGCCCATTTCCGCCAGCGGAAACAGCGCCTCGGCGTTGGAAATGGTCAACGGCGCCAGCAGCGGCAAGGTGTCGGTGACCGCGCCGATGCCATAGGGGCCGACGAGAATGCCAACCAGAATGAAGCCGATCACCGGTGAAATGCGAAGGGCGGCAAAGGCTGGAATTACCAGCCCCGCCGCCCCGATCACCACCGCCATGTCCCGGAAATCGACCGACTCCAGCGGCAGCGCTATCGCCATTTCAGCGTCGGCCGACGCGCATCAGCTGCCCGACGCAATCGCCGCATCGAGATTGACGCGGATCGCCTCGAAGAACTGCTCGGTGGTCATCCACGCCTGATCCGGCCCGATCAGCAGCGCCAGATCCTTGGTCATCGCGCCCTGTTCCACGGTCTCGACGCAAACCCGCTCGAGCGTCTCGGCGAAGCGGGTGACCTCGGGGGTGTTGTCGAGCTTGCCGCGATGCTTCAACCCGCCGGTCCAGGCAAAGATCGAGGCGATCGGATTGGTGCTGGTCGGCTTGCCTTCCTGATGCATCCGGTAATGGCGGGTGACGGTGCCATGCGCGGCCTCGGCTTCCACCGTGTCGCCATCGGGCGTCATCAGGATCGAGGTCATCAGCCCCAGCGAGCCAAAACCCTGGGCAACCATGTCCGACTGGACGTCGCCATCGTAATTCTTGCAGGCCCAGATGAACTTGCCCGACCATTTCAGCGCTGACGCGACGAGATCGTCGATCAAGCGATGTTCGTAAACAATGCCCGCCTTGCGGTACTGGGCCTTGAAATCCGCGTCGTAAACCTCCTGAAAAAGGTCCTTGAAGCGCCCGTCATAGGCCTTGAGGATGGTGTTCTTGGTCGAAAGATACACCGGCCAGCCCCGATTCAACCCGTAATTGAGGCAGGCGCGGGCAAAATCGCGGATCGAATCGTCAAGATTGTACATCCCCATCGCCACGCCGGCGGACGGGAATTCGAAGACTTCATGCTCGATTTCCTCGTCGCCGGTCTGCGACACCCACTTCATCGTCAGCTTGCCGGGGCCGGGGACACGGAAATCGGTGGCGCGATACTGGTCGCCGAAGGCATGGCGGCCGATGACGATCGGGTCGGTCCAGCCCGGCACCAGGCGCGGTACCGACTTGATGACGATCGGCTCGCGGAAGACGACCCCGCCGAGGATGTTGCGGATCGTGCCGTTCGGCGACTTCCACATCCGCTTGAGGCCGAATTCCTTCACCCGGTCTTCGTCGGGGGTGATCGTCGCGCACTTCACGCCGACGCCGAATTCCTTGATCGCATAGGCCGAGTCGACGGTGATCTTGTCGTTGGTCTCGTCGCGGCTTTCGATGCTGAGATCGTAATAACGCAGGTCAACATCGAGATAGGGCAGGATCAGCTGCTCCCGGATCCATTGCCAGATGATGCGGGTCATCTCATCGCCGTCGAGCTCGACGACGGGGTTCACGACCTTGATCCGGCCTTTGGGAAGCGCTGCCATTATGTCCTCACTCATGCTCTCGAGGCCCCCCGTCTAGGGGCCAGCGGCCTAAAGGGTCAAGGATGCTGGTGCGACAATTTTGCCAGCCGCGATGCCAGTGCCTCCAACCCGTCAAGCGGCTCGACAAGGCGGGCAAGGTCCGGCGGGCCGAAGCCCTGGGCGGCAACATGCCGAAGAAGCGCCACCAGCGGCGCCCAATAGTCGCGGGCGCCGAGCAGCCATATCGGCTTGTCGTGAAGCCCCAGCTCGCGCCAGGTCAGGCTCTCGAACAGTTCGTCGAGCGTGCCGATCGATCCCGGCAGCGCGACAATGGCATCGGCGAAGCTGTGCATCAGCGCCTTGCGCTCGTGCAGCGTCTCGACGACGTGCATCTGCGTCAGCTCGGCCTGGGCGATCTCGCTGGTCATCAGCGCGCGCGGAATGACCCCGATGACCTGGCCACCAGCGGCCAG
Organism: Polymorphobacter sp.; assembly: GCF_051860865.1. Lineage (GTDB taxonomy): Bacteria > Pseudomonadota > Alphaproteobacteria > Sphingomonadales > Sphingomonadaceae > Sandarakinorhabdus. The sequence goes on along the minus strand of NZ_JBIMKZ010000015.1, from coordinate 22,532 downwards.
CGCCGCACGGGCGGCGATGCCCATCAGCCCGACCGCGCCGCCGCCATAGACGAGCGTCACCCCGGCCTCGGCGACCAGCGTGCCCAGCGCGGCGGCCAGCGCCGCCTGCGCCGGATCATGGCCAGGGCGTGACCCACAGAATAACAGCAGCGATGTGATCATGCCGAAGCCTAGCCCCTCGGTTTGATCCTGTCAGCCCGTCCTCGTCAGACCGCACCGTGATTGCCACTGTCCGATGCTGCGTCTAGACATGCCCGATGAGTGACCAACCCGAACCCTGGGTCTCCCCCGACCCGTTGCCCCCGGTACAGCCGGCGCGAGACGAAGCGGTCCCCAACGATATCCCGATGCTGGGCGGCCAGGAGAGTGCGGCTGCTGCCGGTTCCGGTCCGCTGCCGTTGGTGCCCGGTGAATCGGCCCGGTACAAGTTTCCGTCCTTGCATCCGGAAGGCCGCAAGTTCGTCGGCATCGTCGCCGCCGCAGTGCTGCTCGCCGGACCGGTATTCGGGCTGACGACGCTGGCCTGGCTTCTGGCCGGGCTGATGATCTGGGTTGCCGCCTTCTTCCGCGATCCGGTGCGGGTCACCCCGGTGTCTCCCGATGTGCTGGTCTCGCCCGCCGACGGGCTGGTCAGCCTGATCGTCAATTGCGTGCCGCCGCGCCAGCTGAGCGGCCCTGGCGGCCTCGGTGACGGGCCGGTGACGCGGGTCTCGGTGTTCATGAGCGTGTTCGACGTCCATGTGAACCGCACGCCGATCGCCGGCCGGCTGAGCCGCATCGTCTATGTGCCGGGCAAGTTTCTCAATGCCGATCTCGACAAGGCCAGCGACGAGAATGAGCGCCAGTATTTCGTTGTCGAGGCCGACAATGGCGAGCGGGTAGCCTTCACCCAGATCGCCGGGCTGGTCGCTCGCCGCATCCTGCGCTTCGTGGAAGAAGGCGCGCGGGTGAAATCGGGTGAGCGCATCGGGCTGATCCGCTTCGGCAGCCGCGTCGATGTCTACCTGCCCGCCGGCTTTGTGCCCGAGGTGATGATCGGCCAGCGGGCGACCGCCGGTGAAACCATTCTTGCCCGCCGACGGACAGGCGCAATGCCGGCTGGCGTGTCGCAATGACCGAGCCTGCCGCGCCGCGCCGGCGTGGCATCCCGCTTCGTGCGCTGGTGCCCAATGCGGTTACCGTGCTGGCGCTGTGCTTCGGCCTGACTGCGGTGCGCTTCGGCATTGCCGGTGAATGGGAGAAGGCGGTAGCGGCGATCGTCGTCGCCGGTGTTCTCGATGGCATCGACGGGCGCATCGCCCGGCTGCTGAAAGGCACCAGCCGCTTCGGCGCCGAGCTCGATTCGCTGTCCGACAACACGGCCTTCGGCGTGGCGCCGGCGCTGATCATCTATCTCTGGGCGCTCCAGCATCTGCCGGGGCGGCTGGGCTGGGTGGTGGCGCTGGCCCATGCCGTCACCTGCGCGCTTCGTCTCGCCCGGTTCAATGCCAGCATCGACAGCGATGACCAGCCGCACAAGCGCGCCGGCTTCCTCACCGGCATTCCCGCGCCGGTGGCGGCCGGGCTGACGCTATCCCCGATGTTCATCACCTTCTGGCTGGAACCCGCCTTCCTGCAGGACCTTCAACTGCGCGCCATTCTGGTCGCTGTCGTGGTGATCGCCGTCGCCGTGCTGATGGTATCGAATGTCGCCACTTACAGCTGGGGCTCCGTACGCATCCGCCCCGGCGCGCGGCTGCCCTTGCTGGCGGCCGTCGGATTATTTGCCGGCAGCCTGTTCTCGGCGCCGTGGATGACGCTGAGCCTGATCTGCCTGGCCTATGCGGCGACCTTGCCCTTTGCCTGGCGCAGCTACGCCCGGCTGAAACGGCGGGCATCCGCCGCCTCCTGATCGCGTGCCGGCACCGCCCTGCCGAGCAGTGCGCGCAGCAAATCCGGCCAGCGCAGGCCGATCATGCCGAACAGCAAGCCGAGCATGGCCGTCAGCACCAGCAACATGAAGATCGAATAGAGCAGTCCCATATCCGTGTTCCCTTATTGTTCCTTCCATATGTTCCCGCCCTGTTCCTATTGTCAAGCCTCTGATTGGGTCTAGTCTCGGACAAAACAACCTAGGGGAGAGCGCCATGTTCGGCACGATGCAGGACTGGCCGTTGCTGGTCTGGCGGCTGATCGACCATGCGGCGGCCTGGCACCCGCGCCGCGAGATCGTCAGCCTGACCTGCGAGGGCGATGAGCACCGTAGCGACTGGCTGACGGTGCGCGACCGCGCCCGGCAGGTGGCGGCGGCGCTGCGGGGGCTCGGCATCCAGCCCGGCGAGCGGCTGGCGACGCTGGCCTGGAACAGTTATCGCCATATCGAGTGCTGGTATGGCATCTCGGGGATGGGTGCGGTGGCGCATACGATCAACCCGCGGCTGTTCGAGGACCAGATCGTCTACATCGCCAACCATGCCGAAGACCGGGTGCTGTTCCTTGACCTGACGTTCCTGCCGCTGGTCGAACGGCTGGCGCCGCGGCTGCAGACGGTCGAGACCTATGTGCTGCTGACCGACCGGGCGCATATGCCCGCAGCTTCGGGCCTTGATCTGCTCTGCTATGAGGAGATGATCGCCGGCCAGCCGGTCGACCAGCCCTGGGCCGACCTGCCCGAAACCGCGCCGGCCGGGCTCTGCTACACCAGCGGCACCACCGGCAACCCCAAGGGCGTGCAGTACAGCCATCGCTCCAATGTGCTGCACGCGATGGCCGCCTGCATGACCGACACCTTCGGCCTGTCGGCGACCAGCGTCGTCATGCCGATCGTGCCGATGTATCACGCCAATGCCTGGAGCGTGCCCTATACGGCGGCGGCGGCCGGCGCGAAGCTGGTAATGGCCGGGCCGCATTTCGATCCGCCGACGCTGCAGCGGCTGATCATTCAGGAGAAGGTCGACCTGGCGCTGGCGGTGCCGACGATCTGGCTCGGCATGCTCCAGCATCTGGAGACGGCCGGCGGCGGTCTCGGGGCGCTGACCCGCACCGCGATCGGCGGTTCGGCAGTGCCACGCAGCATGATCGAGCAGTTCGACCGGCTGTACGGCGTCCGGGTCGTTCAGCTGTGGGGGATGACCGAGATGTCGCCTCTGGGCACCACCGGCGCTGCCACGCCTGAAACTCGTGCAATGGGTTATAGCGAAGAGCTAAACTATCGTGTGAAGCAGGGCAGGGGGATGTTCGGCGTCGAGATGCGGATTGTCGACGACGCCGGCGCCCTGCTTCCCCATGACGGTGAACGTTTCGGCCGGCTGATGGTGCGCGGTCCCTGGGTCGTCGGCAGCTACTTCAAGGGCGATGGCGGCGATATCCTCGACGGCGAGGGCTGGTTCGATACCGGCGACGTCGCCACCATCGACCGGCTCGGCTTCATGCAGCTTGTCGACCGCTCCAAGGATGTCATCAAGTCCGGCGGCGAGTGGATATCCTCGATCGCGCTGGAAAATGCCGCCGTCGGCGCACCCGGCGTCGCCGAGGCGGCGGTGATTGGCGTGCCGCATCCGCGCTGGGGCGAGCGGCCGCTGCTGCTGGTCCGCGCCAGGGACGGCGCGACCGTGACCCGCAAGGCGGTGCTGGACTTTCTCGACGGCAAGGTGGCACGGTGGTGGTTGCCCGACGATGTGCTGGTGGTCGACACCCTGCCGCATACCGCGACCGGCAAACTGCTGAAGACCGAGCTGAGGGAGCGCTACAGGGACCATGTGCTACCAACGCCTTGAAAGGGCGCCATGACATTTCGTGTTGTAGCCGTGGCCGGGCTGCTGCTGCTCGGCGCCTGTGCCAGTCGCCCGCAGCCATTGCCCTTTGCCGATGTGGCCCTGGTGCGGGCGGCGATCATCAGCGATGTCGACGACAATGGTGCGCCTCTCGATGATCCGCCGCCGGTGCGCCAGGTCGGCACCCGCCATGACGTGCTGCTGCTCTCTGGCGGGGGCTCGCTCGGCGCGTTCGGCGCCGGTGTGCTGGCCGGGTGGACCGAGAGCGGCAAGCGGCCGGTGTTCGACGTGGTCACCGGCGTGTCCACCGGCGCGCTGATGGCGACGCTGGCGTTTCTCGGCCCCCGGCATGATGCGACGCTGGTGCGCGCCTACACCGGGATAACCAACCGGGATGTCTACAAGAAGCGCGGGATCATCGGCTTTGCGCGGACCGCTTCGGTCTATGACCGGGCACCGTTGGAGACGATGATCGCCGAGATTGTCGACGAGGCGATGCTCGCCGAGGTTGCCGCCGAACATGCCAAGGGGCGACGACTCTATGTGGCGACGACCAACCTCGATGCCGGGGTCAGCACGGTCTGGGACATGGGGCGGATCGCGCGGTCGTCATCGCCGGACAAGGTCAGGCTCTACCGCGACGTGCTGGCCGCGTCGGCGGCGATCCCGGGGGTGTTCTCGCCGGTGTATATCGATCAGGGGGTGGTGCCGACGACGATGCATGTCGATGGCGGGCTCAAGACCTCGATGCTGTTCCGCAGCTTCATGCTCGATCCCAAGGGCCGCAACGAGAATGTCTGGGCGATCGTCAACGGCCATGTCAGCTATGCCGGGAGCAGCGTGCCGAGCGGCACCAACAGCGCCGGCATCATGGGCCGGTCGATCATCGAGATGATGCGCAGCATCTCCTATCGCAGTGTCGAGCGGACCTATGTGATGACCCGCAATGCCGGCGCGCGGTTCAACCTCGCCTATCTTCCCGACGAGGAACCGGAGGTCAATGCCATCGAGTTCGACCCGGCGGCGATGAAGCGACTGTTCGAGTCCGGGGCGACTCTCGGACGGGCTGGGCGGTGGCGCGACGAGCCGCCGCGCATCGAGCCGCTGGAGCGGATCGGGCCGCAGCGGGTCGGCGCGCCTTAGAGACTTAGCGTTCCCTGAGCCGAGGCATCAACTCCACGAAGTTGCAGGGGCGGTGGCGGCTGTCGAGCTGGTCCTTGAGGATGCCGTCCCAGCCGTCCTTCACCGCGCCGGTCGAGCCCGGCAGGCAGAAGATATAGGTGCCGCCCGCCACGCCGGCGCAGGCGCGGGACTGGATGGTGGACGTGCCGATCGTCTGAAAGCTCAGCCAGCGGAACAGCTCACCGAAGCCGGGAATGTCCTTCTCGGCAACCTGTGCCAGCGCCTCGGGGGTGACATCCCGGCCGGTGACGCCGGTGCCGCCCGTGGTGATGATGCAGTCGATCTCGGGATCGGCGACCCAGCCCCTAAGGCGCGCGACCAGCGTCGGCACGTCGTCCTTGTCGATGGCGCGGGCGGCAAGGCGGTGGCCGGCCGCCTCGATCCGCGCCACCAGCGTGTCCCCTGAGCGGTCGCTGGCGGCGTCCCGGCTGTCCGAGATGGTCAGCACGGCGATGGCGACGGGCTGGAAGGCGAGGCTGTCGTCGATGGGCATGGCGCAGACTGGGCCGATCAGCGGCTGGTGTCGAGGGCGGCGGTGACGGTGTTTTCCTGCGGCTCGGGCTGGCTGGGCAGGATCTGGATCACCGGCGGCGCCCGCTTGACGGCCTTGGCGCCGGGCATGCCCGGGAATTTCGGCCATAGCCCGCGGACCAGCGCGTCAATGCTTTCGGGCTGGATGCCGTCGCGGAGCTGGTACATCCAGTAGTTGCGCATCACCACCTCGACATAATGGCGGGTCTCGCGGAACGGGATCGAGGCGATGAACAGCAGCGGGTCGCCGCGATCGTCGAGGCTGGTGTTCCAGCGCTGGACGCTGCCCGGCCCGGCATTATAGGCGGCGACCACCTTGGGCAGCAGGCCTTCGGTGTAGCTCATGTCGCGCAGTGCCTCGAGATAGGTCTGGCCGACCTCGATATTGAACGCCGGATCGCCGAGATCGCCGACGACCGTGGCGGCGCCGGCGCTGTTCATCTCGGCAGCGACCTGACGGGCGGTGCCGGGCATCAGCTGCATGATCCCCTTGGCGCCGGCGCGCGAAGTGGCGGTGGTGATGAAGTTCGATTCCTGCAGGGCATGGGCGAAGACCAGCCCCTTGTCGACGCGCCAGCCGCGCGCCGGCTCCCATTCCGGCGCCGGGAAGCGGGCGGACAGCGGCGGCTCGATGCCGACCGGCGGCCGCACCGACAGCTGGTACTGGGTTGCCGGCAGGCCAAGCCGAGCGGCGAGGCGGAGCAGGGCGGAATAATTGGCCGCCGGCGCGGTCTGGGCGAGATGCTTGAGCTCGCGATCGGCGAGGCCGATCTGGCCGATCTCGACGAGGGCGGCGGCGCGCTTGGCACCCTTGAAGTTGTTGAGGTGGTTCCAGTCAGCGGTAATGAAGTCCGGCTCCACCCAGTCCTGCACCGGAGCGAGGCCGAGCGCGCGGCGCGCCAGCAAGCCGTAGAAACTGTCCGGCACGCGTGCCGCCGTCTCCAGCCGCTCGGGCACCAGATCCGGACGGCCGGCGGCGAGATAGGCGCGGCTGGCCCAATAGGCCCCGGCGGCAACAAGGTCCTGGTTACGGTCGTCCCCGGCCAGCCGGCTGGCGATCAGGTCGAAGGCGCGGGCGGCATCGTCATATTGCCCCTGACGCCAGGCGGCGAGGCCGGCGGTCCAGGCGCCGAGCGCCGCCCAGGGGCCCATGCCGCGCGCCGCTTCCAGCCCCATCCGCCGCGCCGCGACATTGTCGGTCTGGCCGTAATAGCTCCACGCCACCTTGTGCGCCCATTCGGTGCGCGCGCCGGTGGACAGACCGGCTTCGGCGCTGCGCCAGCCGGCTTCCGCTTCGGCATTGCGGTCGGCGGCAAGGAGTGGCTTGAGGGTTGCCGCAGCACCGGCGTCGCCGGGACCGGTCTCCGAGCGCGGGCTGAGCGGCGGGTTGAAGCTGGCATAGCGCATAGGCCGCAGGCTGGGCAGCAGCGGCAGCGCCTCGCTGCCACGCAGGCGCTGGGCAACCTTCACCACGCCGGCGGCCTGCGGCAGGTCGGCATTGGCGGACAGCCAGGCCGCGAGGTCGGCGCGGGTGAGCCGGCCGGCGCCGCGTGCCGCGATCAGCTGGCCGCGCGCGGTTTCATGGAGCAGGCCGGGGGCAAGCGCGTTGAGCGCGGTTTCGGCGCGAGAGGTGCGACCGGCTTCGATGTCGAGGAAGATGCGCTGGTAGGCGAGGCGCTGAGCGGCGTTCAGCTGGCTCGGCACGGCGCGCTGGCGGGCGGTGATGCCGGTCCGGTCGGCGGTGACGGTGAGCAGCGTGTCGCCGGGCGCGGTGACGACGGCCTGGGGTGTCGCCTGGCCGTATACGGGCGCAGCCATCAGCGCGGTCAGGAGCAGAAGATATCTCATGCCATCCTCGATGCCAGATTCTGAAGGTGCGCCCAGGCCTCGGCCTTGAGCCGGGGCGCGCGCAGCAGCCGGGCGGGAGAGAGCGTCGCCAGCACCGGCACCTCGCCCAGGCTCGTCCAGCTTCCGAGCGCGCCGCTGTCGGCGACCATCACCTCGGCAAGATGCTGCCCCAGCGCCAGCACCCGCCGCGGCCGGGCAAGGGTGATGGCGGCACGGGCAAAGGGAGCGAAATCGGCGAGTTCCTCGGACCGCGCCGCACGGCCGCCGGTGGTCGGCCAGGGCAGGGCATGGACACGGGCGACCTCGGCAATATCGAGCCCGATCGCCGCCAGCATCGCCTTGACCAGCACCGCCGTGTCGCTCCCAGCGTCGGCGGCCATTTCGTCGAGGACCAGCAAGGGCGCGTCCTCCGGGCCTTCGAACAGGCAGGGTCGGGCGCCAGCCGACGGCCGCAGCGGATGGGCAAAGGCGGCGACTTCGGCATGCAGCGCCTCCAGCGTCTGCGCCGACACCAGCGCTGATAACGAGGCGGGCATTGACACCGGCATTTCGCGAGGCGGCGGGGCGGCGACGGGCGTCGCAATGCCGGCCAGCCAGTTCCTCGGCGTGTCGCTGATCGCCGTGTCGACACCCGCGTCCATCAGCCATTCCAGCGCCGCACGCGCCGCGACGGGCGACATCGTGAGCGCCGGCGAGAGCATGTCGGGCGTCGTCTGGGGCATCATTGCCTGCCTTCATGCGTCTTACAGCCCTCTGGTCAACCCGTGACAGGGCCCCTATCTGGCCAATCATGGCAAAGCCGCGATATGTCGTGGCCAAACGTTACAAAAGGCGATTGCATGTCGACACGCGAATCCATGCCCTATGATCTTGTTATTGTCGGCGGCGGCCCGGCCGGCCTTGCCGCGGCGATCCGTGCCAAGCAGCAGGCGGCCGTGATGGGCGTCGAGATATCGGTCTGCATCCTGGAAAAGGGGTCCGAGATCGGCGCCCATATCCTGTCGGGCGCGGTCGTCGATCCGCGCGCGCTCGACGAGCTGCTGCCGGAATGGCGGACGATGGATTCGCCGATGACCGTGCCGGTCACCGAAAACCATCACTGGATCCTGACCGAGGACAAGTGCCGCGAATTCCCGCACGGCCTGCTGCCGCCGTTCATGAACAACAAGGGCTGCTACACAGTCAGCCTGGGCAATCTGTGTCGCTGGCTGGCCGGTCAAGCGGAAGCGCTCGGCGTCGAGATTTTCCCCGGCTTCGCGGCGGCCGAAGTGCTGTTCAACGAGGATGGCTCGGTCAAGGGCGTCGCCACCGGGGACATGGGCGTGGCGCGCGACGGCAGCCACAAGCCCAGCTACCAGCCCGGCCTCGAGCTGCATGCCAAATACACCTTCTTCGCCGAGGGCGTGCGCGGCCATCTCTCCAAGCAGCTGATCAGCCGCTTCGCCCTCGACAGCGACTCCGACCCGCAGATTTTCGGCATCGGCCTGAAGGAGCTCTGGGACATCGACCCCGCCAAGCATGTGCCCGGCAAGGTCATCCATACCCAGGGCTGGCCGCTGGACGAGGCCAATGGCGGCGGTTTTCTCTACCATCAGGCCAATGGCCAGGTGGCACTCGGCTTCTCGGTCTGGCTCAACTATGCCAATCCCTATCTGTCGCCGTTCGATGAATTCCAGCGCTGGAAGACCCATCCGGCGATCAAGGCGATCCTCGAGGGCGGCCGCCGCGTCTCCTATGGCGCCCGCGCGATCAATGACGGCGGCTGGCAATCGGTGCCGAAGCTGGCCTTCCCCGGCGGCGCGCTGATCGGCTGCGCGGCCGGCTTCGTCAATGTGCCGCGGATCAAGGGCAGCCACACGGCGATGAAGTCCGGCATGATGGCGGCCGATGCCGCCGTCGACGCCATCGCCAGCCAGCGCGGCCATGATGAGCTGGCCGCCTATCAGGACGCCTACAAGAAGAGCTGGGTGTATGACGAGCTGAGGATGGTCCGCAACACGCTGCCGGCGGTAGAGAAGTTCGGGAATTTCATCGGCACCGGCATCGCCGGCATCACCATGTGGATGGAATATCTGGGCTATGGGCTGCCCTTCACGATGAAAAACCATCCCGACTGGAAGTCCTTGCGGAAAAAGCGCGATTCGAAGCCGATAGCCTATCCCAAGCCCGACGGCGTCTACAGCTTCGACAAATTGTCGAGCGTCTTCATCTCCAACACCAATCATGAGGAAGACCAGCCGGTCCACCTCAAGCTCAAGGACCCGGAGGTGCCGATCCGGGTCAACCTGCCACTCTACGACGAGCCGGCCCAGCGCTACTGCCCGGCCGGCGTCTATGAGGTTGTCGGCGAGGAGACCGGCGAGCCGCGCTTCCAGATCAACGCCCAGAACTGCGTCCACTGCAAGACCTGCGATATCAAGGACCCGTCGCAGAACATCGTCTGGGTGGTTCCGGAAGGGGGCGGCGGGCCGAACTATCCGAATATGTAGGCCCGAGGCGGGGTGGCGTCCTGCCCCCCTCGACAGGAGGCGTTGCAATCGCCACCTTGTCGGCATGCGTATTCCTGTTGCCGCCTCCCTCCTTCTCCTCGCTGCCTGGCAGGCGCCGGCGCAGGCGCGCGCCTCCACGCCCACGATCTCGCCGCTGCACGGCTATGTGCTCGGGCGCGCGGCTTTCGCCAATGACGCGCTGACCGAGGCGGCGCAGTTCTTCGATGCCGTCCATGCCCAGCAGCCGGAGGCGCCCGAATTGGCCCGCCGCGCCTTCGAGCTGGCGGTAGCGGCCGGGGACAAGAAACGCGCGCTGGCGCTCGCCGGCACGCTGCAGGCGAACGGACAGGCCAATGCCGAAGTTGCGGTGCTGCTGCTGACCGATGCGGTGCTGCGCAAGGACTGGAACGCCGCCGCCGCTGCGCGTACCGGCCTGTCCAGCGCCGGCTATGCCGCCGTCGTCGGGCCGATCGTCGATGCCTGGATCGCCCATGGCCGCGACGACACCGATGGCGCGCTGGCCATCCTCGATCCCGCGCAATTTACCGGCTTCGCACGTTCCTATGTCACCGAGCAGCGCGCCCATATGCTTGCAGCCGCCGGGCGCTGGAAGGAAGCGGCAGAGGCCTATTCGCTGCTTCGCGCCGGCACCGCCTCGGGCATCAGCTTCCTGCGCCAGGGCGAGGCCGATGCAGTGGCCCAGTCGGGCGACAAGGTACGGGCGCTGGCGCTGCTCGACGGTGACGAGCCGCCGACTGTTGCGGCGCGCGAGCGGCTGAAGGCCGGCAAGCGCATCGGCGCGCTGGCGCCCGATGCCCGGCGCGGCCTCGGCTGGATGGCGGCACGGCTCGCCGCCGACCTCTCCCGCGAGCGGCCGGTGCCGCTGGCGCTGCTGTTCGCCCGCACCGCCACATTCCTGGCGCCTGACATCGCCGCCAGCTGGCTGATCTGCGGGGACGTGCTGGCGCGCAGCAACAGCCGCGAGGCGGCGCTGGCCGCCTATGCGATGGTGCCCGAAAAGGATGCACTCGCCCAGACCGCGCGGATCCGCCGCGCCGAAGTGCTGGAAGCAATGGGGCGCGGCACCGAGGCCGGCGCCATGCTCGCCGAAGCCGCCACCGCACCCGATGCCGGCGCCGATGCCTGGGTCCGGCTCGGCGACTGGCACCGCCGCGCCGAGCGCTTCGATGCGGCGATCGAGGCCTATTCGCGCGCTATCGCCGCCACCCCGGACGAGGGTTCGGGCGGGGGGGCGGGTGCCTGGGGCCTGTGGTTCCTGCGCGGCAGCATGAAGGAGCGAGCGCAGGACTGGCCGGGCGCCGAAGCCGATCTCCGCAAGGCGCTGCTACTGTCCGAGGACGAGCCGGTGGTGCTCAACTATCTCGGCTATTCGCTGCTCGATCGCGGCCTCAAGCTGTCCGAAGCCGCGACGCTGATCAAAAAGGCGGCGACGCTGCGCCCCGATGATGGCGGCATCGTCGATTCGCTCGGCTGGAGCCAGTATCGCCAGGGGCGCTATGACGAAGCGGCGACCACGCTCGAGCGTGCCTCGACGCTGGAACCGACCGACCCGACCGTCACCGACCATCTCGGCGACGCCTATTGGAAGATTGGGCGGCGCATCGAGGCGCGGTTCCGCTGGCGCGCCGCGCTGGCGATGGAGCCGAGCGAAGCGCAGAAGAAACAACTGACCGCCAAGCTCGATTACGGCCTCGACGCGGCGCTGGCGATGGCGAACTGACGCCTCTGACTTGACCGAAAGCGGCGAGCCGGCAAAGCCACGTGCATGACCGAGACCGAAGACGCCCCCGCCAAGCTCAACCTGGCGCTGCACCTCCGCCACCGGCGCGCCGATGGCTATCATGAGCTTGAGTCGATCTTCGCGTTCACCCAGTTCGGCGACACCCTGACCGGCGCACCGGCCGATGCGCTGAGCCTGGAAATGTCAGGCGACTATGCCGGGCCGGCGGGGCAGGGGGGCGACAATCTGGTGCTGCGCGCCGCCCGCGCGCTGGCCGAGGCCGCGGGGATCGATCGCGGTGCGCGGCTGCATCTGGAGAAACGCATTCCGGTGGCCGCCGGACTAGGCGGCGGCTCGGCAGACGCCGCCGCCGCATTGCGCCTGCTCAACCGGCTTTGGGGCCTCGACTGGCCGCAGGACCGGCTTGTGGCGCTGGCGGCGAAAATCGGCTCCGACGTGCCGGCCTGTGTGGTGTCCCGAAGCGTGCTCGGCAGCGGGCGCGGCGAGGTGCTGCGGCCCTGGTCCGGTGACGTCGGCGGCCGACCGGTGCTTCTGGTCAATCCCCGGGTCTCGCTCGCCACCGGCCCGGTATTTGCGGCCTGGGACCGGCAGGACCGGGGACCGCTCGATGCGGAAGCCCCGTTGACCCAATTGCGCAACGACATGACCGCCGCCGCCTGCGGGCTGGCGCCGGTGATCGCCGAGGTACTCGAAGCGCTCGCCGCGACAGTGCCGTTGCTGGCCCGCATGTCAGGCTCCGGTGCGACCTGTTTTGCGCTGTACGAAAGCGGTGCTGCCTGCACGGCGGCCGAGACGCTGATCGCCGCTCGGGGCTGGTGGCACAGCGCCACCGTCCTGCGCTGAGTCGCAGATCCCCGTATTGACCGCAGCTCGATCTAAGCTTGACTCAGTTAAGGCGACGACCTAGATCGTGCAGTAGTTCTGAGTTGGGCTCAATCCGCACTATTGCGGTGAACAATCAGGGATAGGGCGATGGTTCTTCGCATATTCGTGGCGTTTGCCACGGCCGCAATCATGGTCGCACCGGCCCTCGCCGCTGACACGACCAGCTGCGCAAGCGCGCCGGGCGTGTTGCGCCAGGCCGCTGCCACGGCTGATGCCGCCAAGGCAGACAAGGCGCTTCGGCTCGTCGCGGTGGGCGAAAAACTCTGCGCTGCCGGTGGCCGCGGGGAAGCGGCCAAGAAGTTCACGGCGGCGGCGCGGGCGCTCGATACCGATCTTGCAACGATCCCCGCGAACGCCCCCAGCGCGCAATAACAGCACAAAGGGCTGGCCTCGTCGGGGCACTCCCCCCCCGTCCCGACAGGCCTTGCGGCCGGTGCCCCCCCCCCGGCACCGGCCGCAACTATTTCAGGCTTCACCCCCACCCCCTGTTAGCACTATGGTCGCGCCCCCATGACCCGGGACGCCGACTTGTTTGATCATCCACATCTGAAGCTTGTCCAGGATGGCCCGGTCGCGCGCCTGTTGATTGACCGCCCCGACCGCCGCAACGCCATGGACCAGTCGATGTGGGAGGCATTTCCACATGCTGTCACCGCGGCCATGACCGAGCCTGCGGTCCGGCTGCTGATCGTCTCCGGCGCTGTCCCCGGCATGTTCTGCGCCGGCGCCGACATCGCCGAATTCGCCCGGCAATCCGCCGATCCAGCCTGGCGGGCCGCCAACGCCGCCGCCATCCGGGCCACCCAGATCACCCTCGCCCGGGCGCCGAAGCCGACGCTGGCGATCATCGACGGCGACGCCGTCGGCGGCGGCATGGGCATCGCCCTGGCCTGCGACCTGCGCATCGCCTCGCCACGAGCACGGATGGGGATCACGCCGGCAAAGCTCGGCCTGGTCTATCCGCTCCACGACACCCGGCTGCTGATGGAGCTTGTCGGTCCGGCCCAGGCCCGCCGCTTGCTGTACACAGGCCAGCTCGTCGATGCCGCCGAGGCGCTGCGGATCGGCCTTGTCCAGCAGGTCGCCGATGATCTTGATGCCGAGGTTGCGGCCTTTGCCGCCAGCGTAGCCGCCGCGGCCCCGTCCAGCCAGCGCGCCATCAAGGCCATCGTCCAGCGGATCATCGAAGGCGCGCATGACGACGACGCCGAGAGCCAGGCCGGGTTCGATGCCGCCTTCACCACCGCCGACTTTGCCGAGGGGGTGTCCGCGTTCCTGGCCAAGCGCAAGCCCGTCTTCGGCGCATGACGCTGCCGCGCCAGATCAAGGGCACCGCGCCGGTGCTGATCATCGCCGACCACGCCAGCAACCGCGTGCCGGAGGGGGTCGATCTCGGCATCGATCCGGCGCTGCTCGAAGACCATATCGGGATCGACATCGGTACCGCCGCGCTGGCAGAGGCGCTGGCCGAAGCGCTGGAAGCACCGGCGATCATCGCCACGGTGTCACGGCTGGTCATCGACATGAACCGCGAGCCGGGCGAGCTAAGCCTGATCCCGAGCGCGTCGGACGGCCATGTCATTCCGGGCAATCTCGCGCTGTCCGAAACCGAGCACGTGCTGCGTCGAACCGCGATCCATACCCCTTATCACGCCGCGATCGACGCGGCGGTCGAGACGCACCGGCCGGAGCTGCTGCTGAGCCTGCACAGCTTCACGCCGCAGCTGGCCACCGCGCCGGACGAGCAACGGCCCTGGCCGATCGGCATACTCTACAATCAGGACAGCCGCGCCGCGCGGATCGCCTTGCCGCTGCTCGCGGCGCGCGGGCTGCACGTCGGCGACAACCAGCCCTATTCGGGCGAAACCCTCAACTACACGATGGACCGCCACGCCGAGGCGCGGGGCCTGCCCTATTTCTGCATCGAGATCCGCAACGATGGCCTGCGGACGCGAGAGGACATCGCCCACTGGTGCCGGATCATCGCCGATACCACGCATCAATTGCTCCGCGCGCTTCGTCAATCTTGACCCGCCCGGCTCAAACGCGCATCGACGGTCGCGAACAGAGGAGCCTTTCGTGAGCCGTTTCGACAAGTCCAAGCTGCCCAGCCGCCATGTTTCGGTCGGCCCCGAGCGGGCGCCGCATCGCAGCTATTATTATGCCATGGGGCTCTCCGAGGAAGAAATCAGCCGCCCGTTCGTCGGCATCGTTTCGGCCGGCAATGATTCCGCGCCCTGCAACACCACCCTCGATGCCCAGGCCGATGTCTGCCGGCAAGGTGTGCACGAGGCCGGTGGCCTGCCGCGCCGCTTCAACACCATCACCGTCACCGATGGCATCGCCATGGGCCATCAGGGCATGAAGGCCAGCCTGGTCAGCCGCGAGGTTATTGCCGATTCGGTTGAACTTTCAGTCAGAGGCCATTGTTATGACGCGCTTGTCGGCTTTGCCGGCTGTGACAAGTCGCTGCCAGGCATGATGATGTCGATGCTCCGGCTCAACGTGCCGTCGATCTTCGTCTATGGCGGCTCGATCCTGCCGGGTCGCTTCGAGGACAAGGACGTAACCGTCGTCGACGTGTTCGAGGCCGTCGGTGGCTTCTCGGCCGGCTCGTGTCCGCTGGCGCGCCTGACCGCGCTGGAGAAGGTCGCCTGCCCGGGCCATGGCGCCTGCGGTGGCCAGTTCACCGCCAACACCATGGCATGTGTCGGCGAGGCAATCGGCCTTTCGCTGCCCAACAGCAACATGGCGCCGGCGCCCTATGGCAGCCGCGCCGATATCGCCATTGCCGCCGGCCGGCAGGTGATGAACCTGATCGAGAAGAACATCAGGCCGCGTGACATCTGCACCCGCGAAGCCTTTGAAAATGCGGCACGCATCGTCGCGGCGACCGGTGGCAGCACCAATGGCGCGCTGCACCTGCCGGCGATGGCGCATGAGGCCGGCATCGCCTTCGACCTGTTCGACGTCGCCGAGATCTTCAAGAGCACGCCCTATATCGCCGACCTCAAGCCGGGCGGGAAATATGTCGCCAAGGACCTGCATGATGCGGGCGGTGTCTATATGGTGCTGCGCACCCTGTTCGATGCCGGCTTCATCCATGGCAATTGCATGACCGTCACCGGCAAGACGCTGGGCGAGAATATCGAGGAGATCAGCTGGCGCGATGACCAGAAGGTCATCTATCCGGTCAGCGCGCCGCTGTCGCCGACCGGCGGCGTTGTCGGGCTGAAGGGCTCGCTCGCCCCGGACGGGGCGATCGTCAAGGTCGCCGGCATGGCGCGGCTGCAGTTCAGCGGCCCGGCCCAGGTCTTCGATTGCGAAGAAGATTGCTTTGCCGCCGTCGAGGCGCGCAAGATCGAGAAGGGCAGTGTCGTCATCATCCGCTATGAAGGGCCCAAGGGCGGCCCCGGCATGCGCGAGATGCTCAGCACCACCGCGGCGCTCTATGGCCAGGGCCTTGGCGAGCATGTGGCGCTGATCACCGACGGGCGCTTCTCGGGCGCAACGCGCGGCTTCTGCATCGGCCATGTCGGCCCGGAAGCGGCCGATGGCGGGCCGATTGCCCTAGTCGAGGATGGCGACATGATCCATATCGACGCGGCGGCCGGCACCATCGATCTCGATGTCGCCGGGGATGTTCTGGCAGCGCGCCGCGCGGCCTGGCAGCCGCGGGCCACCGACTATGGCTCGGGCGCGATCTGGCGCTATGCCCAGAACGTCGGGCCGGCGCGCACCGGCGCCGTCACCCATCCGGGTGGCGCGTCAGAAACCCATGTCTTTGCCGATATCTGACCGCTCAGCGCGGCAGGCTGGCCAGTTCGCCCTGTGCCCTGGCCTGCCGCCGGGCGTAAAGGGCATCGGCAGGGGCCGGCTTGATCGCCGCCCACAGCGGCTCGCCGCGCGCGTCTCGCGGCACCTCGGCATAGGTGCCGCGCAGCTCGCTGCGTTCAACATAGAGGGGGGAGGCCGCGCAGCCAGACAGAAGGCCGGCAAGGATCAGGGGAGTGAGGCGCTTCATGGCCGCTCTTTTGGCAGGACCGGCATTTCTGCGCAAGGTGGTTGAAATGCTCAGCCTGCCGCCCCCAGCGCCGCTGCCCACCCCCGAGGAGATGCGCGCGGCGGAAGGCACCGCCATCGCCGCCGGCACGCCGGCACTGCGGCTGATGGAGCGCGCCGCGAGCGCAGCAACGCTTGCGATCATGGCTTTCGCCCCGAAGCGCCATGCGCTCGTTCTTGTCGGGCCGGGCAACAACGGCGGCGACGGCTATGGCGTCGCCGTGGCCCTGGCGGCGGCAGGGGTCTCGGTCGAGGTCGCCGCGCTGGCGCCGCCGCGCGGTGAGCCGGCGCAGACCATGGCCGCACGCTGGACCGGCCCCGTCGTCACGCTCGAGGCGGCGCGCCAGGCCCCGCTGGTCATCGATGCGCTGTTCGGCACCGGATTGGCGCGCGCCATGCCGGCTGCCGCCACCGAGGCGCTGGCCAGGCTGGCGCCGCACGCCATGGTGGTGGCGCTCGACATCGTCAGCAATATCGATGCCGCCACCGGCGCCGCGCTCGGACCCGTTCAGCCGGCAGCGATGACCGTGGCTTTCGGCGCCGCCAAGCCGGGCCATCTGCTGGCCGACGGCGCCCGGGTCACTGGCCGCCTCGTCACCGCCGACATCGGCATTGCCATCCCGGCGACACGGCTCGGCCGGGTGCTGCGGCCAGGGCGCGCGCCATTGGCGGCGGACCTGCACAAGTACCGGCGTGGCCATGTCCTGGTCGTGGAGGGCGAGGGCAGCGGCGCGGCACGACTGGCGGCGCTGGCCGCGCTCCGGTCCGGGGCCGGGCTGGTAACGCTGACCGGCCCGGATTCCCGGCTGCCGGCTGATGCTATAATGCACCGGACCGACGACGAAGGCAGCGCGCTGCTCGATGATCCGCGCTGCGGCGCCGTCGTCTGCGGCCCGGGTCTTGCCGATACGCGGCGCGGGCGGGGCTGGCTCGAACGATTGCTGGCCGGCAACGTGCCGGTGGTGCTCGATGCCGGCGCTCTGGCGCTGGCCACACCTGCGATGCTTGCCGCCGCCACCGCCCCGTTGGTGCTGACGCCGCACGAAGGCGAATTCGAGACCTTGTTCGGCTCGCTAGGTCCGGACCGGCTGGCCGCCGTCCGCGCTGCCGCAGCCGCGTCAGGCGCCGTGGTTCTGCTCAAGGGGCCGCAGACCCTCATCGCCGCGCCCGATGGGCGGGTGCTGATCAACGACCACGCCAGCGCCTGGCTCGCCACCGCCGGCTCGGGCGATGTGCTCGCCGGCCTCATCGCCAGCCTGATCGCCCAGGGCCAGCCCGGTCTGGAGGCCGCCGCCACGGCCGCCTGGCTGCACGGTGACGCCGGCCGGCGCGGCGGGCCGGGACTGATTGCCGACGACCTGCCGGGGCTGGTCGCCGCGGCCATTGCCGCGCTGTGAGCGCGCTGCAGACCATCGTCCGCCTCGCGGCACGGGGCGACGGGATCACCGCCGATGGCCGCTATGTGATGGGCGCCGCCGTCGGCGACCAGATCCGCTTCGATGGCGAGCAGGCCACGATCCTGCCCGGCCCGAACCATGTGGTCCCGGTCTGCCGGCACGTGCCGGAATGCGGGGGCTGCCAGCTCCAGCATGTCACCGACGCCGATTATGCCGCCTTCGTCATCGATCGGCTAGCACGCGTGCTGGGGCCGCTGATGCCCGAAGACGTCGCCCCGGTGGCGCTGTCGCCGCCGCGCAGCCGTCGCCGCGCCAGCCTGCGCGCTGTACGGCGCGGCGGCAAGCTGCTGCTCGGCTTCAACAGCGAAGGCAGCCACCGGATCATCGATCTCCAGCAGTGCGAGGTGTTGCGCCCCAAGCTGTTCGCGTTGATCGGGCCGTTGCGGGCGCTGCTGCACAAGGCGGTCGCCGAAGGGCAGGGGGCCGGGATAACCCTCACCGACAGCGAAGCCGGGGTCGATGTGCTGCTCGCCAACGTCCGCGCCGAGCGGCTCGACGAAATCGAACGGCTGACCGACTTCGCAGCCGCCCATGATCTCGCCCGCCTCAGCGTCGAAGGACCGGACGGCGTGCAGACGCTGGTCGAGGCGCGGCTGCCGTGCCTGACGATGGGCGGCGTGCGGGTCGGCCTGCCGCCGGCGCCCTTCCTGCAACCGACAGAAGAAGGCGAGGCCGCGCTGGTCGCCGCCGTGGCAGAGGCCGTCGGCGGGGCAGGGCAGGTGGCTGACCTGTTCTGCGGGCTGGGCACCTTCGCCCTGCCGCTCAGCCGCCGAGCCCGAGTCCAGGCGCTCGACGCCGCCGGCCCGGCCATTGCCGCGCTGGCAGCGGCCGCTCGGCTCGGCGGTCGGCCGCTCGCCGCCGTGCACCGCGACCTGTTCCGCCGGCCGCTGACGCCGGCCGAGCTGGCGCCGTTCGACGCGCTGGTGTTCGATCCGCCGCGCGCGGGGGCCGAGGCCCAGTCGCGGGCGCTGGCGCAATCGTCGGTGCCGGTGGTGGTGGCGGTGTCGTGCAACCCCAGCACCTTCGGCCGCGACGCCCGGATCCTCGCGGAAGGCGGCTATCGGCTCGACCGGCTGTGGCCGGTGGCCCAGTTCCGCTGGTCGAGCCATGTCGAGGTCGTGGCCCGGTTCAGTCGCCAGGGGCATTCGTCGCCCTGAGAAGCGAATTCAGGCCATGGCGGGGGGCGACTTCGGACTTTTCCTGTGCCATGGAATCGCCAACGACCCATTCCAGTTCGGTCTGTTTGAAGAAGGACTATCGATGCTGAAGTCACATCTCCTGGGCCTCGCCGCCGTTCTCGCCGTGGCGGCCTCGCCAGCGCTGGCGCAGAAGCTGCCGGCCGCCACCATGCTGGTCGCCGATGTCGACCGCGTCGTTGCCGAAAGCACGGCCGGCGTCGCCGCTGCCCAGCAGCTGCAGACCCGCTCCAACACGCTGCGCCAGCGGCTGCAGACCCTGCAGACCCAGCTGCAGACCGAGGCCCAGGCCATCCAGACCGGCCAGGCCAATAATTCTCTTGCCGGTCCGGCACTCGAGGCGCGCGTCAAGGCGTTCCAGGGTCGACAGCAGGCGGCCCAGCAGGAACTGGAAAAGGGCCAGGAAGATATCCAGCGCGCCCAGAACTACGTCAGCCAGCAGATCGGCCAGGCGCTCCAGCCGATTCTCGCCACCATGCTGCGCGAGCGCGGCGCCAGCCTGATCGTGCCGGCCAGTGCCGTGCTCCAGCATTCGGCCGGGCTCGACGCCACCGCCGACCTGCTGGCCCGCCTCAATGCCGCGCTGCCCAGCGTCTCGACCACCCCGCCGGCGGCGCCCGCCGCCCCGGCCGCCCCACGCTGAGGCCATGAAAAAGGGGGCGGCCCCGCGGCCGCCCCCTCTCGATTGTCCCGAAGGCTCAGGCGAACAGCTTGGCCCAGCCGCGCTTCGGACGATCCTTCCAATGGCCGCGATGATAGGCGTCCGACGCCAGCAGCGGCATCACCGATCCGGCCTCGGCGAACACCATCTGCTCGATCCCGGTATTGACCTTGCCCCAGCTCGCCGCTTCCTGGAGCGTCGAGGACGAGCAGGCGCCGTCGCGCACATCGGCAACGGTGATCTGCACCGCATATTTGTGCACTTCGACATCGTCATGGCCGAGGATTTCGGCGCAGACGACCGTGTCCTGGATGAAGTTCTTCGGCACGCCGCCACCGATCATCAGCAGGCCGGTGGTGCCCGCCTTGATCTTGATGTCGGTCAGCTCGCGGAAATCGGCGATTGCATCGAGCACCATATAGGGCTTGTCGGCCTTCACCGAATCGACCTGGTGCTTGACCAGCCCAAACCCCGCCGAGCTGTCGACGAAGGCCGGGCAGAAGATCGGCACATCATGCTCATAGGCCAGCTTGACCAGGCTGTTGTCCTTCTTGCCGTGCTCGACCAGATACTTGCCCATCTCGCGGATGAATGCGCGGCTCGAATAGGCCTTGGGCTCCAGCGTCTCGGCAATCTCGAAGATCGTATGGTCGACGTGCTGGAGCTCTTCCTCGTCGATATAGGTGTCGTAGATGCGGTCGATCAGCAGCGAGCGCAGCGTATCGTCATCGGGCACTTCCAGCGCCTGATAATGCTTGTGGCCGAGCCCCTCGAAGAAATCCATGTCGACGATGGTCGCCCCGGTGGCGACGACGACATCGACCATGTTGTTGCGGATCAGCTCCGCATACAGGTCCATGCAGCCGCCCGCCGAGGTCGAGCCCGCGATGACCAGCACGACCGTGCAGTCCTTGTCGGCCAGCATGTCGTTATAGATCTTGGTCGCGCGGCCGAGATCGCGGCTGGTGAAGCTCATGTCGGCCATCGCATCGACGATCGGGCGCGCGTCGAAGCTGGTGATGTCGATATGCTTGACCTGCTTCGAAAGCAGTTCCGCCTTGCGTGTGTCGTTGGTCTGGGCGGGATCGGTAACGGTCATGGAGAGTCTCCCATTTCAACAATGGCCCGGCGGCTGATGCCGCCGCCCGCGGCCGGGGGAGTCCGGCGCCGAACGGGTGGATGAGGCCGGGCACCGGGCCCGGCCTCGTCAAAGACAACCGGTCAGGACGTCTGATGCAGACGGATAACCCGGCTCGGCGACTCTTCGGTGACACCATAGGCCGAGTCCATCGGCTCGTCAGCCACGATCACCGTTTCCCCGGCGGTGAAGCCGTTGAAGCCGGTGCGCATTGCCGAGCCATAGGCACCGAGCATGCCGATCTCGATCATGTCGCCGGGCTGGACATCGGCGGGCAGCATGAACGGCCCGCGCATGAAGTCCATGTCGTCGCAGGTCGGGCCATAGAAGCTGAACGCAATGTCGCGCGCCGGGCTCGCGGTGTCGCGGACCAGCGCCACCGGGAACCGCCAGCCGATGTGCGCGGCATCGAACAGCGCGCCATAGGCACCGTCGTTGATGTACAGCACATCGTCCTTGCGGGCCTCGACCCGGACCAGCACGCTCGAATATTCCGCGCTCAGCGCCCGGCCCGGCTCGCACCAGAGCTCGGCCGAATAGGAAATCGGCAGCGACTCATAGGCGCGGTGGATGACCTCGAAATAGGCCTCCAGCGCACCGGGCTCCATATCCGGGTAGATCGACGGAAAGCCGCCGCCGACATCGACGACATCGACCGTAACACCGGCGCCGACGATCGCGGCACGGACCTGCGCCAGCGCATCGGCATAGGCCTGCGGGCTCATCGCCTGGCTGCCGACATGGAAGCAGATGCCCAGCGCATCGGCCGCCTGCCGCGTTGCCATCAGCAACGGTGCCGCCTCGTCGGCCGCGACGCCGAACTTGGACGCCAGGCTGAGCTTGGAATGCGATGACGACACACGCAGCCGGACGCACAGCGTCAGGTCCGTGGCGCCATCGGTGGCCGCAACGATCTTCTCGAGCTCACCCAGCGTGTCGAGCGAGAACACCCGGACACCGTGAACATGATAGGCCTCGGCAATGGCTTCGGCGCCCTTCACCGGATGCATGAAGCACAGCGTGGCCTCGGGCAGCAGCCCGCGCACCAGCCGCACCTCGGCAATCGAGGCGACATCGAAATGCGTGATTCCGCTGTCCCACAGCGTCCGGATCAGATCCGGCGAGGGATTGGCCTTGACCGCATACATCGACGTGCCGGGAAACGTTTCTGCAAAGAAACGCGCGGCGCGACGGGCGGCGTGAGGACGGATCAGAGTAACAGGCTGCGTCGGTCGCAGGGCCTGAACTACCCCCAGCGCGTTATGGTGCTTATGCAATTCAAGGGACCTCCGGGGTGAGCAAAGTTGCCGGAGAAGGCCGGCACCAAAGCTGCCTTGCGGTGGAAGTCCCATGGGGCAGCGAGCGGCGCATATGGGGTCATGCGACCGGCGTGTAAAGCGATTTTTTATGACAGCATCCACTTGCAGTTTTCGCTCATGGCCCCAATGGCTTGCCTGATGGTTTCAGACGCCTTTCCAGAGCCGCTTGTTCATGCCGAAATCGAGGCGGCCGCAGAGCGTTTGCGCGGCCATGTCGTCCATACGCCATTGCTGCGATCGGACCGGCTCG
>NZ_JBIMKZ010000014.1:18196-48202 GCF_051860865.1 Polymorphobacter sp. | reverse complement strand
CGAGCCCGTCACCGCCCACCATTTTGGTCGATCAGTCCACCGGGACGCCGGGGCGGTTGAGCGCGGTGCGGATGACGAAGCTGGTCTTGACGCTCTCGACATTGGGGGCCGGGGTCAGCGCCGAGGTCAGGAAGCGCTGGAACTCCTGAAGATCATGAGCGACGACCTTGAGGATGAAGTCGATCTCGCCGTTGAGCATGTGACATTCGCGGACCTGGGGCAGCGCGGCGACATGTTGCTCAAAGGCCATCAGATCGGCTTCGGCTTGCGACTTGAGGCTGACCATGACGAACACGGTAATTGAATAGCCGAGCGCCGGGGCGTCGAGATCGGCGTGATAGCCGAGGATGGTGCCGTTCTCCTCCAGCGCGCGGACGCGGCGCAGGCAGGGGGGCGCGGTGAGGCCGGCGCGTTCGGCAAGCTCGACATTGGTGATGCGGCCCTCGGCTTGGAGGTGGCGCAGGATGACCCGGTCGATGTCATCGATAGGCAGCCGCGAGCGATGAACCATGGTAACTCCGTGTCGATACTGAGGGTGTTTACATAAGATTATTGCCGATTGGCGCAAGTCATTGCCGCAGGGCTGGATATTTCGTCGATCAGCGCTAACTGGTGCTGACAGGCAATCGGGAGCGATGGTGTGGCGGACGTGCGGGCGGTGAAGGTGTTGGTGATCGGATCGGGACCGGCCGGCTATACGGCGGCGATCTATGCGGCGCGCGCGGCGCTGGAGCCGGTGCTGATCGAAGGATTGCAGCCTGGAGGCCAGCTGACGATCACCACCGATGTCGAGAATTGGCCCGGCGATGTCAGCGTGCAGGGGCCGAATTTGATGATCCGGATGGCCGAGCAGGCCCGGCACGTCGGCGCCGAGGTGATCAGCGACATGGTGGCCAGCGTCGATCTCTCCCGCCGGCCCTTTGCGGTTGAGTGCGAATCGGGCGTGCGGTTCCTGGCCGACGCGCTGATCATCTGCACCGGTGCCAGCGCGCGTTGGCTCGGACTGGACAATGAGACGCGGCTGCGCGGCTTCGGGGTTTCAGCGTGCGCGACCTGCGACGGCTTCTTCTTCCGCGGCAAGACGGTGGCGGTGGTGGGCGGCGGCAATACCGCGGTCGAGGAGGCGCTGTTCCTGACCAACTTCGCCTCGCGCGTGCATCTGGTGCACCGCCGCGGCGAGCTGCGCGCCGACAAGACCAACCAGGCGCGGCTGGCGGCGAATCCCAAGATCGAGATGCACTGGTATGCCGAGGTTGCCGATGTGATCGGCGACGGCGGTGTGGATGCGGTGCGGCTGCGCGATACCCGCGACGGGAGTTTGCGCGACCTGGCGGTGGACGGCCTGTTCGTCGCGATCGGCCATGTGCCGGCGACCGGGCTTTTCCAGGGGCAACTGGCGATGGACGATGAGGGCTATATCGTGAAAGCGCCGGATTCGACGGCGACCTCGGTAAAGGGGGTATTCGCGGCGGGCGATGTGACCGACAAGGTGTTCAGGCAGGCGGTGACGGCAGCGGGGATGGGTTGCATGGCGGCGCTTGAGGCCGAGCGTTTTCTTGCGCATGGCGGCGGCTGAAGGAGGGGGAATGAACCTCGATTGGGAGAAGCTGCGGCTTTTCGAGACCGTCGCCGAGGCCGGCAGCTTCACCGAGGCGGCGCGGCGGCTGCATATCAGCCAGCCGGCGCTGTCCCGGCAGATCGCGGCGCTGGAGGGAGACCTGGGGGCCAAGCTGTTCCACCGCCATGCGCGGGGGCTGGCGATGACGCACGAGGGCGAGCAGCTGCGCCAGGCGACGCACGATATGCAGGATCGGCTCGAACGGGCGCGGCTGGCGATCGACGCGAGCCGGGACCGGCCGAGCGGCGAGATCCGGTTGACGACGACGGTGAGCTTCGGCTCGACTTGGCTGGCGCAGCAGCTGGGCGACTTCCTCGATCTCTATCCCGACATCACCATCAGGCTGCTGCTCGAGGACGATGATCTCGACCTGACCAAGCGCGAGGCCGATGTGGCGGTGCGCTTCCACCTGCCGCTCCAGTCCGAGCTGGTCCAGAAGCCGCTCTATGCGATCCGCCATTATCTATGCGCGGCGCCCGAATATCTGGCCAAACATGGGACACCGCGAACGATTGCCGATCTCGATGACCATCGGTTGATCGCCTATGGCGAGGCGGCGCCCGAGGTGCTGAAGAGCATCAACTGGGCGCTGGCGCTCGGCCATGACGGGGCGCCGCGCCAGCCCGGCCTGTCGATCAACAACAGCCATGGCGTGCTGCAGGCGGTGGAATCGGGGGCCGGCATCGCGGCGCTGCCGACCTATTTGATCCGCTTTTCCGGCAAGGTACGGATCGTGCTGCCCGAGATCGAGGGGCCGGTGTTCCGGACCTTCTTCACCTATCCGGCCGAGCTGCGACGGTCGTTGCGGGTGGCGGCGCTGCGCGACTTCCTGGGCAAGCGGATGACCGCGGCGAACCTCGATATCGACCGGCATGCGCTCGGTGCATAGCTGGCTTGCATTCTTGTGCGCTGCACAAAGATCGGGGTGAAGTGCATATCAGGGTCATCGCTGTCACAGACAGCACGTTCGGACGGCTTCTCCCCCCCTAGCCGCCGGACGTGGAACCGGATCGCCTCCCCCCCTGGCGACCGGTTCCTGGCCTGACACCTGCCGCTCCATCCCCCCGGAGCCCCTTGTGTCAGGCCAATATTTGGGCCGGGTCCACTCAGGTGGGCCCGGCCCATTTAGTTTCAGGCTCTTCTGATCTTCAGGATGGATATTTGACCGCGCAGCCATAGGGCTTGGTCTTGGCCGGAGCCGGGGTCTTGCCGGCCTGGACGGCGGCGAGCGCCGTGAGGGCGTAGTTGCGGCCTTCGAGTGCGTCCGACTCTTCGGCGGTGGGGCGATCGTTGATGGCGCCGTCATAGGCGAGCGTGCCGTCCGGGGCGACGACGAAAATCTGCGGCGTGGCCTTGGCGGCATAGAAGGTACCGACCGTACCCCGTGGATCGAGCAGGTAATGGCTGGGGCTGGTGCCGTCCGTCTGCATGCGGGCCTGGGCCTGCTTGCCGGTCATATGGCCCTGCTTGCCGGGAGCGCCGCTGTTGATGGTCAGCCATACGGCGCCCGCCTTCAGCGCCCTGGCCTGTGTCGCCTGCATGTTGCCGCTATCGTAATGGGCGCGGACGAACGGGCAGCCGGGGTTGGTCCATTCGAGAATGACGGTCTTGCCCTTGAAGTCGCCGAGGCTGACCGGCTTGCCGGCGGTATTGAGGAGCGTAAAGGCGGGGGCGGGCTGGCCGTTGACCGGGGCGGCCGAGGCGATGGCCGGCATGGTCATCCCGGCAGCGATCAGGGCATAGGGAAGGAAACGGTTCATCTAGGCACTCCGGCAATTGTCTTCCCCTGTTTTGGGGAGCCGGGGGTCAGGCTACAAGGCCGGTGAGCGCTTCCACGCTGAGCAGCTGGGGCAGTTCCTGCTCGCGGCCATCCGGGGCGTAATAGGTGTACACCGGGATGCCGGCGCGGCCATGCTCGGCGAGCCAGGCGGCGATCGCCGGGTCGGGGCGGGTCCAGTCGCCCCGCAGGACGGTAATGCCGCCGGCCTTGAACGCCTCGGCAACGCGCGGGCTGGCCATGGCGCCCTTCTCGTTGACCTTGCAGGTGATGCACCAGTCGGCGGTCATGTACAGGAACACCGGCTGGCGGGCGGCGCGAAGCTCGGCGAGTCGGGCGGGGGTATAGGGCTCGGCGTCGAGCTGGCTTGCGGTGGCGGCAGCGGCGGTTGGCGTGGCGGTGGGGATGAGGACAGCGGCAGCGACGATCACGGCGAGCGAGGCGGCGCCGGGAAGCCAGTTGGGCCGACCCTGGTGCTGGCGGCGGCCGAGCCACCAAAGCAGCAGGCCGAGGAGCACGGCGCCGGTGAGCCCGATGGCCATGCCGTCCGCGCCTGACTGGCGGCCGAGGACCCAGGCCAGCGCCAGTGCGGTGAGGAACATCGGCACCGACAATAGGGCACGCAGCCGGGCCATCCACGGACCGGGGCGGGGCAGGCGCCGCCGCAGCGCCGGCACAAAGCCGATGGCGAGGAAGGGCAGGGCGAGGCCGAAGCCGAGGCCGGCGAACACCAGCAGGCCGGCAGCGGGCGGCAGCACAAGCGCCGCGCCGAGCGCGCCGGCCATGAATGGCCCGGTGCAGGGCGTGGCGATGAAGGCGGCGAGCGCGCCGGTGGCGAAACTGCCGAGGCTGTCATCGCGCGCGGTGACCGATTGGCCGAGGCTGCCGCTGCCGAAATTGATCTCGAACAGGCCGGCGAGATTGAGCGCGATGGCGGTGACCAGCAGCAGCAGCAGGGCGATGACGCGCGGGTCCTGCAGCTGGAAGGCCCAGCCGATTTGCGAGCCGGCGGCGCGGAGCGCTAGGACGAGGCCGCCAAGCGCGGCGCAGATCAGGACGGTGCCGGCGGTATAGGCCAGCGCGTCGCCGCGAGCCTTGCCGGCGTCGACATTGCCCTTGGCCAGGCTGAGCGCCTTCAGGCTGAGAATCGGGAAGACGCAGGGCATGACATTGAGTAGCAGGCCGCCGAGGACGGCGAGGGCGAGGATGGGCAGCAGGTTGGTGGTGCTCGACTCGGTTCGTGTCGATAGCGGTACACCGGCGGCAGGGACGGGTCCGGGGCGGGCGGTGATGCTGAAGCCCAGCGGTTCGGGTTCGTCGATGCGGTCGATGCGGACGACGCCGGTGAGGGTGCCGTCGGCGGGGATATCGGGCGTGGCCGCCGCGCCGGTCTCGATCCGCAGCATGTCGCCACTGAGCGTGATCGACTGGGGTGCCGCATAATCGATGACGCCATCGGCATCGGGGAAGAAATGCACGGCCTTGACGCTGCCGGGGGCGGCGAAGGGGACGGCGAGGACGAAGCGGCCGTTCTCGAGCGTGTAGCGGATCGGCCAGTCGACGGCCTTGGGCAGGGCGGCCCGGGCGCGGGCGACGGCGGCGGCGCTGGCCGAGTCCGCCGCGCCGGTGCCGATGCTGGCGGAGAGGCTCAGCGTGGCGCCTTCAGGCACGCATTGCTCGTCCGAGCAGACCAGCCAGTCGGCCTTGACGGTAACCGGGAAGGGAGTGCCGGGGGCGAGACCGGCCGGCGGCACGATCTCCACGACCATCGCATTGGGGTGCGCATAGACATGGTTCATCAGCCCCGAAACCAGCAGCGTCTCGGGGACCGGGTAACGCGGCTCGGACGGGACTGGGGTGCCGGCGGGCAGCGTCCAGGCCAGCCGCGTGGGGGCACCGGCATCGCCAGGATTGGACCAGTAATTGTGCCAGCCCTGCTTGGGGCTGAGCAGAATCAGCGCTGTGACGGCCTTGCCGGCGGCGGGCTCGCGGCTTTCCAGGATAAGCTCGGCGCGGGTGTGGGGCAGGTCTGCAACCGGCTGGGCCGCGGCTGGCTGGGCCGTGACGGGCC
Source organism: Polymorphobacter sp. (assembly GCF_051860865.1). Classification (GTDB taxonomy): domain Bacteria; phylum Pseudomonadota; class Alphaproteobacteria; order Sphingomonadales; family Sphingomonadaceae; genus Sandarakinorhabdus. The sequence continues at coordinate 42,736 of NZ_JBIMKZ010000014.1, read as the reverse complement.
CGCACAGGACCAGAGCTGCCAGGGCGAGCAGGAGACGAATCATGGCCGCGTTATGCGCGAGATGCAGGCGGCGGGGAAGCCATCGGGCGGCAGGCAGGGCGATAGACCGCGGCGCCGACAGCAAAAGGGCGCGCCGGGATGAACCGGCGCGCCCTGAGGAACCGAGGGAAGGAGGATCAGCGCTTCGAGAACTGGAAGCTGCGGCGGGCCTTGGCCTTGCCGTACTTCTTGCGCTCGACGACACGCGGATCGCGGGTGAGGAAGCCGGCCTGCTTGACGACGGTGCGCAGCGCGGGCTCGTAGCGGGTGAGGGCGACCGAGATGCCGTGCTTGACCGCACCGGCCTGGCCGGAGAGCCCGCCGCCGACGACGGTGCACATCACGTCATACTGGTCCCGGCGCTCGGCGATGTCGAACGGCTGGTTGATGACGAGGCGCAGGGTCGGACGGGCGAAATACACCGTCTGGTCCTTGCCGTTGACGATGATCTTGCCGGTGCCGGGCTTCAGCCAGACGCGGGCAATGGCGTTCTTGCGCTTGCCGGTGGCATAGGCACGGCCATAGGCATCGATTTCCTGCTCGCGGATCGGGGCGGGCGGGTTGCTGCTCTCGAGCCGGGTGCCGCTGGTGTCCTGGATGGTGCCGAGGTCGGCCAGGGACTGGCGCTGGTCGGTCTGGATGGTATCGCTCATTATTCAGCGGCCTTCTTCGCGAGGGTCGAGTTCTTTGGGTTCATGGCGGCTACGTCCAGCACCTCTGGGTTCTGGGCGGTGTGCGGGTGATCGGTGCCACCGAAGACACGCAGGTTGCGCATCTGCTGGCGGCCGAGCGGGCCGCGCGGGACCATCCGCTCGACAGCCTTGATCAGCACGCGCTCGGGAAAGCGGCCCTCAAGGATCTTGGCGGGCGAGGTTTCCTTGATGCCGCCCGGGTGGCCGGTGTGCCGGTAATAGCGCTTGTCCTGCGCCTTCTTGCCCGTGAAGCGGACCTTCTGGGCGTTGATAACGATGATGTTGTCACCGCAATCGACGTGGGGGGTGAAGCTCGCCTTGTGCTTGCCGCGCAGGCGGTTGGCGATCAGCGAGGCGAGGCGGCCGACGACGAGGCCTTCGGCATCGATGATGAGCCACTTCTTCTCGACTTCGGCCGGCTTGATGGAAGCCGTCTGGCGCGTGAGCAGCTTGGTCGACAATTTGGTTGTCATGGGTGAGTGTCCGCGTGTTGAAACGAGAGACGCCGGAGCGGCTGCCCCGGCGTGATGGCGCTCAAATGACGGATGCGGCGCTTTGCGTCAAGAAAATCCGCGCGTTCCCGATGTGGTAAAATAATACCGTATCAGACAGCATGGGCCTGGAGATGGCCGAGCGCGGTAATCTCAAGCGTTTTCGCGTGCGTGGCCTCGAGCACGACCTCGGGGGCGAAGCCGGCGCGGCGGGCTTCTTCCCATCGCGCGGCGCACAGGCACCAGCGGTCCCCGGGCTTGAGGCCGGGAAAGCCGAACTCGGGGCGCGAGGTCGAGAGATCGTTGCCAGCTGTACGGCTGAAGGCGAGGAACTCGGCCGTGACGATAGCGCAGACAGTGTGGAGGCCTTGGTCCTGCGCGTCGGTGTTGCAGCAGCCATCGCGGTACCAGCCGGTCATCGGGTTGGTACCGCAGGGGACGAGTGCCGTGCCAAGAACATTTAAGGGGCTCATGGGCGGCGCAGCGCATGGTGGGCGCCCCAGGTGGTGGCGGCAACGAGCAGCGCTGCACAGGCCTGATGGGCGACACCCAAAGGCAGCGCGACGCCGGACAGCACGGTGAGAACACCGAGGACGAACTGGGCGGTGACGGCGGCTGCCAGCGCTTGCGCCGGCCCCGAGGCGCCGATGGCCCAAAGGTGGCGGGTGAAGATGAGGGCGCCACCCAGCACCAGCACAGCGAGCGAACGGTGGAGAAAATGCACGGTGAACGGATCATCCACCCAGCCGGCGAGGCTGGCGGACAGGCCGGCGGGGACCAGCGCGCCGGCCATCAGCGGCCAGGTGTCAGAGGCATGGCCGGCGCGCAGGCCGGCGGTAAAAGCGCCCCAGATAATCTGCACGGAGAGCAGGGCCACAAAGGCCGGGATGAGGAGGCGACTGCGCGTACCCATGCCGAATGCCGGCCGGGATGTCGCCCGCAGATCGAGCGCAGTCCAGATGCAGCCGGCCATGATGGCGAGCGCGGTGGTCAGATGGACGGCGAGGCGGGTGTGGGCAACTTCGGTGCGGCCGACGAGCCCGGAGGAGACCATCCACCAGCCGATCGCGCCCTGCAGCCCGCCGAGCGCCAGCAGCGCCAGCAGCCTTGGCTTGTAGCCGGCGGGGATGCGCCCCTTGAGCCAGAACCACGCCAGCGGCAGCGCGAAGGCGAGGCCGATGAGGCGACCGAGCAGCCGGTGCAGATATTCCCAGAAGAAAATGCCTTTGAACGCGGCGAGGCTCATGCCGTGGTTCATCAGCTTATATTGCGAGCTGGCCTTGTAGGCCTTGAATTCGGCCTGCCAGGCGGCGTCCGAAAGCGGCGGTAGCGTGCCGGTCACGACATCCCAGCGGACGATGCTGAGCCCCGACTCGGTCAGCCGGGTGATGCCGCCGACGACGACCATGACGAAGACCAGTGCCGAGACGGCGAACAGCCAGTTGGCCACGGCGCGTGGACGGGCCGTGGGGATTGACCGGACGGTGGCCGGTGATGCAGGGGCGAGACTTGCCACAGCCGCTCCTTGCCGGAAACCGCCATGGGCTTCAACGTCGGGATCGTCGCGGCGGAATTTCGCTTGCGAGCGTTCATGAGACAATGTAACACCTCGCCGGTGAATTCACCACATTCGCCTCTCCTGGACCGGCTTGCCATTTTCCTTTCGGGGTTGTGCCTGGTCCATTGCCTGCTCGGCGCGCTGCTGGTTGCGTCGATGGCGGTGGCTGGCAACATGCTTAGCCATGAGGTGCATGTCGTCGGGCTGATGCTGGCGTTGCCGCTGGCGGTGCTGGCATTGTGGCGCGGGGTGCGGGTGCACGGACGGCTGGGCATCGTGCTGGTCGGCGTGATCGGTATCGGGTTTCTCAGCGCGTCGATCTTCATGCCGCATTCCGAGGAAACCGAGATCATGCTGTCGGTCGCCGGCGTCGTCGTGCTGGGCGCGGCGCATGTTCTCAACCTGCGGGCAACGCGCGGCTGAGGCCGAACCATCCGCCGATATTGCCTTGAGAAGGGGAAAGGCCGATATGAGGATGATGGTTCCTGGCTCTTCCCTCACGGCTGCGGCGCCGCCGCTTCTTCCCCCCGGACATCATCATCATGACCGGGAGGGTCCGGCACTGGCTGCGGCTGCCGAGGGGGCCTTGCGTCAGGCCGGAGAGCAGTGGACGCCGATGCGCGCCGCAGTGTTCTCGGCGCTGGCCGGGTTCGACCGGCCGGCAAGCGCCTATGACGTGACCGATGCGGTGAGTGTGGCGCAGGGTCGCAGGGTGGCGGCCAACAGCGTCTACCGTATCCTCGATCTGTTCGTGGCGTCCAATGTGGCGATGCGGGTGGAGAGTGCAAACGCCTACATTGCCAATGCCCATCCCGGCTGCCGGCACGACTGCGTGTTCCTGGTCTGCGATGACTGCGGCAAGGCAGTGCATCTAGATGACGATGGGCTCGGTGGGCGGTTGCGCGACCAAGCGGCGGCGCGGGGCTTTCTGGCCGACAAGCCGATCATCGAATTGCGCGGCAGGTGCGCAGATTGCCGGGCCGCCGCGGACGCCGGCGTGACGACCGGCGGCGATGCGGACGGGTGACAGCGACCTGTTCTGGCGCTAGCAGTGTGGTTTGTGCTGCAATAATATTGGCGGACTTGTGACCCAGCGACCCGACACGCCCTTGCTCGATACGGTGCATGTGCCCGCCGACCTGCGCGGCTTCAGCCATGCGCAGCTGCGTCAGGTGGCGGATGAATTGCGCACCGAGATGATCGACGCCGTGTCGACCACAGGTGGCCATCTCGGCGCCGGGCTGGGCGTGATCGAGCTGACGGTGGCCTTGCACCATGTTTTCAACACCCCGGACGACCGGCTGATCTGGGACGTCGGCCATCAGGCCTATCCGCACAAGATCCTGACCGGTCGGCGCGACCGCATCCGCACGCTGCGGCAGGGGGGCGGGCTGTCCGGCTTCACGAAGCGGTCCGAGAGCGAATATGATCCCTTCGGCGCCGCGCACAGCTCGACGTCGATTTCGGCGGCGCTGGGCTTCGCGGTGGCAAACAAGCTGCAGGGGCGGCCGGGCAAGGCGATCGCTGTGATTGGCGACGGCGCCATGTCGGCGGGCATGGCCTATGAGGCGATGAACAATGCGGCCCAGGCCGGCAACCGGCTGGTGGTGATCCTCAACGATAATGACATGTCGATCGCGCCGCCGGTGGGGGCTCTATCCGCCTATCTGGCGCGGCTGTTGTCGTCCCGGTCCTTCCTCGAGCTTCGCGAGGCGATGAAGCAGTTGGCGCGCAAGGCGCTGCCCAAGCCGCTGGTGCAGGCAGCCCGGCGGGCCGACGAATATGCGCGCGGCATGGCTCAGGGCGGCGGCACGCTGTTCGAGGAGCTGGGCTTCTATTATGTCGGGCCGATCGACGGGCATAATCTCGAACATCTGCTGCCGGTTCTGGAGAATGTCCGGGATGCGGCCGAGGGGCCGATCCTCGTCCATGTCGTGACGCAGAAGGGCAAGGGCTACGCGCCGGCCGAAGCGGCGGCGGACAAATATCATGGTGTCGTCAAGTTCGACGTGGTGTCGGGCGCGCAGTTCAAGGCCAAGCCGTCGGCGCCGCAGTATCAGAATGTATTCGGCGATGCGCTGATCGAGGAAGCCCGGCGCGATCCGACGATCGTCGGGATTACCGCGGCAATGCCGTCCGGCACCGGGATCGACCGGTTCGCCAAGGCCTTTCCCGACCGGACGTTCGACGTCGGCATCGCCGAGCAGCATGCGGTAACCTTTGCCGCCGGGCTGGCAGCGCAAGGGATGCGGCCGTTCTGCGCGATCTATTCGACCTTCCTGCAGCGTGCCTATGATCAGGTCGTACATGATGTGGCGATCCAGAACCTGCCGGTGCGCTTCGCCATCGACCGCGCCGGACTTGTGGGGGCCGATGGCTCGACCCATGCCGGCAGCTTCGACGTGACCTATCTGGCAACACTGCCAAACTTCGTGGTTATGGCAGCGGCCGACGAGGCTGAGCTGGTGCACATGGTGCACACGGCGGCGCTGCATGACAGCGGGCCGATTGCCGTGCGCTATCCGCGTGGCGAGGGCATCGGGGTGGCGCTGCCGGCGGTGCCGGAGCGGCTCGAGATCGGCAAGGGCCGGATCGTCCGCGAGGGCAAGACGGTGGCGATCCTGTCTTTGGGCACCCGGCTGGGCGAGGCGCTGAAGGCGGCGGATGAGCTGGAGCGCAAGGGCATCTCGACGACAGTGGCCGACCTGCGCTTCGCCAAGCCGCTCGACCATGAAATGATCCGCAAGCTGGCAGCGACGCATGAGGTGCTGGTGACGGTCGAGGAGGGTGCGATCGGCGGCTTCGGCGCGCATGTGCTGACCTGGCTGTCCGACGAGGGCCTGACTGACGCCGGGCTGAAGGTGCGGACGATGCGACTGCCCGATCTGTTCCAGGAGCATGAGAATCCGGCGAAGCAATATGCCGAAGCACGGCTCGATGCCCCGGCGATCGTCGAAACGGTTCTTGAGGCGTTGCGCTTCAATTCGGTGGGCATTGCCGAGGTGTCGCGCGCCTGATCGAAGGCGGCTGTGGCACATTATCGCCTGATGGCCAGGACTGCGCTTTGCTGATCGACCTTGCCGGCTTTCTCGCCTAATCGGCTGCGATGACAATGGCCCCTAGTGTTGTTGCCCGGCAGCCGACGCTGGGTGAATATCTTCTGCTCGGCGCGCTGACGGCGTTCGGGGCGATGACCATCGACCTGTATCTGCCTGCCTTGCCGGCAATCGCGCGCGACTTTGCGGTGACGCCGGCGGTGGTGCAGCTGACGCTGACGGCGTTCTTCATCGGCATGGCGCTGGGGCAGCTGGTCTATGGGCCGGTGAGTGACCGGGTGGGGCGGCGGCCGACGATCATCTTCGGCTGCGCGCTCTATGTGGCCGCCAGCATTGCCTGCGCCTTGGCGCCGTCGATCGAGCTGATGGTGACGGCGCGGTTCGTGCAGGCGCTGGGCTGCTGCTCGGGGATGGTGGTGGTGCGTGCGGTGGTGCGGGACCGCTATGACCATGGCGAATCGGCGCGGATTTTCTCGCTGCTGATGCTGGTCCTGGCGGTGGCGCCGCTGTTCGCGCCGGCCCTGGGCAGCTGGCTGGTGATGATTCTCGACTGGCGGGCGGTGTTCTATGCGCTGGCCCTGTTCGGCGCGGCGCTGCTGCTGATGGTGTGGGCGCGGCTCGACGAAAGCCGGTCGGCGGCGACAGCGGCGACGGCGCGCGGTGAAGGCATATTGGCAAGCTATTGGGACGTGATGGGGCAAAGGCGTGTGATCGGCTACATGCTGGTCGGCGCGGCCAATGGCGCGACATTGTTCGCCTATATCTCGACAACGCCGGACCTGATGATCGAGACCTGGGGCTATAGCGCCTGGGAATTCAGCGTGGTGTTTGCGCTGATCGCCATCGGGCTGATCAGCGCTGCGCAGGTCAATCGCTGGGTGTTGTTGCATCGCACGCCCGACTGGGTGCTGGGCATGGCGACATTGGTGTCGCTCATTCTAGGGGTGGTGCTGCTGGCGGTGGTGGCGGCCGATGCGTCGCCACCGGTCATTCTCGTTGCGGTGGCCGCTGTGCTGGCCTCCAACGGCTTTGTCGGCTCCAATGCGATGGCCGGCGCGCTCAGCGTCGACCCGCTTCGCGCCGGCACGGTCTCCGGTCTGCTGGGGGCGGCGACCTTTGCGATGGGCGCCTTGTCCTCGGCGGTGGCAGCCGCGCTGCATGACGGTACGGCGATGCCGCTGGCGATCACGCTGATGGCAGCGCTGATCCTGGCGGTGACCAGCTATTACGGACTGGCGCGGCCCCGGGCCGGCGATCAGTCCAGACGATAGGCATAGGGCTCGGTACGGGCGGCGGCGGTCTGCCAGGCTGGGCGGGCCTGGAGACGCCGGGCATAGGCCTCCAGCGTGGGGAAATGCGCCCCGAGGCCCTGTTTGGCGGCCAGCTCGGCAACGAAGCTCATCATGATGTCGGCGCCGGAAAGCTGGTTTTCGACGAGCCAGTCCCTGTCGCCCAGTTCGGCGGCGAAATAGGCGAGGTGGCTGCCGATCTGCTCCTCGATGCGTGGCGCCAGCGGGGCGGCGGCCTCGCCAAGGCGGCTTGTGTATAGCGCCAGCAGGAACGGCAACATCGCTGACCCCTCGGCGAAGTGCAGCCACATCAGATAGCCCTCATGGGCCGGGGTGCCGGGCGCGGGCATCAGCCGGCCATTGCCGTAGCGGCGCAGGATGTAGTCGATGATGGCGCCCGATTCGACGATGATCTGGCCGTCATCCTCGAGCACAGGGGATTTGCCGAGCGGATGGATGGCCTTGAGGGTCGGCGGGGCGAGGCTGGTGGTGGCGTCGCGCTGGTAGCTTTTGACCTCGTACTCGAGGCCGAGTTCTTCGAGCAACCAGAGTATGCGCTGCGAGCGGCTGTTGTTGAGATGATGGACGGTGAGCATGGCGGGGCCTTTCCTGCGGCAGGGCGTCAGCCTAGGCTGGGGTCATGACGATTGTAATCCCCGAAGACGAACTGGAAGAGCGGTTCGTCCGGGCCTCCGGGCCGGGGGGGCAGAATGTCAACAAGGTCAGCACGGCGGTGCAATTGCGCTTCGATGTGCGCCGCTCGCCGAGCCTGCCCGATGATGTGGCGGTGCGGCTGATGCGGCTGGCCGGCAGCCGGTTGACCAATGATGGTGTGCTGGTGATCGAGGCGCAGCGGTTTCGCACGCAGGACCGCAACCGCACGGATGCACGCGAACGATTGGCGGCGCTGGTCGCCGCGGCCGAGGTGCGGCCGGTGAAGCGCCGGCCGACGCGGCCGACTCGCGCGTCCGGCGAACGTCGGCTGGCCGGGAAGGCCGTGCGGGCGGGAGTGAAATCGGGCCGGGGACGGGTGCGGAACGACGACTGATTCTGCGCGGGGGGTCTTCAAACTTTGGTTCGGGAACCTTATCTTTAGCCGGTGGTTGTACACTTCAACCGGGCACGAAAGGATTTGGCATGGCTGTTAACAAAGATACCCTTGAAGGCAACTTCGATCAGGCAGTTGGCAAGGGCGAAGAATTCATCGGCAATGCCGTCGGCGACACCCAGACCCAGGTCGATGGTTCGATCCGCGATCTGAAGGGCAAGGCGCAGGAAGCTTATGGCAAGGCGCGTGACGTTTATGGCAAGGCCAGCGAGACCGTCAAGGAATGGGCCGACCATGCTCCCGAGCAGGTTCGCGAAGCACGCGAGAAGGCGGCTCGGGCTGCCGAGGAAGCCAGCAGCAAGGTCCGTCACACTGTGCAGGAGCAGCCGTTGGCAACGCTCGCCGGTGGCATTGCGCTCGGCTTCGTCGTCGGCTGGCTGATCAACAGCCGCAAGTAAACGCGGGGCATTGTTTCATGGGCCCTCGGTGGCTGGCGCCTGTAACGCCAGCCACCGAGGGCCTTTTACGTTAATGGTGGTCAGGCGTCGCCATCAACTCGATCAGCACGCCGCCGGTATCCCGCGGGTGAACGAAAATGACGGGGACGCCATGGGCACCGATGCGCGGCTCGCCGGTCCCGAGCACGGTGGCGCCGCGTTCCCGCATCGCATCGCGAGCGGCGATGATGTCCGCCACTTCGAAACAGACATGATGCTGGCCGCCATTGGGGTTCTTGCGGAGGAAGCCATGCATGGGGCTGTCCTCGCCAAGGGGCTCGATCAGCTCGAGCTGGCTGTTGGCGACATCGATGAAGGCGACGCGGACGCCCTGGGCGGGGAGATCGAAAGCCGGGGTGCTGAGCGTGGCACCGAACAGGGTCTCGTACATGGCCACAGTGGCATCGATGCTGACGCAGGCAATGCCGACATGGTTGAGGCGGCCCAGAAGAAGGGGAGGCAAGGCATTGGTGTCGGTCATGGCGCGGCTCCTGATCGTGTCGCCGGCATGTGTCATGCGTCGTTGCGGGTTGCAACCTTGCCGTGACTGGGCTACGCGCGCCTCTCGGTCGGAGCGTGGCGCAGCCTGGTAGCGCACTAGACTGGGGGTCTAGGGGTCGCAGGTTCGAATCCTGTCGCTCCGACCAGTTTCCCCCAACAGCATGATGATGGTGAAAATGCGGCCCTTTGGGGCCATTTTTGTTTGTTTTCGGTTCGATATCTTGACATTTTGAGCCATATAGGTTATTGCGCGGTTTCTCAGGGAGGCGCTGATGACCGATGCCGTGGATCCGATCGCACCGATGCTGGCAGTGCTGTTGCAGCGGGAAGGCGGGTATGTCGATCATCGGGACGACCGCGGCGGGCCGACGAACTGGGGTATTACCGACGCGGTGGCGCGGGCGCATGGCTGGACGGGATCGATGCGCAACCTGCCGCGCAGCCTGGCACTGGCCATCTATCGGCAGCGCTATTGGCAACAGCCGGGCTTCGAGGCGGTGGCCGCGCACAGTTCCCGGGTGGCCGCCGAGCTGTTCGACATCGGCGTCAACATGGGACCGGGGGTGGCGGCGTTCATGCTGCAACGGAGCCTGAACGCGCTTAACCGGAACCAGCGAGATTGGCCGGACATCGTGCCTGATCGGGTGGTGGGACCCGATACACTGGCGGCGCTGGCGCGGTTGCTGGCGGTGCGCGGCAGCGACGGCGAAGCGGTGCTGCTGAAGGCGCTGAATGCGCTGAAGGGCGCGCGCTACATCGAGCTGGCTGAAGCGCGGGCGGCGAACGAGAGCTTTCTCTATGGTTGGCTCGCCCATCGTGTCGCTTGAGCGGCGGTCGCTGAACCTCGATCCGAACTGGCGGCGGACGATATTGGCGCTGGTGTTCGCCGGCGCCGGGCTGGCGCTGACGCTGCTGGCCGTGTGGCTGGCCTGGAATGTGCTGCATGCGGCCTGGCCGGACAGCCTGGCGGCGGCGCGGCTGCGGATCATCGGCATGTCGCTCTATGCGACACTCGGGCTGTTGGGGCTGGTATTGACCGGGCTGGCGATGAACGTGGCGCTGCGCCAGGTGTCGGCCAGCTTCATGGGGGCGGACTTTTCGGCCTCGGGCGGCGGGGCGGATGAGCCGAAGGGGCCGGGACTGTGAGCGCGCTGCTCTTGCGGGGCCTGGCGGCAGTGCCGCGTCTGGTGTGGCTGGTGCTGGGCGGGCTGGCCTTGGTCGGTCTGCTGCTGGCCTGGCATGGGGGGCAGGTCGAGGACGCCCGGCAGGCCGGGGCGGCGGCGCAGGCGGCGATCGATCGCCACGCCTATCAGGCCGCGGCGGATGCGGCGGCGGTGCGGCAGCGGCAGGTGGTGCAGGCGCTGGCCCGCACACAGGCGGTGATCTCGAAAGGAACGGATGATGGCTTGGCGCAGGATTTTGCTGATCTGGCTCGGCGCCATGACGATCTCCGGCTGCGCTGGGAGGCCGCGCGCCGTGGCGGTGATTCCGGCGCGGGTGGAGCAGCTGCCGTTTCCAACGCCTCCGCCGGCGCTGACGACGCGGCTTGCGCGGCCCGCGGGTGGGTGGCTTTCGACACTGCCGTCGCCGCCGCCCATGCCGCCGACGCGGCGATAGCCAAGGACGATGCCTGGATTGCCTGGGCGCGGGCGCAGGGGGCTGCCTGGCCCGAGTGACTCAGCCCTTGGCGAAGCCGTGCATGCGCAGCGCCCATTGCCAGCCGATAACGCCGCCCTTGACCGGCTGCAGCATTGCCAGCGCCATCACGATGATGGTGAGCGAGCCGAACACGGCATATCCCCAAAGCGGCGGCGCGAAGCGGGCTTCGACGGCGATGGCGATCGGCGCGAGGATATGGCCGATCAGAAAGATGACGATATAGGCCGGGAAATCATCGGCGGCATGGCCGGAGATGTCCTGGCCGCAGTGCGCGCAGCTGGCGACCGGCTTTAGAAAGCGGCCGAACAGCTTGCCTTCACCACAGTTTGGGCAATGACCGGCGAGGCCGCGCATCAGCGAGCGTCCCAGAGGACGAGCGGTATCGATAAGGGGGGCTTGGGTATGCATGGCGCCTCCATACGCCTGTTTGCCTGCCAGACGCGAGCCTCTTTGGGGAACGATCAGCCGCCCCGCTGGTTGTCTTGCACACCATGAAGGAGTGCTGACGATGAGTGACGTGATGACGCCGGAGAAGATATACGAGATGATCGAGGGTGCGCATGTCTGCACCTTTTCGAGCCTGGACGGCAATCGCATCCGGTCGCACCCGATGACCCCGCAGTTTGTCGAAGGAGAGCGCACGATCTGGTTCATGACCGAGGCGGGCGCGTCGAAACTCTCCGATCTGCGCGCCGACTCCGACGTCACGCTGGCATTCGGCAATACCGGCAGCGGCAATTATGTGTCGCTCATGGGCCGCGGCAACATCGTCGTTGACCGCGACCGCGTGCACCGGCTGTGGAAGGCGCCGCTAAAGCAGTATTTTGATGGACCGGACGATCCCAAGATCGTGCTGATCGCCTTCAACGCTGACGAAGCCGATTACTGGGATGGACCCAATGCCGTCATGGCCGGTATCAAGATGCTGGTCACGGCCGCGACGGGGGAGCCGGCCGATCTGGGCGAGAGTGGCCGCGTGGCCATGTAATCAGACCAGCGAGGCGCGGTGCTGACGAGCGACTTCAACATAGCTCGCGGCGCCGCGCCGATTGCGGATAATTTCTTCCTCCGCCATGTCGCGGAGATGACGCGCCGGCCGGCCAGCCCAGAGCTGGCCGGTCGCGATGCGTTTACCGGGCGTCAGCAGCGCGCCCGCGGCGAGCATGGCGTCCGGTTCGAGCACGCAGCCATCCATGACGATGCTACCGAGGCCGACGAAGCTGCGGGACTCGAGAATTGCACCGTGGATGATGGCGAGGTGGCCAACCAGCACATCGTTATGAATTTCAGTATGGTGGGTGCCGGTGGTGACATGGAGAACGCTGCCATCCTGAATGTTGCTGCGCGCGCCGATCGTGATCCGCTGGACGTCCCCGCGCAGCACGCAATTGTACCAGATTGAGCTGTCCGCGCCGATGGTGACATCACCGATGACCTGGGCGCCGGGCGCAACGAAGGCGGTGTCGTGGACGCGCGGCAGGACGCCGTTGAACGGGTGCAGTGGCATCAGGGAAACAGCGGCGCGGCTTCGAGCCCGATTGTCTCGGGCAGCCCAAGCGCGAGGTTCATGTTCTGGATCGCCTGGCCGGATGACCCCTTGACCAGATTGTCGATCGCCGCGACGACGATGACCCGGCCGGGGATCCGGTCGGCGAAGATGTTGACCACGCAGTGGTTCGAGCCGCGCACCATGCGTGTGGCGGGGGCCAGGCCGTCCGGCAGCAGATGGACGAACGGCGTATCGGCATAACGGTCTGCCAGCGCAGCGCGGGCGCTGGCCAGCGAGCGCCCGGGGGCCAGTTCGACGATGCAGGTGACGAGCTCGCCGCGATTCATCGGCACCAGGTGCGGCGTGAAGCTGATCGTCACCGGCTCGCCGGCGGCAAGCGCCAGCTGCTGCTCGATCTCGGGCATGTGGCGGTGATGGCCAAGGCCATAGGGATGAACCGCCTCGGCGACCTCGGGAAACAGGTTGGCTTCCTTGAGGCTGCGGCCGGCGCCCGAAACGCCGGACAGGGCATTGACGGTGATCCGCTCGGGGGCGATCTCGCCGGCATCGAGCAGCGGCGTCAGCGCCAGCAACACGGCGGTGGGATAGCAGCCCGGGCAGGCGATCAGATGCGCGCCCGGCAAGGTGTCGGCGGCGAACTCGCTGAGGCCGTAGACGGCGGTCTCCAGCAGATGCGGGGCCGGGTGGGGAGTATTGTACCATTCGGCATAGCTGTCCGCCGATTTGAGCCGGAAATCGGCCGAAAGATCGATGATCGTCGTGTCCGGGATGGTGGCGAGCAGCGTCGCCGAGGCGGCATGCGGCAGGCAGCCGAAGACGACGTCGATCGCCGCATAGTCGATGGCTTCGGCGGTGGTCAGCGTCGGCAGCTTGTAGGGCGTGAAATGCGGCCAGATCGCCGCCATCGTCTGGCCGGCCTTGCTGTTGGCGCCGAGTGCGGCGATCTCGATCCCCGGATGGGTGAGGGCGAGGCGCACGAGATCGGCGCCGGTGTAGCCGGAGGCGCCGAGGACGGCGATGCGAAGGGGCGTGGTCATGGCGCGAGCGTTACGGGATCGCCCCGGCCGGTTCAAGCGTCAGCCGGGGCCTTCACCCTCGGGCGGCCGGGTGAAATCGATGCGGATCTGCACCCATTCGCCGACCTTGTACTCGCCGCCGACGCGCGGCGGGCGGACGCGGAACTGCCAGGCGGCGTTGCGGATGGCGCGACTGAGGCCCGAGCCTGGCTGGCTGTCGCCCATTTCCTGACAATCCTCGACATGAAAATTGGCCACCGTCCGGCAGGCGACGAGCGCCCAGGAGCCGGCGGGGACGCCGGTCTTGGGGAGATAGAAAGCCAGTTCGGCGTCGGTCGGCTCGCGGTACCATTCGGCAGCATAGAGCGTCTTGCCAGCGAGCGGCGACGGGCGGCCGCGCGGCGGGCCGTTGAGCGACGGCCCATACGCCGGCGCCGCGGCAGGGTTGCTGACGATGCGGCTGTCCGGCAGCGCGGCCTCTGCGCTTTGCTCGGGAGCCGGCTCGGGCGTGGGGCTCGGCACCTTGCGGAGATCGAACTCCAGCGGCAGCACGCCAAGATCGACGGGCGGGGCCGGGGCATCGATGGTCGGCGCGGTGGCGCGCGGCGGCACTTTGGGTTGCGGGGCCTCGGCGGGCGTGGCGGCGGCGGGGGGCGGCTCGGCCTCGCTCTCGGCGGCGGGCTCGGGAATGTTGAAGGCCTCGATGGCGTTGATGCCCATGTCGGCGAGCTTGACGCGCGGGGCGACGATCAGCAGCCCATAGAGCAACAGCATGTGGATGATGAGGACGAGGACGAACGCCGTTGTCCGGCTCGGGCGCGGGAGACGCCAGCGCGGGGCGGTGCGGATGGCTTCGGCGCGCATCTTCGAGCGACTAGCGGGCGAAGGCGGCGTCTGCAACGGCGCGCGGTGCCGCGCCGCGATGAACCGAAGGGCGGACTAGCGGGCCAGCAGCCGGGCCGCCAACGGGGCGTGATAGGTGAGCACGCCCGAGCAGCCGGCGCGCTTGAACGCCATCAGCGTTTCGATGACGGCCCGATCCCGGTCCAGCACGCCGGCAGCGATGGCGGCCTCCAGCATCGCATACTCGCCCGACACCTGATAGGCGAAGATCGGCACGTCGAAGGCGTCGCGTACGGCACGGATGATGTCCAGATAGGGCAGGCCGGGCTTGACCATCACCGAGTCGGCGCCCTCGAGGATGTCGAGCTCCACTTCGCGCAGCGCCTCGCGGGTGTTGGCGGGGTCCATCTGATAGGTCTTCTTGTCGCCCTTCAGATGGCCGCTGCTGCCGACCGCATCGCGGAACGGGCCGTAGAAGGCTGACGCATATTTCGCCGAATAGGCCATGATCTGGACGAGATCGAAGCCCTCGCTTTCCAGCCCCTCGCGGATGGCGCCGACGCGGCCGTCCATCATGTCGGAAGGCGCGATGATGTCGGCCCCGGCACGCGCCTGGTTGAGCGACTGGCCGATAAGCATCTCGATGGTGGCATCGTTGAGGATACGGCCGTCCTCGGCCAGCAATCCGTCATGGCCATGGGTGGTATAGGGATCCAACGCCACGTCGGTGAGAACGCCAAGCCCCGGCTGCGCGTCTTTCAGCGCCCGGATCGCCTGGCACATCAGATTGTCGGGATTGAGCGCCTCCGCCCCATCATCGCTGCGCCGTTCCGGCTGGGTATTGGGGAACAGCGCCACACAGGGAATGCCCAGATCCACGGCCTCCCGCGCCGCCTCGGCGAGCCGGTCCACCGACAGGCGGTTGACGCCGGGCATGGTGGTGATCGGCTCGACGATCCCGGTGCCCTGGGTGACAAACAGCGGCCAGATCAGGTTGGACGGCGTCAGCACCGTCTCCGAATGAAGCGCGCGCGACCAGGGGGCGGAACGGGTACGGCGCAGGCGTGTGGCGGGATAAGTCATGGGGCCGTGTTAGCGTGGGATCGGGGCGGACGAAAGAGCGGGCTGTTGGGCCGTGGACAGCATCACCGAACCATCAAATAAAGATTTCGTCTATTTGCGCCAGGCGGGTCCGTCCGAGGCGGGTCGTTAGCGGCCGATCGGCTCGGTCGTCATCTGCTTGCGCATGGTCTGCTCGGCGAAATTCACCGCTTCGGCAACAGTTATGGTGAAGATGCCCCCGCGCGCCTCCCTCCAATGCGCTATGCCTACGTCTACGGCAGGAAATGCGATTTTTGACGATGAAAGTCTGGTGACGCTCTTGTCCAGGGATGTTTTTGAAAAAGGGGCGTGCGGAAGGGTGCCATCAAGCGGCAAACCATCGAAACGAACGCCGACGATGCTGACGTGATAGACAGGACCAGTCTTGGAAAATTCGGGCAGAACTTCGATCTTCTGGATCTTCAGCAATGAACCCTTGTCTCGTGGGCGGGTTTTGTATTCCCAAACTTGACCTTCGACATATCTGTTGGTCGCTGGGGCAGCCATCACCGAACCTGTCACCAGTGTCAGACCAATGCTGATTAACCACAACTCACGCATCTGATTTCCCTCTGTTGTCGAGGGAATGTGGGCGACCAGTCATGTGTTCGCAAGCGGAGCGAAGACCTGCCTTCAATGCGTACGCGTTTTTGCTCGATACACCGGGGTCTGGGGGCTAGCCCCCCCGCCGGAGGCTTCTTCCCTGTGCCCACATAAGCTAGGCACGCCCGATGAACGCGCCGATTCTTGTTTTCGATTCAGGGGTGGGCGGCCTGTCCGTACTCGGGCCGATCCGGGCGCTGATGCCGGGGCTGAGCGTGGTCTATGCCGCCGATGATGCCGGCTTTCCCTATGGAACAAAGAGCGAGGCGGAGATTGCCGCGCGGGTGCCGGCGCTGCTGGGGCGGCTGGTGGAGCGGTATCGGCCTCGTCTGGCAGTGATTGCCTGCAATACCGCGTCGACGATTGCGCTGGCGCACGTGCGGGCGGCGCTGGATTTGCCGGTGGTGGGGACGGTGCCGGCGATCAAGCCGGCGGCGGCGGCGTCGGTGAGCCGGGTGATCGGCGTGCTGGGCACGCGGGCGACGGTGCGGCAGGCCTATGTGGACCGGTTGTCGGCGGAATTTGCGGCCGATTGCACGGTGCTGCGGCATGGCTCGGCGGCGCTGGTCGAGATGGCGGAGGCGAAGCTGCGCGGGCGTGTGGTGTCGGTCGCGGCGGTGGCCGATGAGCTGGGCGGGCTGACCGGGCAGCCGGGCGGGTTGCGGATGGATAGGGTGGTACTGGCCTGCACGCATTTTCCGTTGCTGCGCGAGGAACTGGCGGCGGCGGCGGCCTCGATGGGGTTGCCAGGGGTGGGTTTCGACGATGGCGGGCCGGGGATTGCGCGGCGGGTCAAGGTGTTGCTGGGAGACGATATAGGAGGCGGCGGCGGCGGGCTGGCGGTGTTCACGGCTGGCGGCAAGACGGGCGGGGCGGAGGTTGACGCGCTGGATGCGGCGCTTCAAGGCTTCGGGCTGATGCGGAAGGAGACGCTGTGACCGATGCCGAGCTTCTGGCTGAACTGAACCGTCGCGGCGCGCCAACGGCGGTGCTGCTCGGCGAGGAGGTGCTGGCGCTGGACAGCGCGGCCGGGACGGTGCGGGTGCGCTTCCAGCCGTCGCCCGAGTGTCGCAACGCCCGCGGGCAGATCCAGGGCGGTATCGTGGTGGCGATGCTCGACGACGCGGCTTTTTATGCGGCCGTGGCCCGGGCCGGGGCGCGGATCACGCTGCCGTCGATCGAAATGAAGACCAGTTTCCTGTTTCCGGCGCCGGCGGGGGTGCCGCTCTATGCCGAGGGGCGCTGCCTGAAGCTCGGGCGGCGGGTCGCCTTCATGGAGGCGGACCTGTTCGACGAAGCCGGCACGATGCTGGCAAGGCTTTCAACGACCGGCGTGCCGATGCCGCTGGCAGAAAAACTCGAGATGGTGGAGCGTATATGAGCGAAGAACCCGAACTTCTTGTCGAGCGGCGCGGCCGGGCGATGTGGCTGACGCTCAATCGCCCCCAGGCGCTGAACGCGCTCAACCGGCCGATGGCGCTGGCCGTGCATCGGGCGCTGTTCGGCGCGGCGGCTGACGGCGGGCCGGAGATGGTAGTGATCGAGGGGGCCGGCGACCGGGCTTTTTGCGCCGGCGGCGACGTGGCGCTGCTCGGCCGGCAGGGGCGCGAGGACAAGGCGCTGTGGGAAGGGTTCTTCCACGATGAATATCGGATGAACCAGGCGATCGCCCGGCTGCGGCTGCCCTATGTTGCGATCATCGACGGCATCACCATGGGCGGTGGAGTCGGCCTGTCGATCCATGGCCCCTACCGGGTGGCGACCGAGCGGACGCTGTTTGCGATGCCGGAGACCGGGATCGGGCTGATCCCCGATGTCGGCGGCACCCATGCGCTGGCGCAGTTGCCCGGCGAGATCGGCACCTGGCTGGCGCTGACCGGCGCGCGGCTGAAGGCGGCGGACTGTCTCTATGCCGGAATCGCCACCCATTTTGTGCCGGTGGAACGGCTGGACGTGCTGCGCGACCTGCTGGCGACCGGCGAGGAAAGCATCGACGAGATCCTGGAGGCAATGGACGCGCCGCCGGGCGAGGCGCCGATGGAGGCGTACCGCGATGCCATCGACTTTCACTTCGGCCACGACACGGTGGAGGACATCGTCGCCTCGCTCGACGGCGGCGACGACTGGGCGCGCGAGCAGGCAGCGATCATCCGGCGGATGTCTCCGATCTCGTGCAAGCTGTCGCTGCTCGGGCTGCGGATGGCGGACGGTGCCGATATCGAGGAGGCGCTGGTCAATGAATACCGGATGGTCTGCGCAATCCGCGAGGGCGACGACTTTTTCGAGGGGATCCGGGCGCAGCTGATCGACAAGGACCGCAACCCGAAATGGCGGCCGGCGACGTTCGAGGCCGTGACCGAGGACATGCTCGCCCGCTATCTGCAGGCACCGGACAGCGGCGATCTGACCTTCGAATAGCCGGTATGCGCGGTTGATGAGGGCAAGGCGAGCGGCTAGAGGCTGCGTATGACGATCATTGCCCTTGCTTCCGACCATGCCGGCTATGCCATGAAGGCGGCGCTTGCCGAAGATTTGCGGGCGGCCGGGCACGACGTGCTCGATCTCGGGCCGATGGACGAGGCGCGCGTCGATTATCCGGATTATGGCGCGGCGCTTGGCGCGGCGTTGGCGGACGGGCGGGCGACGCGGGGCATTGCCGTGTGCGGATCGGGGATCGGCATCTCGATCGCGGTCAATCGAAACCCGGCGGCGCGCTGTGCTTTGGTGACCAG
Organism: Polymorphobacter sp.; assembly: GCF_051860865.1. Taxonomy (GTDB): domain Bacteria; phylum Pseudomonadota; class Alphaproteobacteria; order Sphingomonadales; family Sphingomonadaceae; genus Sandarakinorhabdus. The sequence continues at coordinate 24,101 of NZ_JBIMKZ010000014.1, read as the reverse complement.
CGGGCTGATGGCGCGGCTGGCCCGGCAGCACAACGACGCCAATTGCCTCGCGCTGGGCAGCCGGCTGATCGGCATCGACGTGGCGCGGGACTGTGTGGACGAGTTTCTGCGCACCGAATTTGAGGGCGGCCGCCATGCGGGCCGCGTGGCGAAGCTGGGTGCGAGCGCGCCCAAGCTGGTTTGAGGAGTTTGAGCATGAGCAGCAATCCCCAGAAGATCGACGAGACGCCGGGCTTCTTCGAAGCGTCGCTGGCCGCCGGTGATCCGATGGTCGCCGCTGCGGTCGCCGCCGAGCTGGACCGGCAGCAGACGCAGATCGAGCTGATCGCCAGCGAGAATATCGTCAGCCGGGCGGTGCTCGAGGCGCAGGGCTCGGTGTTCACCAACAAATATGCCGAGGGCTATCCGGGCAAGCGTTACTATCAGGGCTGTGCGCCGTCCGACACCGTCGAGCAGCTGGCCATCGACCGCGCCAAGTCGCTGTTCGGTTGCGCCTATGCCAATGTGCAGCCGCATTCCGGCGCCCAGGCCAATGGCGCGGTGATGCTGGCGCTGACCAAACCCGGCGATACCATTCTCGGCATGAGCCTCGATGCCGGTGGGCATCTGACGCATGGGGCGGCGCCGGCGATGAGCGGGAAATGGTTCAACGCCGTGCAATATGGTGTGCGCCGCGAGGACCATCTGATCGACTATGATGCCGTCGAGGCGCTGGCTGTCGAGCACAAGCCGGTTCTGATCATCGCCGGCGGATCGGCCTATCCGCGGATCATCGATTTCGCCCGCTTTCGCGAGATTGCCGACAAGGTCGGCGCCAAGCTGCTGGTCGACATGGCGCATTTCTCCGGGCTGGTCGCGGCCGGTCTGCATCCCTCGCCACTGCCGCATGCCCATGTCGTCACCACGACGACGCACAAGACCCTGCGCGGCCCGCGCGGCGGCATGATCCTCTCCAACGACGAGGCGCTCGGCAAGAAGTTCAATTCGGCCGTGTTCCCTGGCCTGCAGGGCGGGCCGCTGATGCATGTCATCGCCGCCAAGGCCGTCGCGTTCGGCGAGGCGCTGCAGCCGGACTTCAAGGATTATATCGTTCGCGTCATCGCCAATGCCCAGACGCTGGCGGCGACGCTGGTAGCGCGCGGCTGCGCCGTGGTTGCCGGCGGCACCGACACCCATCTGGCGCTGATCGACCTGACCCCCAAGGGGCTGACCGGCAAGGATGCCGACGAGGCGCTGGAGCGCGCCGGCATCACCTGCAACAAGGGCATCCCGTTCGATCCGCTGCCGCCGACCAAGACCAGCGGCATCCGTGTCGGTTCGCCGGCCGGCACGACACGTGGCTTCGGCCAGGCCGAGTTTGCGGCGATCGGCGAGATGATCGCCGATGTGCTCGACGGGCTGGCGGCCAATGGCGAGCACGGCAATGGCGCCGTCGAGGCCGAGGTGCGGTCCCGGGTGCGGGCGCTGTGCGCGCGCTTCCCGATCTATCGCTGAACCGGGAGAGGCCGGGTGCGCTGTCCGTTCTGCGGGAATGAAGACAGCCAGGTGAAGGATAGCCGGCCGACCGAGGATGGAGCGGCGATCCGACGGCGGCGGCAGTGCCCAGCCTGTGGCGGCCGATTTACCACCTTCGAGCGGATCCAGCTGCGCGAGCTGACGCTGGTCAAGAAGAGCGGCAAGCGCGAGGTCTTCGACCGCGACAAGCTGGCCCGGTCGATCGAGATCGCCTGCCGCAAGCGACCGATTGCGCCCGAGCGTATAGAACGGCTCGTCAATGGCGTCGTGCGGCGCCTTGAATCGACGGGTGAATCCGAAGTCGAGGCGGAGCAAGTCGGCGAGATGGTGATGGAAGGGCTGCGTGCGCTCGATCCGGTCGCCTATATCCGCTTTGCCAGCGTCTATCGCGACTTCCGCGAGGCGCGTGACTTCGAGACCTTCGTCGGAGGCCTGCCGGCGATGACGCGGGACGAGCCTCCGGAGCCGGACCCGCAATGAGCATGGCGCCAGCGGTCATTCTGGTGCGGCCGCAGCTGGGGGTGAACATCGGCGCGGTGGCGCGGGCGATGATGAACTTCGGGCTGACCGACCTGCGGCTGGTGCGGCCGCGCGACGGCTGGCCCAATGTCGACGCCGGCCCGGCGGCGAGCGGTGCCGATGCAGTGCTCGACGGCGCCCGGCTGTTCGACAGCATCGCCGAAGCCTGCGCCGACCTTCATCTCGTCTTCGCCACCGCCATGCTGATGCGGCCGATCACCCGCCGCGTGGTGACGCCGGAGCGGGCGGTCTCGGAGCTGAAGGCGCTAGGGTTGGCCGACAGTCTGCCGGGCGGGCTGTTGTTCGGCCCGGAACGGACCGGGCTGGAGACCGCGGACCTGGCGATCGCCCATGCGGTCTGCACGATCCCTACCAACCCCGACTTCGGGTCGCTCAATCTTGCCCAGGCGGTGGTGGTGTTCGCCTATGAGTGGATGCGCCAGCAGCAGACGATGCCGCCCGAGGAACTGATGCACTATCCCGGCCCGGCGCCGATGCAGGAGCTCGAAAACCTGTTCGTCGCCATCGACGAGAAGCTGACCGAAAACCGCTATTACAGCCCCGCACCCGGCCGGCCCGAAGCGGCGCGGCTGACCCTGCGCAACCTGCTGACGCGCCCTCAGTTCACCGAGGGCGAGGTGCGGACGCTGCGCGGCGTCGTGCGGATGCTGGCGGCGCCGCGGGTCACCTCGGCGCCAACCGGCGGCAAGCGCTAGGCCCGGAAGCCCAGCCCCGACGGTTCGGCCACCAAAGTCAGGCCCGCCCGGCGATTTTGCGCCGCCACCAGCGCGATCATCGCGGCACGCGCATCGGAGGCGTCCCCGGCAATCGCCTTGGCTGCGGCTTCCGGCAGTAGCTGGCCATTGGTCCAGCGCGCGCCATCGGCGTCGATCTCCAGCGGCGACAGCCTGTTGAGATCGGACAGGACAAGGGCAGCGCCGGCAATCTGGCTCGATGGCGGCGTCGTTCGGGCATCGAGCGAGAGCTGCAGCGGCGTGTCCGGCAGGGCCTCGTTGAGCAGCCGCTCCATGGCACCGGCGGCAAGGCCACCACTGGCCGTGCCGAGCGCCAGGCGCACGAGGCGCAGCCGGGCCGAAAGCTTGCGGATGGCTGCGGTGATCAGCTCGTTGATCTCCGCATCGCCGGAATCGCCGAGCAACTCCGAGGCGGTAAGCAAGGTCGCCACGGGCGTTGCCATGTCATGGCAGAGCCAGCGAACGACGAGGCTGGCGTCGGGAACCGGCTCTTCAGCCGCTTTGCCCTTCATGACGCATCATTCCGGCGGCGATGCGGTGGATTCGCGGGCAACGAGGCCGAGCGCGAGCAGCCGGCCATCGCCGCTCTGCGCGAGTTCGAATTCGAGCCGTTGGCCCGGTACCAGGGTATCGAGGCCAGCGTTGGACAAAGCGGAGACATGAACAAATACATCGCGGGGACCATGATCCGGCGTGATGAAACCGAATCCCTTTTTCGCGTCAAACCATTTGACGACGCCAGTGGCCATTTATTGCACCTCAAGATGAATAATGGAAAAACGCCCGTGCAATGCACCGGCGGACCCCTGCGCGACACTGCGCCAGGCGGTAACGCTGGCTCCAGCGACTATGACCCAGAGCTGGCCATCCTCCACCGCCCGCGCCGCGTCGCGGAGGGAGGGCCGGGCGTCGCCGCCAGGATGCGAATGATAATGGCCGATAACCTTTAGCCCCTCGCCTCGCGCCTGGCGGTGAACGGCCAGCAACACGGCCGGATCGATCTCGAACCGCTGCTCGGGATTTTCGGCGACATTGGGCGCCGGGCGCACGGCCAGGATCTGGTCGGGTCGTCCCAGGATCAGCCCGCAGACTTCCCGGCGCGCATCGGCGGCGGCAGCGTCGATCAACTGTTGGTAAAGGCCACTTGCAATTCGGACGATCATGACGACATCGGCTAGGCGATGGGGGAAGAAAAGTCGATTGATCTCGTGCTCGACGAGGGGTTCGCCGGGTGGCGGCTCGACCGAGCGCTGGCGGCGAGCCTGCCGGCGCACAGCCGCGAACGACTGAAAGCGCTGGTGTCCGCCGGTCGGGTGACGGGCGCCGCCGGCCTGCTGCGCGATCCGGCGTTGAAAGTGAAAGGCGGCGAAAAGCTCTGCCTCGTCATCCCGGCGGCGCGGCCCTCCGATACCGTGGCCCAGGATATTCCGCTGACCATCGTCCATGAGGACGACGCCCTGCTGGTCGTCGACAAGCCGGCCGGGCTGGTCGTGCATCCGGCCGCCGGCAATCTCGATGGCACGATGGTCAATGCACTGCTCCACCATTGCGCCGGCCGGCTGTCGGGCATCGGCGGCGTCGCCCGGCCGGGGATCGTGCACCGGATCGACAAGGATACGTCGGGGCTGCTGGTAGTCGCCAAGACCGACACCGCGCATGAGGCTCTGGCCCGGCAGTTCGCTGCCCACACCGTCGAGCGGCGCTATACGGCGGTGGTGGCCGGCATGCCGGTGCCGCCGGCCGGGCGGATCGAGGCCTCGCTGGCACGATCGACCGCCAATCGGCAGAAGATCGCCATTGTGGCCGACGGGCGCGGCAAGCGGGCGGTGACCCATTATCGGGTGACAAGGGCACTGCCCGGCGCCGCAGTCATCGAATGCCGGCTGGAGACGGGGCGAACCCACCAGATCCGGGTTCACATGGCATCCATCGGCCATCCGCTATTGGGCGATCAGGCGTATGGACGGACCCCGGGCGGGTTGGCGACGGTGCTGGACGCGCTCGGTTTTGCCCGCCAGGCGCTGCATGCCGCGACGCTCGGCTTCATCCATCCGCTGAGCGGCACTCAGATTTCGTTTGAATCCCCGCTGCCGCGCGATATAGTGGAGCTAATCAGTCGTCTTTCAGGCGAACTGGAGCAGGAGTGAGCCATGGCCAATGTTCCCGCAATCAGAACCAGCATCCCGGCGCTTGGCGGTGAGGACGGCCTGAACCGCTATCTATCGGAAATCCGCAAGTTTCCGCTGCTGGCGCCCGAGCAGGAATATATGCTGGCCAAGCGCTGGGCCGAGCATGAGGACCCGGAGGCCGCCGCCACGCTGGTCACCAGCCATCTGCGCCTCGTCGCCAAGATTGCCATGGGCTATCGCGGCTATGGCCTGCCGGTGGCGGAGCTGATCGCCGAGGGCAATATCGGGCTGATCCAGGGCGTCAAGAAGTTCGATGCCGAGAAGGGTTTCCGTCTGGCCACTTATGCGATGTGGTGGATCCGGGCGGCGATCCAGGAATATATCCTGCGCTCGTGGAGCCTGGTGAAGATCGGCACCACCGCGGCGCAGAAGAAGCTGTTCTTCAATCTGCGGCGCCTCAAGGGCAAGCTCGGCGCCATCGAGGATGGCGACCTGCGCGGCCATGACGTCGAGAAGATCGCCACCACCCTCGGAGTGACCGAGGACGAAGTCGTGTCGATGAACCGGCGCATGTCGATGGGCGGCGACACCAGCCTCAACGCGCCGTTGCGCGAAGAAGGCGAGGGCGAGTGGCAGGACTGGCTGGCCGACTCCGGCCCGCTCCAGGACGAGATGGTCGCGGACGAGCAGGAGCGCGAGCAGCGCCATGCGCTTCTGGGTGAAGCCATGCACGCGCTGAACGAGCGCGAGCAGCATATCCTCACCCGGCGCCGACTGATCGACGAGCCGGAAACGCTCGAGGCGCTGAGCCAGGAATATGGCATCAGCCGCGAGCGGGTGCGCCAGATCGAGGTGCGGGCGTTCGAAAAACTGTCGCGCGCCATGCATGAGCTGGCCACCAACCGCCATATGCTGCCGGCCGTCTGAGCATCTGACTGTCATCAAAAATTATTGATTATTGGGTCCCCGTTCATCATCCGCCGTGCT
>NZ_JBIMKZ010000014.1:3440-18186 GCF_051860865.1 Polymorphobacter sp. | reverse complement strand
TATGCTGCAATGCAGTAATGGATGTGAACCAAGGGGTGCCATGCGACAGAGACGAGGAGCCCGGTGCTGCCAGATGGTGCTTGCTGCCATGGTGCTCGGCCTGTCGAGCGGACCGGCGGCGGCGACCTTGATGGTCGGCGCCGACATGCCTCCCGCCGCTCAGCCGTCGCCCGAGGCGGTTCGCCTCGCCGATGCGGACGCGGCGGCCATCGGCGCGCGTTCCGACCTGACCGATCTGGAGGCTGGTGGCATGTTGCTGGCCAGCCTGGTGTTTTCCGTCATGCTCTGGCGCGGCGTTCGCCCCGGCCGTTAAAAGGACTGATCGCAGTGCCGCCGATCCGCCATTGACGGCCGCGTGCCGGGCGTCAATGTGCCGGTGATGGAGGCATGATGGCGGCAGCAACAAGGGGACGGGGTCGGCGAGGGCCATCATGGGTGCGTCGCGGGCTGCGGCTCGTTGGCAAGCTGCTGTTGTGGGCGGTCATCCTCAGCGTCGGCTGGACACTCACCTATCGGTTCGTCCCAATTCCCTTCACCTGGCCGATGGCACGTGATGCGCTGGCCGGCCGCCATGTCAGCCGCGACTGGGTCGCGCTCGATGCCATCGCGCCGGCGCTGGCACGCTCGGTGATCGCCGCCGAGGATTCGCGCTTCTGTACCCATTCCGGCTTCGACATCGAGGCGATCGAAAAGGCGGCGGCTGGCAACGCCTCCGGCAAGAGGTTGCGCGGCGGCTCCACCATCTCGCAACAGACGGCGAAGAATGCCTTTCTCTGGCCGGGGCGCTCCTATGTCCGCAAGGCGCTGGAGGCCTGGTTCACGCTGCTGATCGAACTGATCTGGGACAAGCCCCGGATCATGGAAGTCTATTTGAACATCGCCGAGATGGGCCCGGGCATCTACGGCGCCGAAGCGGCGGCGCAGCACCATTTCGGCAAGAGCGCAGAGCGCCTCACGGCCAATGAGGCGGCGCGGCTGGCGGCGAGCCTGCCGCAGCCGCTGGTCCGCAATGCCGGGCGGCCGGGGCCCTATGTCCGCCGCCATTCGCGGACCATCGAGCGGCGGGCGGGCGTCGTCCGCCGCGATGGGCTCGACACCTGCCTGCGCTGACGGGCCTCAGAATTCGGGCAGCTTGAAGCCCGGCGGCAGCGGCATGCCGGCGGTCAGCTTGGCCATTTCGGCGCTGCCGGCCTGATCGGCCTTGGTCTTGGTGTCGTTGAAGGCCGCCGTAACGAGATCCTCAAGCATCTCCTTCGACGCCGGATCGAGCAAGGACGGGTCGATGGTCACGCCGCGCACCTGGCCGCGTGCCGTGGCGCGGATTCGCACCAGGCCGCCGCCGCTGGCCCCTTCAACCTCGATCCGGTCGAGCTCCGACTGGGCCTTCTGCATCTGCTCCTGGACGTTGCGGGCGGCGTTCATCAGTTCATCGAGACTGGGCATTGGCGTTCCTTTCGGCGGGGGGCGTATCGACGCCGAGCAGCTCGGCATCGGGAAAACGGCTGATCAGCGCCGCGACCAGAGGATCCTGACGCGCCGCCGCCGTGCGGTCGGCGGCGGCGGTCTTCTGCGCTTCGTGGAGCGTCGGGCCCCCGCCGCTGGAGCGGAAATCGACCTGCCAGTCGGTCCCGGTCCAGCCCGACAGCAGGCGCGGGATGGCGGCAAGCTGGTCCCGCCGCGCGCCGGGACCGGTCGCCAGTACCAACCGGGGTGGAGTCTCCTCGGGCGCATAGCTGACCAGCCGCAGCTCGTCGCTGAGCTGATGGGCCAGCGCCGGCTCGGTGTGCGCCTGGAACAGCGCGACCAGCCCGGCATAATCGGCGGGCAGGGCGCTAAGGGCGGCCGCCGGGGCGGGCGCCGGCGCCGAATTCCGGGCAGCAGGTGCTGGGGCAGGGGGCGCATTGGCCAGCGTCCGCAGCAACTCGCCCGGGTCGGGAAGTTCGCTGGCATGAATCAGCCGCAGCAGCGCCATCTCGGTCGCCTGCATCGGGTGCGGCGCGGCCTGAACATCGGCCAGCCCCTTGAGCAGCAACTGCCAGAGCCGGTGCAGCTTCGGCATGTCGAGCGCCGTCGCCCAGTCGGCAATCGCTTCCTGTTCCTCGCGGCTCAGCGACGGATCGACCCCGGGCGCAATCCGCTGGCGGGTAATGGCATGGACGAGGCCGAGCAGTTCGCGCAGCAGCGCCTCGGGCTCGCGGCCGAGATCATGCTGTTCGGCGAGCGCCGCGAGCATCGCCGGGGCGTCGCCAGCCAGGCACAGCCCGAACAGCGTCCGCACGGCGCCGCGATCGGCGAGGCCGAGCATGTCCCGCACCTGCGCCGCGCTGACCGTGTCCCCGCCATGCGCAATCGCCTGGTCGAGCAGCGACAGCCCGTCGCGGACCGAGCCCTCGGCGGCGCGGGCGATCAATGCCAACGCCTCTGGCTCGGCGACGATCGATTCCGCTTCGGCAATGCCGGCGAAATGGCTGACAAGCGTTTCGGCCGGCACGCGGCGCAGGTCGAAGCGCTGGCAGCGGCTGAGCACAGTGACCGGCAGCTTCTGCACCTCGGTGGTGGCGAAGATGAATTTCACATGCGGCGGCGGCTCCTCCAGCGTCTTCAACAGCGCGTTGAAGGCGTTCTTGGTGAGCATATGGACTTCATCGATGATGTAGATCTTGTAGCGCGCCGACACGGCCGCATAGCGCACCGCCTCGATGATCTCGCGCACATCATCGACGCCGGTGTTCGACGCCGCGTCCATCTCGATGACGTCCATGTGGCTGCCCGAGGCGATCTGTCGGCAATGCTCGCACTCGCCGCACGGGTCGATGGTCGGCCCGCCGCTGCCGTCCGGCCCGATGCAGTTGAGCGCCCGGGCGATGATCCGCGCCGTGCTGGTCTTGCCGACCCCGCGCACGCCGGTCAGCAGCCACGCCTGGGCAAGCCGGTCTCGCTTGATGGCATTGGCCAGCGTCTGCACCATCGCCTGCTGGCCGATCAGCCCCGAAAAGCTGCCGGGCCGGTATTTACGGGCAAGCACGCGATAGGCCGGCGGCGGCGACACAGGCGCCAGCGCCACATCTTCGCCGAAAAGGCTGGAGTCGGGTGAATCTGTCATGTCCAGAGGGTGTAGCGCGGGGAAGGGCGCGGGCAAAGCCCGCGCTGACGTCGAAGCTGTTCAGCCGGCATGGCCGGCTGCCAGCCCGGCCGCGCTTGCGCGAGTCAAGTCGCAAGCTGCGCATGCGCCTTGCCGCGCTGCGCGGTGGGAGCCGGGAACGACCCAGCACGAATTCGTTGCGGCTGCTTCCTTCCGGACCTGACCGGGTTGGCGAAGGCACTGCCCGCCCGACTCCCGCTGCGCATATGGGCGAGGCGGGCGGCGAGGGCAAGAGGCCTCAGTCGTTGGCCATCACCGTCAGCTGCTTGCCGGTGCTGCCGCCGAGGATGCCGCCATCGGTGGCGAGCAGGGTGGTCCCCTCGCCGATGATCTCGCGCAGATGGGCGAAGAACACCGGCGGAATGGCGATCTGGTCGATGGCGTCCTTCTCCACCGCCTGGCCGGCGCGCTCCTGATAGCTGGACAGGCCGAGGTAGATCCACTGGGCGCGGCCGCTGGCATCGCGCCCGGCAAACTGGGCGGCGCGCGTGCCGATCTGGAAACCATCGGGCACGCCGACCCGGCTGCGGCCGATCTCGACGCCGTTGCGGTAGACGATGATCCGCTTGTTGGCCGTGGTGAGCACAACGGTGACGGGGCCTGTCGGCGCCCGTTCCGGTGTCCAGCGCGAAACGCCGCCCTCGTCTTCAGGATCGGCCTCGTCGACCAGCGCCTGCCCCTTCGGCCCGAGCGGGGCAAGGATCGCGGCCTCGTCGACGCTCTCCGGGACCACCTTCTCGTCGACCACCACCACCGTCATGCCCATCGGGCTGGCCTCGAACAGCGCCCGGGCAAAGGCCATCGGCAGGCGGATGCAGCCATGGCTCGCCGGATAGCCCGGCAGATTGCCGGCGTGCAGCGCAATCCCGTCCCAGGTCAGCCGCTGCATATAGGGCATGGGCGCGCTGTTATAGAGGTTCGAGCGATGGTCCTTGTTCTTCTGCAGGATCTGGAACACCCCGGTCGGCGTGCGCTTGCCGGCCTTGCCGGACGAAATCGTGCTGGCGCCGATCCGCACCCCGTTGCGATAGACCCAGGCGCGCTGCGTCGAGAGATTGACGACCACCATCATCGGCCCGCTCGGGGCGATCTCGCCGTCCCAGATGAATTCGCCGGGCTTCAGTGCCAGCACCCGCGTCTCGTAGGAAGAGGGGGTGGCCGCCCCCTGCGCCAGCGCCCGGCTGGCGATCAGCGCCGGCAGCAACATCAGCGCGCTGCGGCGCGAGACGGTCATTTACGGCTCATGTCGATCACACCGGGCGGCATGCGGACATCGAGCGTATCGATGTCCGTCGTCAGCTGGATCTGGCAGGCGAGCCGCGAGCTGCGCGTGGCGCCGACGGCGAAATCCAGCATGTCCTCTTCCTCCTCGGTCGGCGGCGGCAGGCGGCCGGCATCGGCGCCGGAGATCAGCACATGGCAGGTGCTGCACGCCATCGCCCCCTCGCAACTGCCTTCGAGCGGCTGTCCGCTGGCCTGCGCCACATCCAGCAAACGGCTACCGGGAGCAGCGTCGACAGCCTGCTGGAAAGCGCCGTCAGCGGAGTGGAAGCGAATGGTCGGCATGTCGATGTCAGGCGGCCTCGTTCAGCAAAGCGGTTATCGCCTTATGAATTTGTTGCGCTGCAATATCAACCTCCGCATCGGTGGTGAAGCGCCCGAAGCCCAGCCGCAGGGCCGATTTCGCCTCGGCGTCGGACAATCCCAGCGCCGTCAGCACATGGCTCGGCCGCCCACTCAACTGCGAGCAAGCCGAGCCCGAACTCGCGGCGATGCCGGGAATGAGCGGCAGGATCGGCCGGCCGGACAAGGCCGGAAAGCCCAGGTTGAGATTGCCCGGCCAGCGCGCCTCAAGGTCGCCGTGGACACGATACGGCACGCCCAGCCCGGCCAACAGCTGGTCGCGCAGGCGCAGTGCATGGGCATGGTCCTCGGCCATGCGCGCGACGGCGATGCGGGCCGCCTCGCCCAGCCCGACGATCAGCGGTGTCGCCAGCGTGCCCGAGCGGCCATCCTCCTGCCCGCCGCCGTGCAGCAGCGGCGCGATCACCGTGAACGGCCGCCGATACAGCGCGCCGATACCCTTGGGGCCATGGACCTTGTGGGCCGTCAGGCTCAGCAGGTCGATGCCCATTGCCTCGACATCGATCGGAACCTTGCCGAAACCCTGCGCCGCGTCGCAGTGCATCACCGCGCCGGCGGCATGGGCGAGCCGGGCGATCTCGGCGACCGGCTGGATCACGCCGATCTCGTTGTTGACCAGCATCGTCGACACCAGCGCCACATCCTCGCCGAGCGCGCGTTCCATGTCGCCAAGATCGACCAGGCCATTGGCGCGCACCGGCACGATCGTCAGCTGCGCGCCGATGCCGCCCAGATACTCAGCCGTCTCCAGCACGCAGCTATGCTCGGTGGCCAGCGTCACGATACGGCGGCGGCTCTGCCCCGGCGCCATCAACAGGCCCTTCATCGCCCAGTTGACCGACTCGGTGGCGCCGCTGGTGAAGGCGATCGCCTCCACCGGGGCGTTGATCAGCCGGGCGACATGGCCGCGCGCCGTCTCCACCGCCGCCTTGGCCTCATAGCCCCAGCGGTGGGCGCTGTGCGGGTTGCCGAAATGGTCGACGCCCCAGGGCTGCATCGCCGCCGCCACCGCCGGATCGAGCGGCGTGGTCGCGCCATAGTCGAGATAGACGGGCAGGCTCATGCGGCGGCCTTCGGGCGCATCCGCGCGGCCATCGCCTCCCAGGCGTCGGCAAAGGCAGTCAGCTCGGCCTCGGTGGTGGCCGGGGACAGGCTGACGCGGATCGCTTCGGCCGCCGCCGGCCCCAGCCCCTGCGCCGCGAGCACATGGCTCGGCCCGACCTTGCCGGACGAGCAGGCCGCCCCGGCACTGACCGCGAAGCCGGCCAGGTCGAGCGCCATCAGCTGGGTCGTCGCCGCCACGCCGGGCAGCCCGAGGCTGAGAATATTCGGCAGGCGCGGCGCACGCGCACCGTGAAGCACGGCACCGGCCGCCACCAGCCGCGCGGCCAACGCGTCCCGCCGCACCGTCACCGCCGCCCAGTCGGGCGGGGCGGCCAGCTGGGCGTCGATCGCCGCAGCCCAGCCGGCAAGGCCCGGCAGATTGGGCGTGCCGGCACGGAAGCCGCGCTCCTGCGCGCCCACCCGCCCCGCCAGCGGTGCCGAGGGGGCGACGATCAGCGCACCGGCGCCCATCGGTCCGCCGGTCTTGTGGGCCGAAATCGCGACATAGTCGGCATCCGGCAACGGCAGCTTGCCGGCAGACTGGACAGCATCGACAAGCAACAGGCTGCCGGCGGCGCGCACCATCGCGGCAATATCGGCGATCGGCTGGATCACCCCGGTCTCGTTGTTGGCATGCTGCACGGCGACCAGCGCCGGCCCCTCCCTGAGCGCGTCATCGAGCGCGGCGAAATCGATCAGGCCGTCGCCATCGACCGGCAGCAGCATCTCGGCACCCCATGACAGCACCGCCGCATGCTCGGTGGCCCCCGCCACCAGCCGCAACCCGCACCCGGCGATGGCGATCGACAGCGCCTCGGTGCCGCCGCTGGTGAAGATGATCCGGTCGGCCGCGCGGCCCGTCCACCCCGCCAGAACGGTGCGCGCTCGCTCCAGCACCCCATGCGCGCGCTGGCCCTGATGATGCACCGAGGCGGGGTTGCCCGGCATGCCGGCGGCCTCGGCCATGGCGGCAATCGCCTCGGGCCAGGCCGGGGTGGTGGCGGCATGGTCGAGGTAGACGCGGCTTTTCATTGCGATTCCGCTCATAGGGCCTCTATAACGCGCCGTTCTCTTCCGCACAGCCCGAAAGCCTTTGATCGCCTTATGCCCGAAGTCATCTTTCCCGGCCCCGAGGGCCGACTCGAAGGGCGCTACCAGCCCGCCTCCAAGCCTCGTGCGCCGGTGGCGATCCTGCTGCAGCCCCATCCGGCGCAGGGCACGATGAACCACCCGATCGTCATGGCGATGTACAACAGCTTCGTGAAGCGCGGCTTTGCGACGCTGCGCTTCAATTTCCGGGGCGTCGGCCGCAGCCAGGGCGTATTCGACAATGGCATCGGCGAACTGTCGGACGCCGCCAGCGCGCTCGACTGGATGCAGCAGTTCAACCCGGAAGCACACACCACCTGGGTCGGCGGCTTCTCCTTCGGCGCCTGGATCGGCATGCAGCTGCTGATGCGGCGACCCGAGATCAAGGGCTTCATCTCCATCGCGCCGCCGGCGAACATGTATGATTTCAGCTTCCTCGCCCCCTGCCCGTCATCGGGCATCATCGTCGATGGCGAAGCGGACGAGGTGGTCCCCGGCGCCGCAGTGCTGAAGCTGGTCGAAAAGCTGAAGACCCAGCGCCACATTACCATCGAGCACCAGACAATCCCCGGCGCCAACCATTTCTTCCAGAACGAAATGGATCTGCTGATGGGCTCGGTCGACGGCTACCTCGACATGCGACTGGCCAACGGCGGCCGCTAGGCGGCATCGCCATTCAGCCGACGTGCGCTTCCGGCGGACGTGGCGGCAACAAGATGCCTCCGGCGGCTGGGGCCGCAGGCCCCAGACCCCGACAATCTGGCCTTGGCGTGGCGACGGCCTAAGGTCCTGGGGGATCAACTAAGCTGTAGAATCATAAAGCCGAACGGCTGACACTGGGTGGTTACCTGCCGTTCGCTGTCACCCTTCGCCTACGCAGGCTCTTGAAACCGAGAGCCACGAAATACACCACCGGACAAAGGAACATTAGCATCGCTGCGGGAACGGTGGCCCATCCCGTGAGACCATCGATGTCTGGTTCATTCGCGGCCATCAGCATGATCGCGGTGGCCCCTCGCACAAATGCGTAGGTAACGGGCACAAGAAGGAAGTGAAGAAGCCAACCGTACCGGGCTCCTTTAGAGCCGAACCAGAAGGTTATCGCTAAGATGGGTGGGGACAGTGTCGCGACCATCAGGCCGGAAAACCAAACGGTGAACCCCACGGAAGTTAGCGTGTCACGATAGTAGATCGCGATGTTATCCGGTCGCATTCCAAGAGCAGCGAAAGAGGCCGCGACAGCAGCGGTAACCAGTGCCGCAAGCGCAATCCCCCGCACCCGTGGTTGTTTCTGCATCAACCCACCCCTTCCGAACAGGTATGGTTCCCGCAAACGTGGCTGTCCGCAAGTGGGCGTTAACGGTCGTTCCCGTTTATGAGTTCACGGCCTAAATCACTGGGGTCTGGGGCCTGCGGCCCCAGCCGCCGGAGGCATTTTTACTTCCCGCTGGAGGCTCTCCTTTCTTGCCGCCTAAGCCGCGCGGCGCCCGCCGGTTATCGCGGCGGGAACGCCGGTGGTTTCCGGCCAGCTGAGCGGTAGCCCGCGCTCGGCGCGGACGGCCAGCCAGCCGAAGGCTTCGGCTTCGAGGGCGTCGCCGTCCCAGCCTACCGCCTCGACGGGCACCGTCGGCACGCCGGTGCGGGCCTCGATCATCGCCATCAGCACCGGGTTGTGGCGGCCGCCGCCGGTGACCAGCAGGCGTTCGAGCGGCGGCACATGGCCGAGTGCCAGACGGACGGTCTCGGCAGTGAAGGCGGTGAGCGTGGCGGCGCCGTCCGCTGGGGAGAGCGTGCGCACCGCGCCGATATCGAAATCGTCGCGGTCGAGCGATTTGGGGGGCGGCGCGTCGAACCAGGGCAGGTCGAGCATCGCGGTGAGGATCGTTTCCTGGACGCTGCCGGCGCCGGCCAGCGCGCCGTTCTTGTCATAGCCGCCGCGGCCGGCGGCGCGGACCCAGTCATCGATCAGGGCATTGGCCGGGCCGGTGTCGAAGCTGCCCCAGTCGTGCTCGCTGAACCAGGTCAGGTTGCCGACGCCGCCGAGGTTGAGCACGCCGAGCGGCCGGCCCAGCCCGGTCGAGCGAGCGCGGTGATAGCCGGGTGCCAGCGGCGCGCCCTGGCCGCCGGCGGCAACATCGGCCGAGCGGAAATCATGGATCACCGGCCGGCCGGTGGCGGCGGCCAGCCGCGCCGCATCGCCGGTCTGCCAGGTCCAGCCGGCAGCCGGGCGATGGGCGATGGTCTGGCCGTGGAAGCCGATCAGCGCCACCGAATCGAGCGGCGTGCCGGTGGCGGCGCAGAGGCGCTGCACGGCCAGCGCGTGGAGGTCGGCGAGTTCGGCGGACAGCGCATCGATCACCGGGTCGGGTCCGGGGTGGTCCATGGCGAGCGCCCGGGCGCAGGCGTCGCCGATGCGCGCCTGGGTTTCGGCCGCATAGGGCAGGGTCAGGAAGCCGCGCGGCACGACATGCGCCTCGCCATCGGTTTCGAGCAGCGCGGCGTCGATGCCGTCGCGCGAGGTGCCGGACATCAGGCCGAGAACGAGAAGGGGTCGCATGGCCATACGCTAGCGGCTTGGCGAGGGCCTGTCATGCGGGCTATGGCGTCGCGTCATGACCTACGCCTCCTCACTCCTCCGCACGCTCGAAGCACGCGGCTTCATCCATCAGCTCACCGACGCGGCCGCGCTCGATGCGGCGGCGGCGAAGGGGTCGATCACCGCCTATATCGGCTTCGATTGCACGGGGCCGAGCCTGCATATCGGCCATCTGGTGTCGATCATGATGCTCCGCCATCTTCAGTCCGCCGGCCACCGGCCGATCGTGGTGATGGGCGGCGGCACCACCAAGGTCGGCGATCCGAGCGGCAAGGACGATGCGCGCCAGCTGCTCGATGACCGCCAGATCGCCGCCAACATGGCGAGCATCCGCACGGCGTTCGAGAATTTCGTCCGCTTCGGCGAGAGCGGGTCGGACGCGATCATGGTCAACAATGACGAGTGGCTGTCGACGCTCCAATACATCCCCTTCCTGCGCGATATCGGCCGGCATTTCTCGATCAACCGGATGCTGACCTTCGACAGCGTCAAGCTGCGGCTCGACCGCGAGCAGCCGCTGAGCTTCCTCGAATTCAACTATATGATCCTGCAGGCCTATGATTATCTGGAGCTCAACCGCCGCTATGGCTGCGTGCTGCAGATGGGCGGCAGCGACCAATGGGGCAATATCGTCAACGGCACCGACCTGATCCGCCGCGTCGACGGACGCGAGGCCTGGGGGCTGACGACGCCGCTGATCACCCGCGCCGATGGCAGCAAGATGGGCAAGACGGCGGCCGGCGCGGTCTGGCTCAACGAGGACATGCTGCCGAGCTTCGATTACTGGCAATTCTGGCGCAACACCGATGACCGTGATGTCGGCCGCTTCCTCAAGCTGTTCACCGATCTCGGGCTCGACGAGATCGAGACGGTGCTGGCCGGCGACATCAACGCCGCCAAGATCCGCTTGGCCACCGAAGCCACGGCGCTGTGCCGTGGCCGCGCCGCGGCCGAAACGGCGGCCGCCACGGCCGCGGCCACCTTCGGCGGTGGCAGCGGCGAGGCCCTGCCGAAATTCGCGGTAACCGGCCCGGTGACCATCCTCGATGCGCTGGTCGGCCTCGGCTTTGCCGCCAGCAAGGGCGAGGCGCGGCGGCTGGTGGCCGGCGGCGGCGCCCGGGTGGACGGCGAGGCGGTGGCGGACGAAGGTGTGATGGTCAGTGTCGGCGCCCGGATTTCGGCGGGCAAGAAGCGGCACGGGATGCTCATCGACGGCTAGGCGCCGGGGACTTCCTGTCGTTACGCGTCCGGCCCCAGCATCTTTGCCGGGTCGACGATCCGGTCATAGTCGTCGGCGCTGACCTTGCCGCTGGCGATGGCGGCGTCGCGCAGCGTCGATCCCTGCTGATGGGCGGTCTTGGCGATCTTGGCGGCCGCGTCATAGCCGATCGACGGGGCGAGTGCGGTCACCAGCATCAGCGAATTGTCGAGGCCACGGGCGATGTTGTCCCGTCGCGGCTCCAGCCCGGCAAGCAGATGCGCGGTGAAGCTGTTGGCCGCGTCGCCCAGCAGCCGCACGCTCTGGAGAAAGGCATGGGCCATCACCGGCCGATAGACGTTCAGCTCGAACTGGCCCTGGCTGTTGGCGAAGGTCAGCGTCGCGTGGTTGCCGAACAGCTGCGCACAGACCTGCGTCAGCGCCTCCACCTGTGTCGGGTTTACCTTGCCCGGCATGATCGAGCTGCCAGGCTCATTTTCCGGCAGCGCCAGCTCCCCCAGCCCCGATCGCGGGCCTGAGCCGAGCAGCCGGATGTCACTGGCGATCTTGTACAGGCTGGTGGCCAGCGCATTGAGCGCGCCGTGCAGGAACAGCAGGGCATCCTGCCCGGCGAGGCCCGCGAACTTGTTGGGCATGGTGACAAACGGCAGGCCGGTCATCGCGGCGATCTCCGCCGCCACGCCCTCGGCGAACCCGCGCGGCGCGTTCAACCCGGTGCCGACGGCGGTGCCGCCTTGCGCCAGTTCATGGACACCGGGCAGCGCCAGCTCGATGCGCGCGATACCGGCGCCGACCTGGGCGGCATAGCCGGAGAACTCCTGGCCCAGTGTCAGCGGCGTCGCGTCCTGGGTGTGGGTCCGGCCGATCTTGATGACGTCGGCCCAGAGCGCGGCCTTGCGCGCGAGCGCGGCGTGCATCGCCTTGAGCGCCGGCAACAGCGCGCGGGTAACTTGACCGGCGGCGGCGATGTGAAGCGCGGTGGGGAAGGTGTCGTTAGAGGACTGGCTCAGATTGACATGGTCATTCGGATGGACGGGGGCCTTTTCGCCGCGCCGGCCGCCGAGCGCCTCGTTGGCGCGGTTGGCGATGACCTCGTTGGCGTTCATGTTCGTCTGCGTGCCCGAGCCGGTCTGCCAGACGACCAGCGGAAACTCGGCATCGAGGCTGCCATCGGCGACCTCGGCGGCGGCGCTGGCGATGGCATCGGCCAGCCGGCCATCGAGCACGCCCAGCCGCGCATTGGTCCGCGCTGCCGCGCCCTTGATCGTGCCGAGCGCATGGATGATCGGCAGCGGCATGCGGTCGGTGCCGATCCGGAAGTTCTCGAGGCTGCGCTGCGTCTGGGCGCCCCAGAGGCGGTCGGCCGGGACCTCGATCGGGCCCATCGTGTCGGTCTCAATGCGGGTTGCGGGCATGATCATCACTCCGTCATTTGCCCGACTGTAACCCGAATTGCCCTTTGGGCGCACATCGATAAGGTTAGGAAGGTGAGGCCAAGAACGAGGGTGGCAATGGCAGGATCAGAGGGCGGGTGCGTGATCTGCCGGGCGGCGGCCGAGCCTGCCGATCCGGGGCGGCGGACGATGCTCAAGACGGCGATGGTCGCGCACGCGGTGGCGCTGGGCACGCTCGGGGCCGGGCAGGCGGCGGCCCGCGAGGCGCTGCCGCGCGGGCGCTTCGTCATCGAGGCCGGGGCGGCGCTGCTCGAGCAGGCCGATGGCTCGGTGGCGGTGCGCCATGGCGTCTCCGTGCTGGTCGACAGTGACAGGATCGAGGCGGTCAGCGAGGCCCCGATGGCCGGGGACCTGCCGCGGGTGCGGGTGCCGGGCGACCTGCTGCTGCCGGGCTTCATCTCCGGCCATACCCATGCCTGTTCGGCGACGCCGACGCGCGGGATCATCGAGGGCGGGCGGTCCTTTGCCAGGCCCCTCGAAGTCGTTGAAATGCTTGACGATAATGCTCTCGATGCGCTGACGGCCTATAATGTCGCCGAGCTGCTGCTGTCGGGATGCACCACCCATGTCGAGATGTCCCTGTCGTTGCGGCAGGCCGAAAGCTATGTGCGCGTCGCCGAGAAATGGGGGGTGCGCGGCTATCCCGGCGGAATGATCCCCGGCATCGCGACGCTGTTTCCGATCTGGTTCCGCGCCGATGACCAGGTGTTGCGCGACGCCGAGCCGGGCCTCCTGGCCGAAATTGCCGCCGCCCTCGATTTCGGGCGCCGGCACCGGGGCAAGAGCAATGGTCGCATCCGGCCGATGATGGCGCCGCATGCCACCGACACCCAGACCCCGGCGACCATGAAGGCGCTCGCCGCCGCCGCCCGGGAGCTGGGCACCGGCATCCATATCCATCTCGCCCAGCGCAGCGGCGAGCCCGAGGTCACAGCGCGGTTATGGGGCGTCTCGCCGACCCGCTTCTGCGCCGACCATGGGCTGATGGACGGCCCGTTCTTCGCCGCCCATCTGTCCGCGTTCGACTTTGCAACCGACGCGCCGCTGTTCAACAGCAAGGGCGCCGTCTACGCGCACTGCCCCTCGGCCAGCGGCGCCGGCGGCGACACCCAGCCCTGGCCCGAGGCATTGGCGGCCGGCATGCGGACCAACATCGGCATCGATACCCATTCCAACGACTATCTCGAGAATCTGAAGCTCTCGGTCCTCTACGGCCAGGCGCGGCATTCGCTGCTCGGGCCGCGCGAGGGCAAATCCGTCAACCCCACCATATGGAACGCCATCGACAGCGCCACCCGGATCGCCGCCGACGGCCTGCGCCGCCCCGATCTCGGCCGGATCAAGCCCGGGGCCAAAGCCGACCTGATCACCGTCGATGTCAGCGGCTACCTCGTCGGCGGCGGCGCCATGCCCCCCGAACCGCTCAACAACCTGCTCTACGCCAATGGCAAATCCGTCCGCCACGTCATGACCGACGGGATCTTCCAGGTCTGGGACGGCACCCTGGTCGTCGATGACCCGGCCCGCGTCGCCGCCGCCGGCGGCGCTGCCGTCCGCCGCATCTGGGACCACCTCGCCGCCGAGGGCTGGTTCAAGGCCTAGGGCTTCATCTTCGTTCCTTTGTCACTTCGGCGAAACCCCAACCCCCCTTACGTCACAACCTCAATTCTGTGCCATCGGCCTTGACGGCGGACAACCAAATGAATCAAGCGCATCTCGGTCCGAGAACACTCGAATTTTAGCACCTCAACCAGGGGCAGCAAATCTAGAAAGCGGGCTGTAATTAAAAGCTGCCTCAATCACTCCATTTTGTCGCACTTTGAACACGATCCAACTATCCGATATGTGAATAAAACTAAAGAAAATATAATAGTATCCATCATTACCCTTGGCAATTCTCTCAAGAGATATTTCGTAACCTATATTTGCGTATGATGCTCGTTCATAGCACCTGTTGATTAAGCTGACAGCGTTTTGAAGGGAAACTGTCTCCTGATAATCAGTCAGCTTTGGAGTAGCCTCTGTTATGCGTTCTAATTTGTCGGGAAATCCTTTGCATTTATCATCAGAGTTGCACGATACTAATAATACGATAGGCGCTAAGCTAACAATTGATACTTTTCGAATTAAACAATTGATCACATTGAACCTCCTAATCTTATAACTTTCTTAATATGATCACGTTATTTTCTCCTTGTCATCTGGCAAAAGATATTCTCCTAAATTTGCGCCGATGAAGGTTGTTCGCGTCGCGATATTTACGGCCATCAAAAGGGATGGGCTGCGGGCATCACTTCCGGCGTGCTGATGTTTGCCTTTGCCATCTGGATATGGCGACGGCAGATCATCAAGTATCCGGATGACACTTGGAAGGCTCACCCCTAACCAATTTGTCCACGCCGCCGAGGCGCTTTAAGCCGTAATCATGTGCCTCCGGCAGCAAGAAGAAGCCTCCGGCGGCAAGAGAAGGTGCCTCCGGCGGGGGGGGGGGGGGGGGG
>NZ_JBIMKZ010000014.1:0-3431 GCF_051860865.1 Polymorphobacter sp. | reverse complement strand
CGGCTGGGGCCGATAGCCCCAGACCCCGATAATTGGGCGATAATCTCGTTTGCAAGCCCTAGGTTTTGAAACGGCCGCTTTCGCCCAATAGCGGACACGGCTCGCTTATGACATCATCCGCGTATGAAGCGGCGGGAGGCACGGCATGGGGTATGATGGCGCAATGTTCTTGGCGTCGCTGGTCCTGCTTCTCCCGATTGCGGCCGGGGGAGGCCTCCTTTGGTTCGTTCTCCGGAGGCTACGCTGTATTCCGTCGGGTGCCGCTTCGGTACCAGGTTACGGATTGATCGTTCTCAGCGGCTACGCAATACTCTTCCTTGGAACGGCTGTTCAAACTCTTTTGATTGAACCCGCTCGCCTTCAGGTTAAATATCTTGGGCAAGTATACGGCACTCCGTTGACGCTTCGAATTTACGATCATTCTGGGTTTCAGGACCCAGTTGATGAGTGGGTGTATTCAATAGGGTCCGAGGCCATCGTTGGATTAAGCAAGTACTGCCTACCGCAACCTGTAGATCGTCGCAGGTGCTACGTCTTTTCTGACAAAGATGATCGTTGGGACGCCGCAGTTTGGCTGGAAGGAAGCGATCTGCATATACAAGATGGGTTGCATTGATGACCGACGTAGCTCGACAAAACATGTTCCTAGCCTTCTGCGCCTTGCTGGCGGTATTTTGTCTTATTTTCGGTCTGTGGTTGTTTTGGCTTTCGCAGTCGTTGTATATGCTTGCCAACGGAATGGTCTTACTCATTCTCACCGTCGCCACTTCGTTCTGGTGGAAGACGCGGGTGTGTTCGCCTAAGGGGTGAATGAACGACCGCTTCCTACCATTGTCAGACGTTCAGTTGGGTTTGCAAACGCTATAGTCGCCGATAATTGGGCCTTCGCCAGGCGACAATCGACGGCGCTGTGGGATCGACCAAATATTTCGGGTCTGGGGCCTGTGGCCCCAGCCGCCGGAGGCCCTTCTCTTAGCGCCGGAGGCCCTCTGTCTTACCGTCTAGGCCGTAAACTCCTGAAACCGAATGGCTGAGATTGGGTGCATTTGCGACAGGTGGCTTCGGGTGGACCTCGATGAAAGCTGCCGGTTGCCCTATCCGTGTTTTGGTCGTTAAGGCGCTGGCTCGGCTATAATCTTTTGCTCGGTCGTCAAGCTTATACCTGAAACGTGATCAGTTACAGTGGCAACGATCCGATAAGCACCGAGGCTGTCCTTATTCTCCACAATCATGCCGAGATATTCAGACGATAGCTGCAGAGCATACTTTGTCGGTGGCGGCGCCCCGACCCAGACGCGGCTTCCGAGTTGTTCACCGAACGACTTTCCGACTGGATCAAACATCCTGAAATCGGCTGTTACGTTGCACGTGCCTGATTGATCTGGCGTGCATCCCGTAAAGACGATGAATATGAAGACAGGCTGGTTGCGAGCTACTTTCGAGGTCTTGGCTATTTCGACGCCTGCGGTTGGCATGTTCCACCGGGCAGCAAAACCTTCTCCATCCAAGGTTGCGATCTGAAAAACAGCAAAACTTTTGGATGAAGCCATCGACGGATCGCCGGCAATCGGCTTGCCACCGTCTCGCCAACCGTCTTGACCAAAGGCTGCCACAGGGAGCGTGCCGATGCAGACGGCAGCCGTCAGCGCAACCAAGCGAACCGCCGTTCGGCGAGGGCTGACGATGCCTAGATGCGCGGGTACGGCCGTTCTCATTGCTCTGAGACTAACGAACGTCGGGAAGTAGGCAAGCTGATCTGCCAACTGAAGGGCAGTGTCCTGGCGTTAGCGGTGGTTCCCGGTTACAAGTTCACGGCCTAGTACAGCTCGTCCCGATAGACCTGATCGAGCACGGTTTCGGTTTGGGCGACGTCGCTGCTGCCGAGCAGGCCTTGTGAGGCGTAGCCGCGGGCGGCGATCGAGTGGGCGTCGCCAGTCCATTTTTCTGGTTGCCAGAGGTGGGAGCGGATCAGTGCCTTGCCGCAGTGGAAGTGGCATTCGGTTGGCCGCACCCGCATGTAGAGCAGGGCCGGCTTGCCGCCGACGTGCATGGTGGTGAGGATTGCGGGGTCGTTGTGCAGGGTGGCGACGCCTTTGATGCGCAGTGTTTCGCGCTGGTTGGGAGCGAGGAAGATCAGGCCGACTTCGCCGCCGCCCCCGCCGCTGCTGCCGCGCAGGATGTTGCGGAAGCCGAAGGCCAGTCGGTTGCCGGGTCGCTCGGGGACGAGCAGCGATCCGTCGCTGTCGACGAGGACGAAGCCGGCGGGGTCGCCCTTGGGCGAGATATCGACCCGTCCGTGCTCGTCGATGGTGGCGACGAAGGCCAGCGGCGCCGAGGCGATGAACTGGCGCATGGCGTCGCTGAGCTCGGCGACGATCTTGGCGCGGACGAATTCCATCGGTTCGCCGATGATGGCTTCGAGCGTCTGCTCATCGGTGATCCGGTGGTCGCTGTCGGTCATTGCGCATGCATATCATTGCTTCGCGACGCCGCCAAAGCTTCTGTGGAGGCATAAAGGTCTGGACCAAATCCTGTCGGCTCCGCATAGTTGGACGTATCAACCGTGCTGAAGGAGAGCATCGTGGCTCAGAAGCGTGTCCTGGTCATCGTTCCGTTTCCGCTCGACGATGAGGGGGTGGCGAACCGCGAGGCACAGCTGCAATCGGTGCAGACAGGTCCGGACATTGTCTTCGACTTCAAGCCGGTCAAGGCGGCGCCGCTACTCTATGAGACGTACCATGACTATCTGCTGGCCGACATGTCGATTTTCGAGGTCGGGATTTCGGCGCAGGATGATGGCTATGATGCGGTGTGCATCGACACGATGAGCGATTCCGGCATGAACGCGCTGCGGTCCGTGCTCGATATTCCGGTGATTTCGCCGGCCCGCGCGTCCTATCTGACCGCGCTGATGTTTGCCGGCAATTTCTCGATCATGACGCAATGGGGGCCGTGGAAGGGGCTCTATACCAAGAACCTGAGGGAATATGGGCTGGAGAGCAAATGCGTGTCGATCCGCTCGCCCAATATCGCGCCGAACGTGTCGAGCCTGCTCGGCGGCAAGGAAGAGGATGTGTTTCCGAAGTTCCTCGCCGCCGCGATGCAGTGCGTCGAGGACGGTGCCGAGGCGATCTGCCTGGGGTCGACGACGATGCACCAGAGCCATGCCTGGCTGGCGGAGCGGCTGCCGGTGCCGCTGATCAATCCGGGGCCGCTGACCTACAAGCTGGTCGAGGTGGCGCTGTCGCTGGGGCTGACCCAGAGCCGCCGGTCCTACCCCAAGCCGGAGACCTGCCTGTCCGACATGATCCATGGCATGATGGACGGCGGCGCCCGGGCGCTGGTCTGGAAGCCGTGAGCGGGGAAAGGGCCTCCGGCGGCTGGGGCCTTGGGCCCCAGACCCCATGAATGGGTTTGGTACGAACGATCGG
>NZ_JBIMKZ010000013.1:39446-48413 GCF_051860865.1 Polymorphobacter sp. | reverse complement strand
CCGGCCGGCACCGGCAAGACCTATCTCGCCGTCGCCCAGGCCGTGTCCCAGCTGATTGCCGGTTCGGTCGACCGGCTGGTGCTGTCGCGCCCGGCGGTCGAGGCCGGCGAGCGCCTCGGCTTCCTGCCCGGCGACATGAAGGACAAGGTCGATCCCTATCTGCGCCCGCTCTACGATGCGCTCTACGACATGCTGCCGGCCGAGCAGGTCGAGCGCCGGCTGGCGTCCGGCGAGATCGAGATCGCGCCGCTGGCCTTCATGCGTGGGCGGACGCTGGCCAATGCCTTCATCATCCTCGACGAGGCGCAGAACACCACGCCGCTCCAGATGAAGATGTTCCTCACCCGCTTCGGCGAGAAGAGCCGGATGGTGATCTGCGGCGACCCCAACCAGGTCGACCTGCCCAACCCCGGCCAGTCCGGGCTGGCCGATGCCGTCCGCCGGCTGGACGGGATCGAGGGCATCGCCACGCTGCGCTTCTCCAGCCGCGAGGTCGTCCGCCATCCGCTGGTCGGGCTGATCGTCGATGCCTATGAAGGCCCACCGCAGGACGCCTGACCCATGCTTCATACCGATACCATCATCGCCGCCGGTGACTGGCCCGAGGCCATCGACTGGCCGGCCCTGGCGTCGGCGGCGGTCGCCGCCGCCATCGCCGAAACGCCGCATGCCGGGCTGGCGCTGCGCCGCTTCGACCTGGAGTGCAGCGTCCGGCTGACCGATGATGCCGAGGTCCATGCGCTCAACCGCCAGTTCCGGAACAAGGACAAGCCGACCAACGTGCTCAGCTTCCCGATGCTCGATTCGGTGCTGCTCGGCAGCCTGTCGAACAGCGACGACGGCGAGGCGCTGCTCGGCGATATCGTCATCGCTGCCGAGACCTGCCGCGCTGAGGCAGCCGCGCGCGACTGGCTGTTCGAGGATCATGTGCAGCACCTGATTGTGCACGGCACCCTTCACCTGTTAGGATATGATCATGAAACAGGGGAGATGGCGGCAGACGCCATGGAAGCGCTTGAACGCAGTGTTTGTGCCCGGCTCGGCCTGGGCGATCCCTATCCGGTCTGAGGTGTCACCCGATGCCTGACCCCGAGGGCGATAGTAGCCCCGAAATAGCCAGCCGATTGTGGCGCTCGGTCCGGCGTATGCTGGGCCAGGCGCCGGAACCATCGCTCAGGGAAAGCCTTGAGGAAGCCATCGACGAACACAGCGACATCGGCGCCGCCGCCGATGACCTGACCGCCGTCGAGCGGACCATGCTCAAGAACATGCTGCATTTCGGCGAACGCCGGGTCGGCGATATCGCCGTGCCGCGCTCGGACATGGTGATGTTCGATGAAAGCCTCGGCTTTCCGGCGCTGGTGGCGCTGCTGCGCGAGGCCGGCCACAGCCGCATGCCGGTATGGCGCGGCAATACCGACCAGATCATCGGCATGGCGCATGTGAAGGATATCTATGCGCTGATTGCCGAGGAATTCGGCAATGGCCCCTCGAAACTGGCCGAACAGCCGATCGAGCCGCTGCTGCGCCCGGTGCTGTTCGTGCCCGGCTCGATGCGCGTCGTCGACCTGTTGGCCCGGATGCGCGCCGGCCGCACTCATATGGCCATCGTCATCGATGAATATGGCGGCGCCGACGGGCTGGTGACGATCGAGGATCTGGTCGAGGAGATCGTCGGCGAGATCGAGGACGAGCATGACGAGGACGAGGCGGCGCTGATTCAGGCGATCGGCGACGACCTGTGGGAGGCGGACGCTCGGCTGACGCTCGAAGCCCTTGAAGAAACATTGGGAATCCGCTTCGGCGACGCCGAGATCGATGCCGAGGTCGATACGCTGGGCGGCATGGTGTTCATGCTCGCCGGCCGCGTCCCGGCGCCGGGGGAGACCATCGCCACGCCGGGCGGCTGGCGGTTCGAGGTCATCGACGGCGACCCGCGCCGGGTCAAGCGCCTGCGCATCCACGCGCCGGCCGAGCTTCTGGACGATTGATCGATCCGGCGCCGTGGCGACCGCTGGCGGCGCGGATCGCCGGCTGGCGGGCAGGGCAGGGGCGCGACCTGCTGGTCGGCCTGTCCGGCGTGCAAGGCAGCGGCAAGTCGACGCTCGCCGCCCTGCTCGTCGATCTGCTTGGCACGGATCATGGCCTGCGGGCCGTCGCCGTCTCGATCGATGACTTCTACCTGACCCGGGCCGAGCGCTCCCGGCTGGCGGCCACCGTACACCCGCTCTTCCTCACCCGCGGCGTCCCAGGGACGCATGATATGGGGCTGATCCGGCAGTTCTTGGCGTCACTTTCATTAACTTTCGGCCCCGTTCGGGTGCCTCGGTTCGACAAGACCGCCGACGACAGGGCGCCGCAATCGGCCTGGACCGCCATCGACGCCCCGGTCGATGTCGTCATTTTCGAAGGCTGGTGCCTTGGCGCACGGCCGCAACCGGCCGAGGCGCTGGCACTGCCGATCAATGCGCTGGAGGCACAGGAAGATGCCGACGGCCGTTGGCGCACGGCGGTCAACGACCAGCTGGCCGGGCCCTATGCCGCGCTCTGGGAACGGCTCGACAGGCTGCTGGTGTTGCAGGCACCCTCATGGGATGTGGTGGCCGGCTGGCGTGCGCAGGCCGAAACGCGCATGAACGCCGCCGAACTCGGCCGCTTCATGCAGCATTATGAGCGGATCAGCCGCGCCCTGCTCGATGATCCGCCGGTGGCGGACTGGGTGGCGAGGCTGGATGCCGGGCGCCGGGCGCATCCGGCCGGGGGCTGACCCCGGCCGGGAAAGCGGCTTACTTCAGATGCTTCGAGATATGCTTGTTCATCTCGAACATCGAGCAGGAGTCCTTGCCGAAGATCTTCTTCAGCGGACCGTCCGCGAGAATCTCGCGCTTGTTGGCCGGGTTCTGCAGATCATGCTTCTTGATATATTCCCACATCTTGCTGACCACCTGCCCGCGCGGCAGCGGGTCCTTGCCAACAATCGCGGCCAGGTCGGCCGACGGGGTCATCGGCTTTTGCAGGCCGTCGAGTTTCTTGGTTTCTGCCATGTTTCTCCCCTATCACTACGACCGAGGCCGATATGATTGTCGGCGGCGGTGGGATTATGAGCCTTAGCGAATGTCAGCCGTCGCGCAACTGTCTCGATACGTCATCCACCGAAGATTCAGCACCGGCAAGACTTTCCATGTCTTGCTGAACGCCGCGAAGGATGCGCGCCGCATATTCCCGGTGCATCAATCCGCGCTCATGGCCGGCCTCGCGGTCGGGCGCATAGGCCTCGATATCGGCGCGGGTGATGCTGCCCTTCTCGTCGAGCAGCCGCTCGACCGTGTCGAGCCGCTCCTTGACCACGGCGACCTCGCCGGCCACCGCCATCACGATTGACAGCATCCGGTCAAGCGCCGGGTCCTCGAAATACTTCGGCCTCGCCCCCTTGGCCTTGGCGCCGGCGCGCGCGATCCAGTCCACGCTCATGCTGCCACCTTTTTCCAGGCGCCATAGGCGTGCCAGACGGCGGCGCGGCCGAAGTCCTCGGTGTCGCCGACCGGCGACGGCGGGAAGATCGTCTCGTCGACCACCGCCCGCACCTTGGCTTCGAACTGCGCCTCGCGGGGGAAGCCGGCGTCTTCGAGAATGTCGTGGAGGTCGACGGCGTGCATCGCCGTCCAGAACGGCTCATTGTTGTTGAACGCATCCCAATCGCGCATGAACTGCTCGAACAGCGGCATGTCGGGCGTGTATTGCGGCTGTTCGAGATGGAACATCAGCCCCTCGTCGGCGAGCAGCCGATGGCCCTCGGCGATGATCCGCGGCAGCGACTTGCCGCTGGTCTCGTGCAGGAACATCGTTGTCTGCACCCAGTCGAAATGGCCGTCGGGGAATTGCGGCAGGCTCTCGGCATCGGCCTGGATGAAGCGGATGTTGTTGACGCCCAAAGACCGCGCCCGCGCATGGGCATAGCGCAGCACCGGGGCGGCGGTGTCGATGGCGATCACCTCGGCATCGGGAAAGGCCTGGGCGATCGGCAGCACCGAATGACCGACCGTGCAGCCGATATCGAGAATGCGCTTCGGGCTCCAGCCGGGGCGGGCGTCCTTGGCCCACTTCGCCAGCGCCTGGCCGCCGCCATCCGACAGTCCGCCCATGCCGCCGCCGGTGGTGACGAAGATGCCGCAATCATAATTGGCGCCGGCCGAAACATCGCCCGGGCGCTCCTCGCCATGGTAGCTGCCGGGCATGCAATGAATGTCGACGGCGCGCTGATAGGGCGGCACGGCGACCGACGGATCGAGCTCCAGCCCTTCGCCATTGCCCGAGGCGGCACGGGCGCGGGCATCGAGATCATCAAGCTGGCGCAGCACGATCGAGCGGCCGTTCTGCTGGCGCATTTCCATATTGTTGCGCTTCAGCGCCGACCAGAAGCGATGATAGGGGTCCTGGTTCATCGCCTTGCGGACCTCGTGGCGGTCCGCTGGCTCGCGGCCATACTCGGCGACGAACGCCGGCAGCACGCGCTTGTCATAGGCCAGCTTGTTGCCCGGCCCGAGCGTCCCGGCGACATGCTTGTTAAGGTTGGCGAGGAAGTTGAACCGCGCCCGCTCGTCATGCGTCGCCTTGGGAAACACGCCGTGGCGGGAGACCATCGAATAGGGTGGGGGAATATCGTCGTGAATGGCCATGGGGGAACCTTCCGTCAGATGATACCTGATTTTTCGAGTCTGGCGATGACCTCGTCCTGCATCCGTCTGAAATGGTCGCGGTCGGGGGTCTTTACAACGCCGTCGCTGAGCAGGCTGTTGGCCGGCTGCACCTGGCCTGCATAGCTGGCGGCGAAGAGTTCGAGCCGCTGGCGGCTGAGATAATTGGTCATCCCCGGCTTGCGCCGTGCCCGGCGCAGCCCGGCGATGTCGATGTCGCCCGAGGCGGTGAAGGTCTCGCCGCTGTTCGATTCGGCCATGACATTGCCCTTCCAGTCGATCAGCGCCGAATTGCCGTCGGCGGACGCCAGCGGCATGTCGGTGCCCCAGATGCCGGCGGTGTTGGCGCTGATCACATAGGCCAAATTCTCGAAGGCCCGGGCGCGGCGGGCGATATGCTTGTGGGTCGGGTTCGGCGAGCCGATCTCCGACGAGCAATGGACGAACACCTCGGCGCCGCGCAAGGCATGGGCACGGGCAATCTCCGGATAGAGGATCTCCTCGGAGGCCAGTGCCGACAGTCGGCCGATCTCGGTATTGGCTACCGGGAACACGCCCTCGATGCCATAGATGTCCAGATATTTGTCCCAGACGTCGTGCGGCGTCACCGCGTACATCGAGTTGAGTCGCCGGTAGCGGAGCACGACATTGCCGTCCGGTCCGATGATGAAGCTGGTCTGGAAATACAGGCCGGGAAAATGCCGGTCGGTCTCATAGGCATTGCCGGCCAGCCAGATCTTCATTCCCTGCGCCAGTCGCCCCAACGCCTCATATTCCGGCCCGCCCTCGGCGATCGCCGCCTTGTCGGCAAAATCGGGAATCGAGATGCGGCCCGGATAGGAGGTGAACAGATATTCCGGCAGCACGGCGAGGCGCATCGGGCTGCCGGCGAACTGCTCGATGAAGATCTTCGCCTGCAGGATCTGCGCGCCGACGGTCTTGATCTGCGCCAGCATCGCGGCGCGCGCCGCCGCGCGGTCCGGCCAAGGTTCGACCGAGCGGGCCATCAGTTGCATCGCCACCGCGCTGTAGAGCGGCACGGCCTTGATTTCGGCGGCTTCGCTCACGGCCGGCAACGCCAGCGCGCCGGCAAGGAACAGGCGGCGATCGAGGTCCATCCCATCATCCTTCTCCTCAGGCCGGCGCCACTTCGGCCTCGCCGAGATCGGCGGGCGTCGGGTATCGCCCGAGCAGCAACGGCAGCAGCGCGCCGACCAGGAACAGCCCGCTCGCCACCACCAGCATTGCGTCATAGCTGCCGGTGGCATCGCGCACCGCGCCATAGATGGCCGGGCTGATCGCCGAGCCGACGCCGAACGGCATGTAGAGCATCCCGTAGATCTTGCCATAATGGGCCAGGCCGAAATAGCGCCCGGCGAGAAAGGCGATCAAATCCGATTCGGCCCCGGCGGCGAAACCGAGCAGGATCGCTGCCACCATCAGTGTCGACAACGGGCTCGAGGTGCCCATCAGCAGCCAGCAGGAGATTGCCGGCGCTGACAGGATCGGAACCAGCACGCCCGGTGCCCAGAAGCGATCGAACAACATGCCGGTGAACAGCCGGCCGAAGAGGATGCCGGTAGCCAGCACGCTCATCACCGTTGCGCCCTCGGCCGCGGAGAAGCCGTGCAACTCGGTGATCTGCACCATGTTGATGAAGGCGCCGCCGAATGCCATCGACACACAGGCGATCGATAGCCAGATCACCCAGAATTTATAGCCTTTGACCGCCTCGCCGAAGCGCATGCCGATCAGCATGCCATTGGCGCCGGACAGGCCGGCCGGCCGCTCCTCGGGGCGCGGCTCGCGGAACAGCCAATAGGCTAGCGGCAGCGCCACGAACAGCGGTAGCAGCGCCAGCGTCGGGAAGGCGGCCCGCCAGCCCGAACCGATGAAGGCGCCGTCGATCGCCAGCCGGGCGATCTGCGGCACCAGGATGCCGGCGATGCTGGTGCCGATCAGCAGGATGCCGAGCGCCAGCCCGCGGTTCTTGACGAACCACATGTTGACGGCGCGGCTCCAGGTCACCGGCGTCGAGCCGATGCCGACCAGGCCGACGATCGCCCAGAGCAGGAACCAGATCGTCTTGCTCGGCGGCATGAAGGTGAACAGGCTGAAGGCGATGCCGAAGGCGGCGGTGGACAGCAGCGCCACCCGGCGCACGCCCCAGCGGTCCGCCGCCGCACCGAACACCGGCGCCAGCATCGCGCCGATGACGCCGAAGATGGTGATGCCCAGGCTGATCTCGAAGAACGACCAGCCCAGCTCGGCATGCATCGGGCCGATCACGGCCGGCAGCACGTTGAACGGGATGGGCGAGGCCCCGCAGGCGACCCCGATCATGCCGGAGGCAAGAACCGGGCCGCCGCGCTTGAATTCGCTCATCCTGTCCTGCCCTCATCCATCACGCCATACCCTGCGTAGGATCAGGGACCGACGGCAACTGCCCGCCCCGGTTTATCCAAGAGGCGGGCATTATGCGATCAGAAGTTCCGCTTCAGACGGACCTGCCAGGTGCGCGGCGGATTGAGGTAATTGAAGTTGGCGAGGCTCGACTGATAGTAGCTCTTGTCGAAGCAGTTATCGCACTCGAGGCTGACCAGCCAGTTGCCGTCGTCGGTGCGCATCTGCAGCGCCGCATTGACCTGCCAATAGGGCTTGGTCAGCGAGCCATAAATCACGTCGCCGCCGAACGGATTGGCGGGCAGGGTGCCGCCGCCCGGTGCAGCGATGCTGCCGGTGTAGATGGTGGCGTTGGCGGTGCCGGTCTCCAATGCGGTCCGATACTGGGCGTTGACCGACGGGGTGATGAAGATGCCGGCGCCCGGCAACGGAATGTCATAGGAACCGCCGAAGGCCAGGCTCCAGTCCGGGGTGCGGACCGGCTCTGCGATATCGCCATTGGCATCGATGATGCCGGCAGCGCAGGCAGATGCATTGGTGGCGCCGGTGGAGAGCGGGATCAGGCCGGCGGCGAGCTGCGCCTGGCACTGCAGCTGCTGCGAACGGACCGACTGGACGTTGTACTGGTTGGGCGCAAGCGTATCGCTGACCTTGTACTTGTCCTTCTGGTAGCCGACGTTGGCATAGAGGTTCATGCCGCGGGTGGGGACCACGGTGACTTCCAGCTCCAGACCCTTGTTTTCATAATCGGCGAAATTCTGGGTGATGAAGGTGATGGCGTTGGTGATCGGATCGTTGAACGCGGTGCCGGTCTGCAGGTCCTGCACGTCCAGCCAGAAGCCAGTGATGTTGACGCGCAGGCGGCGGTCGAGCAGCTCGCTCTTGATGCCGGCCTCATAGCTCCAGACCTTCTCCGGATCGAACGGGATCAGCGTGTTGGACGAGGTGCCGCGGGCATTCCAGCCGCCGGACTTGAAGCCCCGCGTGGCGCTGGCGAACAGCAGCAGATCGTCGTTGGGCGCATAGTTGACGGCGAAGCGCGGCGTCCACAGCTTGGCGCGCTGCTCGGTCGGGATGTCGACGCGGCGGCCGCCCGGGAAGGTGACGAACAGATTCTGGTTGTCGAGGCAGCTGGCCAGGACGGTCGGCGAGCAGAAGCGGCGGTTGTCCTGAACCCGGAAGGTCTTGGTCTCGTCGGTGTAGCGAATGCCGGCGGTCAGCTTGATCTGGTCGGTGACGTTGAGGTCGCCTTGGAAATAACCGGCCTTGGCATTGGCGCCATTGTCGATGCGCCGGTCGGCGAGCAGGAAGTTGCCGCCGAACAGGTCGGCGAAGTCGGTGGCGTTCTTTTCCTTGATGAAGAAGAAGCCGGTGACGAACTCGATGGCGCCGTCGGCCAGCTTGCCGTTGAGCTTCACTTCCTGGGTGAACTGGGTGTGCCGGCTGTCATTCATGATGCTGAAGCCGCCGTTCGCCAGCCCCTGTACGGGCGGGACCGGCGTCGTCACCGACGGCAGGCCGCGGCCATCGGCGAAGTCCAGCGCGAACTTCTGGGTCATGGCGATGTAGCCGGTGATCAGGCTGAGCGAGAAGTCATCCGACGCCGCCCATTCGAAGTTCGAGGTATAGAGCTGGGTCTCGACCTCGTTGCCGAGCGGGAAGCCGGCCTTGCGCCCGGTGATGGCCAGCGGCGCGATGCCGGTGGGGGTGACGCCGACGGTGCCCGGATAGGCATTGGTGGTGCCGGCGGGCAGCTCGGTGCGCATGCCGGTGGTGGCGAAGCGGCCGTTGCAGTTGCTCGGGTTGCGCGGATCGCAGGTGAAGTTGACGATATTCTCGCCGCTGCCGCGCATATAGGCGGCGGCACCGT
>NZ_JBIMKZ010000013.1:0-39436 GCF_051860865.1 Polymorphobacter sp. | reverse complement strand
CCTCGGTGATCTTCATCTGGATGGCACCGCGGGCGCCGGCCATGTCGCTGTCGTTGTTGCGCTCGCCGGTGGTGGTGTTGTTCACATAGCCATCATCGTCCTGATAATAGCCGGAGAGCTTGACCGAGATCGCCTGGTTCAACGGCAGGTCGATCGAGCCGCGCACCATCTTCTTGTTGTAGGCACCGTAGGCGCCCTCGACATAGCCGCCGATCACGTCCCCGGGGCGCTTGAGGATGACATTGACCGCGCCGCCGGTGGTGTTGCGGCCGAACAGCGTGCCCTGGGGACCGCGCAGCACCTCGATCCGGTCGATGTCGAAGAAGGCGAAGTTGTTGCCGTTCTGGCGGGACATGTAGATGTCGTCGACATAGGTGCCGACCGGGGGATCGAACGAGGCGATCGATTCCGTGTTGCCGAGGCCGCGGATGTAATAGGCATTGGCCGAGCCGAGGCCGGTGTTGTTGGCGCCGAACAGGTTCGGGACATAGTTTACCATCTGCAGCGGCGTGGCGATGCCGCGGTCGGACAGTGTCTCGGCCGAGAAGGCGCTGATCGCGATCGGCACATTTTGCACCGATTCCGAACGCCGCTGCGCGGTCACCACGATGGTGTCCAGCGTCGAGCCGTCGTCCTGGGCCATGGCGTCCTGGGCATAGGCGGCGCTGCCGACCAGCGCGCAGCCGAAAAGCAGCGTGGCGCGCAGCGCCGTCGAGATGTCCGCACGACGGATGTTGCTGATCATGGACATTGAAATCCCCTTGTCCCGATCGAGGCTGGCGCGCATTGGCCCTGTGACTGCCCGTGGTCTTATAATTGCGTTGCTCCGGCAAATGCAACTAGGTTGTCCGGACAGACGAAGGGCGAGGTTCCGACTGTGGCTGTCATGTCACAGTCACAATGACGGATCGGGAGGGTTTGATGGCGGAACGTCCTGCATATCTGCTGGTCATCGCGCGGGTGGATGATCCAGTGAAGATCGGCGCCTATGCAAAAGCGCTGGCGGAATCCGGCCTTTATGCCCGCTACGGCGGCCATTATGAGTTCATCGGCCGACCTGCCGCGGAGCTCGAGGACTGGGATGCCAGCCAGAGTGTTGTCTGCGCCCGCTTCCCTAGCCGCGCCGCCGCTGAGGCCTTCTGGAACGATGCCGTCTACCAGACCCAGGTCAAGCCGCACCGCATCGGCGCCGGCCTCGTCCGCGTGGCGATCTTCGATGCCGCTGACACCGCCACGGTGGCCGCCGGCGCATGAGCCTGTATCAAAACCTCGTCTGGCTGCACATGCTGCTGTTCGTACTGTGGCTGGGCGGCGATCTCGGCGTTTTCATCCTTGGCCAGAATTTCCGCCGTCGCAGCTATTCGCTGCCCGAGCGGCTGACGCTACTGAAGGTGCTGGTCATCGTCGATCTGGGCCCGCGCTTCGCCTGGGCGCTGATGGTGCCGATGTCGCTGTCTCTGCTCTATGTCGGCGGCTGGTGGCCGGCGCTGCCTGGCGCCGTTGTCGCAGCCGCCTGGATGATCGGCATTGGCTGGAGCGCGCTGGTCTGGGATGCGCATGTCCACGACATGACGCCGCGCGCTGCCCGCAACCGCCGCATCGAGGGTTGGCTGCGCTATGGGCTGGCCGCCTGTTATCTGGCGCTGGGCGCACTATCATTAGTCACCGGAGGGCCGCTCGAGCAGACTTGGTTGGCTTGGAAGGCACTGCTGTTCGGTGCCATCTTCCTCGCCGCGATCGGCATTGACTGGTCGTTCAAGCCGGTCGGGCCGCAGCTGATGGCGCTGATCCAGCAGGGGTCGTCGGATGCCACCGAAGTGCCGCTGCGCGCTACCATGGACCGGACGCGGCTATGGGTGCTGACGGTCTACCTGCTGTTGTTCGTCACCAGCTGGCTCGGCAGCACCAAGCCGTTCTGAGGCTTGCCTTAGCGCGGCCCGGAACCCGGTCCCGGCCCGGTGCCGCCGACACCGCCGGCGCCCACCGTGCCGATGTTGCCGAAGATGTCCTCGAACAGCCCGGTCTCGCG
This sequence comes from Polymorphobacter sp., assembly GCF_051860865.1. Taxonomy (GTDB): domain Bacteria; phylum Pseudomonadota; class Alphaproteobacteria; order Sphingomonadales; family Sphingomonadaceae; genus Sandarakinorhabdus. Next base: position 37,407 of record NZ_JBIMKZ010000013.1, on the reverse strand, counting down.
GCCCAGCGTCGGCGTCTTGTCGCCCGAGGGCGAGATGTTGGCGATCTTGTCCATCCCGCGCCGCTCGACATTGGTGACATTGCCATCCTTGTCGAAGCTGACGATCAGGATCGACTGGCTCAGCACCTTGGGGCGGATGAAGGCGTATTGGCCGGTGTTGCGGCTGACATAATACCATTGCGCCTCGCCGAACTGGCTGGCGAAGGTCGGCCGGCCGAGCGTCTTTTCCACCGACTGCCGGTTGTCGATGCCGGCCTGGATCGATGTCACCAGCGTCTCGTCGGCGAGATAGCCCTGATCCACCTTGACGCGCGAGCAGCCGCTGGCCAGCAGCGCAGCCGCCATGGCCAGCGCCAGAACGGCGGCCCGCGTGTGTCGAGGCTGGGGGTGGGGCATCGATACTCTCCGACATGTCGCAGCCGGTTGCATCCCGGCCTTCGTCGCTCAATATGCGATTGCGACCGATAGTCCAAGCGATCTGCCATGGGGCACCAACCAATGAGCCTGTTTTCTGCATTACGCCGCCTGATCGGCGCCAGCCCGGCGGCCTTGCCGGGAAACGCGCTCTATGCCGGCGTCGTCGCCGAGGCGCGGCGGCAGGACTGGTATCTCGCCGGCGAAGTGCCCGACACAATGGATGGCCGCTTCGACATGGTCGCGCTCGTGCTCAGCTTGCTGCTGATGCGCCTCGAGCGCGAGGACAGCGCCTCCGCCCGGCAATTGGCGGCCGATGTCACCGACCGCTTCATCACCGACATGGACGGCAACCTCCGCCAGGACGGCGTTGGCGACCAGGTCGTCGGCAAGCATCTCGGCCGGATGATGGCGGCGCTCGGTGGCCGCCTCGGCGCCTATCGCGACGCCGGCGACGACGATGCCGCCTTTGGCGCCGCGCTCGCCAAGAACATCTGGCGCGGCAGCCCTGTCGATGAGCCCGCGCTGGCCTATCTCGTCGCCGAGGCGCGCCGACTCGCCGCCCGCCTTGCCACCATGCCCGAAGCCGCGCTCGCCAGCGGCGCCTGGCCCGCTCGATGACGTCCGCGCCACCCCCCGAATTCAGCCGGCCGATCCGTGCCCACGAGGTCGGCGGCCGCCCGCGCCGCCATCCGCTGAGCGCCAGCCCGGCCGAGCGTACCGCACTCGCCAGCCGTTTCGACCTGCTCGCCCTCGACCGCCTCGACGCGGTCATCGACGTCGTTCGCGCCGCCGACGGCATCCGCCTTTCCGGTCAGATCGACGCCAGCGGCGCCCAGCCTTGCGTCGCCACCGGCACACCCGTGCCCTTCACTCTCCAGGCGCCCATCGCCCTCCTCCTCACTGAATCCAGCGAAGAGGCCGAAGATCTCGAGCTGCGCGCCGACGATCTCGACGTCGAACGTCTTGCCGGCGACGAGATCGACCTCGGCGAATGGGCCGCCCAGGCCCTGGCCCTCGCCCTCGATCCCTATCCGCGCAGCCCGCAACCCGCCCCCGGCGTCATCTCGGAAGAAGATGCCGTTGCCGTGCGCAGCCCGTTCGCCGTGTTGAAGGGCAAGGCAGGAGAATAGCCTCCCGCCGTCAGAAAAGCCTCCGGCGGCTGGGGCCGGAGGCCCCAGACCCCATGACGAGGTTCGATCCCTGGCATCGATGGTCGTCGCCCGGCGATGCAGCAATTCTAGGGGTCTGGGGCCTGCGGCCCCAGCCGCCGGAGGCAATTCTTCTAACGTTCCGCCTTGGCCCAATGGTCGAAAGCCATCATCTGGAGGCGAGCGACATGCGCGTGGGCTTCGGGGCCTTGCCAGGGGCCGTGCCAATCCGTGCGGCCGACCCACCAGCCCTGGCCGGGGAGACCGTCGCTGGCGCGGACGACGAGGACGGCGAGTTTCGGGGTGTTGGCGGCGTCTGCGCGGCGGTCGACTTCCTCGAGGAGGCGGCAGAGGGCGCGCATGCGGGGGCGGCTGAACGGGTGGCCGAGCGCGGCGAGGGTTTCAGCGTAGGTGAGCGGGGTGCGCGCGGCGGCGGCAGTGTGGAGCAGCGCTTCGACATGATCAGGATCGAATGACATAGGGCGAGGATAGGGGGTGGCGTGGACATGAAAAGGGCCGGCGGATGATTCGCCGACCCTTTTCGATCGATGGGCGCGTATTTTAGTTGCGCGGTGTCGTGCTCGTGTCGGTGTCCGCCTCGAGCGAGTCCTTGGTTGCTGCGCCGGCGGCGGGGTCGGTCGGCATTGTGGAATCGGTGGGGGTGGTGGTGTCGACAGAGCCGGTGCCGGTGGCGCCGGTCGTCCCGGTCGTCCCGGTCGTGCCAGTGCCGATCGTGCCGGAAGCGCCTGTGCCGGTGGTGCCGGTCTCGGCGGCGCTGCCGGGGGTGCCGGCGGGCGAACCGGCGGTTTGGGCGACGGCGGGGCCGGCGATCAGGGCGGCGGCGGCAGCGGCGATCAGCGTGGCTTTATGATTGATCATGATGAAATTCCTTTGATTGGTACATCTGAAGACCCGGTTTCCCGTGCCATGATTTGACCATAATGGCCCCGTGGGCCGGGTGCATGAACCTCAGATTACAGGCCTGTTGAACCGGGCCGGGGGTGCGACGGGATGAGGCGACAAGGGCGGTATTGCAGCCTTTTCATGCGTTTGGCGCGATTCGTTCAGGATCGTGCGGTTTGCGCCGGTGACTTTGTCCGCCATGCCTGCTAGGCGGCCAGGATGGCTGTATTCCTGCACGAGGGTGACCTCCCCGAAGATGTGTTCGCGCCGGGCGCGATCGCGATCGATACCGAGACCATGGGTCTTCACCCGCATCGTGACCGGCTGTGCCTGGTGCAGCTGGCCGATGGCCGCGGCGACGAGCATCTCGTGCGCTTTGCCGGTGACTATGCGGCGCCGGTGCTGAAGGCGGTGCTGGCCGATCCGGCGCGGCTGAAACTCTATCATTTCGCCCGGTTCGATCTGGCGGTGCTTCAGCATTATCTGGGCGTAGTGGCGGGGCCGGTATTCTGCACCAAGATCGCCTCCAAGCTGATCCGCACCTATACCGACCGGCACGGACTGAAGGACTTGCTGCGCGAGCTGCTGGCGGTGGACATCAGCAAGCAGCAGCAGAGCTCCGACTGGGGGGCGGCGACGCTGTCCGACGCGCAGAAGGATTATGCGGCGAGCGACGTGCGCTATCTGCACCGGGCGCACGCGATCCTGGTTGAGCGGCTGGAGCGCGAGGGGCGGATGGAGATGGCCGAGGCCTGCTTCCGCTTCCTGCCGACGCGGGCGGCACTCGACCTGGCCGGCTGGGCCGAGTCCGACATCTTTTCGCACATGTGAGCGCAATGCCGGCCAGCACCGCCTTGACCATGACGCCGCGACAACGGCGGGCCTTGCCGGGCAGCGTGCACGACAAGCGGATGACGCTCCTGAAATGGCTATTGCCGACGCTGGCGGGGCTTTTGCTGGCGGCGATCATCATTGTGCCCCTGTCGAGCGTGCAAGAATTCAGCTTTTTGCTGGCCAAGGACAAGGTGGCGGCGGCGACCGAGCGGCTGCGGGTGGACCGGGCCGTGTATCGCGGCGAGACGGCGCGCGGCGAACCGTTCATCATCAAGGCGGCGGGCGCGGTGCAGAAATCCAGTGCGGTGCCCGAGGTGGAACTGCAGAAACTATCGGCCGAGCTCGATTCGGCCGAGGGGCCAGCGGTGGTGACGGCGCCGGCGGGGCGCTACTTCATCGAGACAGATATCCTGCGGGTTATGGGTCCGGTGAAGCTGACGTCCGAGGCCGGCTATACGGTCGATACTGGCAGCATCGATGTCGACCTGAATGCGCGCACGGTGAAGTCGGAGCAGGCGGTGTCCGGGACGTTGCCGATCGGCAATTTCTCGGCCGACCGGATCTCGGCTGATGTCCAGGGGCGCGTTGTCGTGCTCGAGGGGTCTGCCCACTTGCGTATCAAGGCGCGGGCGGGCAGAGCGTCCTGATGATGGTTCGCATGGTTCTGGTGGTAATTGCGCTGGCCACGCCCGCGGTGGCCGTGGCGCAGAGCGGCACGTCGGCGCTCAAGGGGCTGGACACCGGCGCGCCAATCGACGTCGATGCCAACCGGATCGAGATCCGCGATGCCAGCAACCAGGCGATCTTCACCGGTGAGGTCGTGATCAAGCAGGCGCGGCTGACGCTGAATGCCGAACGGGTAACGGTTTCCTATGTGCGCCAGGGTGAGAACCCGGAGATGCGGCGGCTCGATGCGCGCGGCGCGGTGAAGCTGGTGTCGCCGTCCGAGACGGTGACCTCGACAAGCGCCATTTATGACGTGCCGGGGCGCCTGATCACCATGGTCGGCAATGTCGTGCTCAACCGGCAGGGCTCGGTGCTCAATGGCCAGCGGCTGGTGCTCGACCTCGCTTCGGGGCGGACGAGCTTCGATGGCCGCAGTGCGGCCAATCAGGGCGGGCGCGTTTCGGGCCGCTTCCTGGTGCCGGATAAGAAATAGTCGGGTTGCATCCGGCAGTTGGTCCGGACAGGATGGCCCGATGATGGAAAGCTTCGACGCTCCCGGCCGCATTCGTTGCGGCACGATCCTTTGTCCCGATCTGGCGGCCAGCGAGGCCGATTACCGCGATTTGCTGGGGCTGGAACTCATCGATTCGGCACCGGTGTCGGATGCACTGGCGGCGGCCTGGGGGGCGCCGGCGATGGCTGGGCGCGAGACCCGGTTGCTGCGGGCACCGGGCGGCACGCCCTATGCGACGCGACTGGTGGCGGGCAGCGCTGTGCCGGGGTTTGCGCCGCTGAAGAGCCATGGCTGGGCGGCCTATGAGCATACGGTGGTGGACTGCGATGCGCTCTATGCACGGATTAAGGACTCGGCGTTCGAGGTGATCGGTGCGCCGAAGCTGGTGCCGGGGTTCGACAATTTCATTCCGTTCCAGGTAGTGGGGCGGGCCGGCGAGGTGCTGTACCTGAACCAGGTGCTGAAATCGGGGATGAGCGATCTCGACCTGCCGCATACGCAGGCCGTGGTCGACCAGATGTTCATAGCCATCCTGGCGGCGGACGACCGGGCCGAAACGGTGGCGTTTCACGTCAGCGAGCTGGGGTTCACCGAGGGGCAGACCTGGACGATCCCTTATAGCGTGATCAACAACAGCTTCGGGCTGGACGCGGCAACGCTGACGGCGATGACGATGACCAAGACCGGACGGACGCCGGGTTGCGAGATCGACCAGTATCCGGACGCGGCGCGGGCGCGGGCGGTTACGCCGGGTGAGCTGCCGCCGGGCAATGCGCTGGTCAGCTTCATCTTCGGATCGCTCGATGCGCTGCGGGTGCCGCTGCTGGGACCGCCGGTGCGGATCGACGACGACCTGTACCAGGGGCGGCGCGCGGCGTGCGTGCGCGGGCCGTCCGGCGAGATTATCGAACTGATCGAGGGTGTATGATTACCAGGCATTTCATTGACGTCCGCAATGCTGATGGCTCGCTGCGGCGCGTGCACTATCGCCGCGCCGGCGAGGGGCCGCCGCTGCTGCTGGCGCACCAATCACCGCGATCAAGCGCCGAATATATCCCGCTGCTGGAGCAATGGTCGGCGCATTTTACCTGCATTGCGCCGGATACGGCGGGGTTCGGCGAATCGGCGCCGCTGCCGATGGCGGCGCCCGATGTGCAGGACTATGCCGATGCGCTGCTGGCGTTCCTCGATGCGATCGGGCTGGCGCGGTGTGGGGCCTATGGCTTTCATTCGGGTGCGATTATCCTGGCGGCGGCGGCCAAACGGGCGCCGGAGCGGTTCTGGGCGGTGGTGGCCGAGGGCTATGCGATGTGGACCGACGCCGAGCGGGCCGATTTCGGGGCCAATTATACGCCGCCTTATACGATGACCGCCTACGGCGAGCATTTGACCTGGACCTGGCACCGGATCCGCGAGCAGAGCTGGTTCTTCCCCTGGTATGCGACCGAGGACAGCCACCGGCTGCCGCATGCGCATGACGATGTGCAGCAGAACCATGAGATGGTGATGGACGTGCTGGCGGCCGGGCCGAGCTATGCGCTGGGCTATGCGGCCGTGCTGCAGGCGCCGCGCGACCTGCCGGGGCCGGGGCAGGCGTCGGCGCCGACGCTGGTGAGTGGTTATGACGGCGATCCGATGAAGGCGCATATCGACCGGATCGAGGCGCTGCCGGAGGGCTGGGCGACGGCGAAGTGCGTGCTGCCGGCCGAGGCCAAGGCGGCGGCGCTGGACTGGCTGATGCCGCGCGCCGAGCCGGGGCATGTGCTGCCGCGGGCGCCGGATGACGAGGGTTTTGCAATGGTGCCGGACTGGGGGCAGCTGCACTGGATCGGCGACCGGGCGGCCGGGCATGTGCATTTGCATGCGCCAGGGAGTGCAGCGGAATTCGTGGTGGCGCCGGGCATGTTGGCGATCGACCTGCCGGGGCATGGGATGTCCGACGGCTTTGTGGCGGCGCCGTCGCTCGACGCGCTGGTCGATGTGCTGGTGGGGGCCATCGAGCCACTGGTGACGGCGCCGCTGGTGCGGGTAACCGGCGAGGGCGCCTCGGCGCGCCTGGCGGGGCTGGTGGCAGCGCGGCTGGGGCTGGCGGTCGCGCCGGTGCCCGAGCGGGCGCTGGCCGGCTGGCCGGATCTGACGCCGGACCGCTTCGGCAGCCACCTGACCCGGGCCTGGGGCTTTGCCCGCGCCGAGGCGGCATTCGACCCCTGGGATGCGCCGAGCAAGGCCAATGCCCGGCCGGTGCAGCCGGGCGTGTTCGCGCCCGAGCGGCTGCACCGGCGGGTACTGGCGGCACTGCGAGCCCGGCATGTACCCGAGATGCTGGCGGCGCTGGGCGGCTAGCGCAGGTCGTGTCGTAAGGAAGGGCCGCAGCAAAGCCGCGGCTGACGTCGCTCAGCCGAACGCCTGGATGCCGGTCTGGGCGCGGCCGAGGATCAGCGCATGGACGTCATGCGTGCCCTCATAGGTGTTGACCGCCTCGAGGTTCATGACGTGGCGGATGACATGATATTCATCCGAGATGCCGTTGCCGCCGTGCATGTCCCGCGCCTCGCGTGCGATGGCCAGCGCCTTGCCGCAATTGTTGCGCTTGAGGATCGAGATTGCCTCCGGCGCGAGCGTGTGGGCGTCCATCTGGCGACCGAAGTGCAGCGCCAGCGACAGGCCGAGCGTGATCTCGGTCTGCATGTCAGCGAGCTTCTTCTGCACCAGCTGGGTGGCGGCGAGCGGCCGACCGAACTGCTTGCGGTCAAGCGTGTACTGGCGCGCGGCGTGCCAGCAGAATTCCGCCGCGCCCATCGCGCCCCAGCCGATGCCGTAGCGGGCGTTGTTGAGGCAGCCGAACGGGCCGGCGAGGCCGACGACGCCGGGCAGCATGCGCTCGGCCGGAAGATGGACATCGGCCAGCACGATCTCGCCCGTAACGCCGGCGCGGAGGCTGAACTTGCCCTCGATCTTGGGGGTGCTGAAGCCGATGTCACCGCGCTCGACGACAAAGCCGCGGATCTTGTCGTCGTCGCACTTGGCCCAGACCACGGCGAGATCGGCGATCGGCGAATTGGTGATCCACATCTTGGCGCCGTTGAGCTGGTAGCCGCCGGGAACGGTCTTGGCCCGGGTCTTCATGCCATTGGGGTCCGAGCCGGCATCGGGCTCGGTAAGGCCGAAGCAGCCGATCAATTCGCCCGAGGCAAGGCCCGGCAGGTATTTCTGGCGCTGGGCTTCCGAGCCATAGGCCCAGATCGGGTACATGACGAGGCTCGACTGGACCGACATGCCCGAGCGATAGGCGCTGTCGACGCGCTCGACCTCGCGAGCGACGAGGCCATAGGCGACATAACTGGCGCCAGCGCAGCCATAACCCTCGATGGTCGGGCCGAGCAGGCCGGCGGCGCCGAACTTCTTCATCAGGTCCGGATCATAGGTCTCGTGGCGGTTGGCCATCTTGACCGCCGGCATCAGCTCCGACTGGCACATGGCGCGCGCTGCGTCGCGGATCATCCGCTCGTCCTCGGTCAGCTGCTGGTCGAGCAGCAGCGGATCGGCCCAATCGAAACGCGGCCACTTGATCGGCGGCAGGGCGGGTTCGGCGACGGGCATGTGGACGTTCATCTCGGGGGTCCTGAAACTATTTCGTACTTAAAATATCTCATAGCCGAAACCGCTGTGCAAGTCATGATCTGACCAGCGCCACCAGGCTGTTACGAATTGTCTCGCCGTCCTGCAGCGGCAGGAAATGATCGGTGCGAGGCAGGCGCCGCGCCTCCCGGCAGAGCGGGTGGGCGGCGAAGCGGGCCAGATCGGCATCGGAGACGGTGGAACCTGTTTCCCCGGCGAGCAGGCTGAACGGGCGCGTCAGCCGATCCGGCCAAGGGCTGGTATCCTCGATCATGCCGTTGAAGTTGGCAGCCTCCCAGTGCGGCGTGCAGCGCAGGTGCAGGCCGTGCGGGCCGGGGACGAGGCCGCCGTCGAGATAGGCTATCAGATCCTGCTCGCTGAAACTCTGGAAGACACCGCGGCCGCGATAGGCGGCCTCGATGCTGGCGCGGTCCGGATAATGGGGGCGGCGGCGGAGCGCCTGGCGGACCAGCGGGATCGCCACTTCAAGTGACGCCGGGCCGAAATCCGGGACCGGGCGGGCCGGCAGCAGCGGCGGATCGAGCATCATCAGGCCGGCGACGCGGTCGGGGCGCAGCGTGGTGGCGACCATGCCGCAAACGGCGCCGAGGCTATGGCCGAGCAGCCACCAGCGCGGCCCGGGGGCGACGGCATCGATGAGCGCCAGCGTGTCTTCGGCGAGATCCTGCCAATGGTTGGCAGGGCGGTCGTCGACAGGGAAGGGGCTTTCGCCATGGCCGCGGAAATCGGCGGCGACGATGTTGAAGGCGCCGGCCAGCGGGGCCAGGAACCGTTGGTACAGATGGGCGTGCATGCCCGTGGCATGGCCGAAATGCAGCCAGGGCGCCGAGGAGCCGGCCTCGTCCCAGACGAGTGCCGACATCGCGCCGCGCGCGGTTTCGATGGTGCGGCGCTGCATCAGTAGGCTGCCAGCGTGCGAGCGAGCAGGGGGGCGAGCGCCGCGACCAGCGCCGGGTCGCGGGACGCGGGCGCGGTGATCAAGGCGGTGTCCAGCACCGTGTCGATCGGCGATGCCGGGCGCTCTGCGGGCAGGCCAGCGACCAGCGCCGCCAGGGTGGCGCGGGCGGTGGCGGCATTCTCGGCCATTACCCGCAGGATCTCGCCGATCTCGACATCGGCATCGTGGCTCCGCCAGCTATCGTAGTCGGTCACCATGGCGAGCAGCGCATAGGGCAGCTCGGCCTCGCGGGCGAGGCGGGCCTCGGGCAGGGCGGTCATGCCGATGACCTGGGCGCCCCAGCTGCGAAACAGCCGGCTTTCGGCGCGGGTGGAGAATTGCGGGCCTTCCATCGCCAGATAGGTGGCGCCCTGATGCACCGGCGCGCTTGCCGCTTGGGCGGCGGCGGCGACATGAGCGGAGAGGCGCGGGCAGACCGGATCGGCCAGCGGCACATGAGCGACCAGCCCGGGGCCGAAGAAGCTGGCCGGGCGGGCGCGGGTGCGATCGATGAACTGGTCGACGACGACGAAGGCGCCCGGCGGCATGCTCTCCTCGAGCGAGCCAACCGCGGAGACCGACAGCAGGTCGGTAACACCGAGCTGCTTGAGCGCCATGATGTTGGCGCGGGCGTTAAGATCGCCGGGCGGGATGCGGTGGCCGCGGCCATGGCGGGGCAGGAAGGCAATGTCGATGCCGCCGAGCCGGCCGGTGAGGATCTCGTCCGACGGCGGGCCGAAGGCGGTGCTTACCGACTGCCAGCGGGCCTGCTCCAGCCCGTCAAGGGCATAGAGCCCCGAGCCACCGATGATTCCCAAACGCCAACTGGCCATAGCTGCCCCTTTCCGGGCCGTCCTCGCCGGCTTGCGGGGGTGAGGTCAAGCGCCTCGTTGATCGAGGTGCGCGGTTGCGGCAATAGGGGCGCCATGGACCAGCCCCTTGTCATCATCACCGGCGCGTCATCGGGCGTGGGGCTGTGGGGGGCGAAGGCGCTCGCCGACCGAGGCTGGCATGTGGTGATGGCCTGCCGGGACCTCGGCAAGGCGGCGGCGGCGGCGCGGGAGACGGGAATTGCGGCAGGCCGGCATACGCTGCTGGCGCTTGACCTCTCCAGCCTGGCGAGCGTGCGGCATTTCGTGGCCGCGTTCCGGGGACTGGACCGGCGGCTCGACGCGCTGGTGCTTAATGCGGCGGTATATCTGCCGCAGCTGAAAGAACCGATGCGCTCGGCCGATGGCTATGAGATCAGTGTGGCGACCAATTATTTCGGCCATTTCCTGCTGGCCAATCTGCTGATGCCCGATCTGGCGAAGGCGGACGCGCCGAGGCTGGTGACGCTGGGTACGGTGACCGCCAACAGCGAGGAGTTCGGCGGCAAGGTGCCGATTCCTGCGCCTGCCGATCTTGGCGATTTCGCCGGGCTGGCGGCGGGGTTCAAGGCGCCGGTGGCGATGATCGACGGCAAGCCGTTCAAGCCGGGCAAGGCCTCCCAGGATTCCAAGCTGGCGCTGATGATGATGAGCCGCGAGCTGCACGCACGCTTCCATGGCCCGACGGGGATCGTGTTCAGCACGCTCTATCCGGGATGCGTGGCCGAGACGCCGCTGTTCCGCCATGCGCCGCGCGCTTTCCAGCGGATTTTCCCCTGGTTCCAGAAAAACATCACCAAAGGCTATGTCTCGCAGCCGCTGTCCGGCGAGCGGGTGGCTCAGGTGGTGGCCGATCCGGGGTTCACCCGGTCCGGCGTGCACTGGAGTTGGGGCAATCGGCAGGTGCCGGGCCGCGAGGCCTTCGCCCAGCCGCTGTCAGCGAAGGCCGAAAGTGCGGCGCGGTCGGCGCGGCTCTGGGACCTGACGGCCGGGCTGGTGGGGCTGGAAGGGACGCCGCTTGAGGCGGCGGCTTAGGTCGGCATTCCCATCCTCACCAGCGGCATGTCCTCGACGGCGTAGGTGGCGGTCTTGGGTTCGGTGTAGAAGTGCAGGCAGTCCTGCGTGCCTTCGCGGCCGATGCCGCTGTCCTTGTAGCCGCCGAAGGGGGCGCGCAGCTCGCGCATCATCGGGGTGTTGACCCAGATCACGCCGGCGCGAATGTCCCGCGTGCACTGGAGCGCGGTGGGGAGATGCTCGGTCCAGACATAGGCGGCGAGGCCGTAGCGGCTGTCATTGGCCATGGCGATGGCTTCGTCGACCGTGTCGAAGACCAGGAAGGTGGCGAAGGGGCCGAACATCTCGGTCTGTGCGCGGTAGCTGGCGTTGGAGGCGGCGAGGACGGCGGTGGGCTCGATATAGAAGCCCTTGCCGGGGCGGGAGACGCCGCCGGCGAGCAGCCGGTCCTCGCCGAGGTCCTTGGCGAAAGACAGCACATGGTCGCGGTGGACGGCCGAAACCAGCGGGCCGATCTCGGTGTTCGGGTCCATCGGGTCGCCGATCCTCAGCGCCGCGACGCGGGCGACGAAGCGCTCGATGAAGGCATCGGCGATCGAGCGGTGGAGCAGGATGCGCGAGCCGGCGAGGCACTGCTGGCCGTTGTTGGAGAAAATGCCGAGCAGCGCGCCATCCAGCGCCCGGTCGAGGTCGGCGGTCTCGAAGACGATATTGGCGGACTTGCCGCCGAGCTCCATGGTCACCGGCACCAGTCGCTGGCCTGCGGCGGCGGCGATGGCGCGGCCGGTGGCGGTGCCGCCGGTGAAGGAGATCAGGTCGACGTCGTCATGGTTGACGAGCGCCTGGCCGGTAACCTGGCCGCGGCCATTGACAAGGTTGACGACGCCTTCCGGGACGCCGGCCAGCTCGATCAGCTCGATCATCCGGCTGACCGCCAGCGGCGTCAGTTCGGAGGGCTTGACGACGCAGCTGTTGCCGAAGGCGATGGCCGCGGCGATCTTCATGCTGGTCAGCGGCACCGGGGCGTTCCACGGCGTCATCAGCGCGGCGACGCCGACGGGCTCCCGGATCACGGTGGTGAGGTAGCGGGGGTCCTGAGTGAAGACCTGGCCGGCGACATGCGAGGCGGCCTCGGCGAAGATCCCGAAATTATAGGCGGCGCGCGGCATGTGCGTCTGGCGCATCCGGGCCATCGGCAGGCCGGTGTTCAGGCATTCGAGCCAAGCCAGCTCGTCGGCATGGTCGGTGATCAGCTGCTGGACGCGGCGCATGACGGCGCCGCGGGCATCGGTGCTCATCCGGCGCCATGGGCCAGTCTCGAACGACTGGCGGGCGGCCTTGACGGCGGCATCGACCATTTCCGGGCCGGCTTCGCAGAGCTCCGAGACCTGGGTCTCGTCGGCGGGATAGATGACCGGAAGCCTTGCGCCATCGCCCTCGCGGGGCTGGCCGGCGATGCGGCTGGGGATGGTTTTTGGAACCGATCTGTCTGACATCCAGTCCTCCGGGGATATTGTATTAAATCCGATACAAGCGCCGGTTGCGTCTTGCAACTTCCCTATGGCTGGGCCACGTCTGGCATAATGCCGAGGGGCCAGGATAGGGATGTCTGAACGCAATACGACGCTTCTGGCCGGGATCGGCCGGCGCCAGATCGGCTCGGACGCCAGTGGCAGCCTGCCCGTCTATCACCAATTGCACCTGATCATCGGCCAGCGGATCCGCGACCGGGTCTATCTGCCGGGCGCGCTGCTGCCGTCCGAATTCGTGCTGGCCGACCAGTTCGGGATTTCACGGGTGACTGTGCGGCGGACGCTGGCGCTGCTTGAGCGCGACGGGCTGATCGTCCGGCGGCGCGGGATCGGGACCTTTGTTGCCGAAGAGGCCAGGCGCGGCGCCGGCAACATTTCGGGCAATATCTCGGGTGTCATCGAGAACCTGATCACCATCGGACTGGAGACCGAGGCGCGGCTGCTCGGCGTCAGCGACGATCCGCATCCGCCGGCGGTGGTGCGCGATATGCTTGAGCTCGAGGCGGATGAAGCGCCCGTGCGGATAAGCCGGCTCCGGCTGCATCTGGGATCGCCGTTCTCGGTGTCGACAATCTGGCTTTCGGCGCAGATGGCAACGCTGATCGACCCCGAACGACTGGGCGACAACACCACCATCGCCATGCTCGAAGCCGCCGGCGTGCGCTCCGAAACCGCCGAGCAGACGATCAGCGCGACGCTCGCCGACCATGAGGTGGGGGCGCTGCTCGAGGTGCCGCTGGGCTCGGCGCTGGTACTGGTGCGGCGGACCGTGCGCGACGCCGGCAACGCGCCGCTGCTGTTCCAGCAGAGCCTGTATCGGCCCGATCGCTATGAATATCACATGCTGCTGACGCGCGACCAGACGGCGGGGCGGCCACGCTGGCGGCATGTAGGGTAGGGGCCCTGCGGCCCCAGCCGCCTGAGGCCCCTTTACCGCGCTTCCGCCAGCCGTTGTTGCCAGCCGGACAGGGCGTCGGGTGTGCCGAGGCGGTCCACCAGCCGGGCGGCGAGGCAGGTGTTGGAGCTGAGCAGGGGGAGGGCATGCGGCCAGTCGGCGATGAGCGGCAGCGAGGGCAGGCCGGTGCCGCTGACGAGGACGGCATCGATGCCGGTCAGGTCGAGGGCGGCCAGCGCCGGGGCGGCATCAGCGGCGCGGAGTTCGTAGATGCCGCGGGTGTCGGCCGAGGCAATGGCGACATGGGCGGTGCGGACGATGGTGAGGCCGGCCGCCTGCCAGAAGGCGATGGCGGCGGCGTTGAGTGTCTCGGGATAGGGGGAGAGCAGGGCGATGCGGCGGGCGCCGAGCTGGTCCAGCCGCCAGCGGATCGCGGCGGTGGCGGTGTCGATGACGAGGCCGGTTCGGGCGGTGACGGCGGCGAGGATCTCGGCCTCGCGGTCGGCGCCGACGAGATAGGAGGAGCCGGTGCAGGCGAAGCCAAAGGCGTCAGGGCGGAAGCTGTCGAAGCTGTCGACGCTGGCTTCGAGCTTTTCCAGATAGTCGACAAGGCGGCCGGCGGAATCGGGTGCGCGGCTCTGCAGGCGGGTGATGTGAAGGGAGATGCGGCGCGGCATCAGGATGCCGAACTCGGCCTCGACCGTGGGGTTGGCCTGGGGGGTGGCGACGGCGACGCGGCCGGCACTGCCATAATCGCGGGCCGCCAAGCTCATGCCCGGGCCAGTTCATCGGCCCGGCGCAGGCCGGTGATCATCGAGGAACGCAGCAGGTGGGTGCGCAGTGTGTCCGGATCGCTGACCACGGTCTGCAGGGCGGAGAAGGTGGCGCGGCGTCGCTCGATGTCCCGCTCCTGCATGCGGGTACGGTTCTCGTGTGCCTGGCCGAGGATCTCGTCGGCGGCGATCGGGCGGCGACTGCGGCTGTAGCCGTCGAGCGCCGAGAGGTCGTTGCTGTTGCCCATGGCGTGGATGGCGGCGGTGAGGGCGAAGGCATCATGGATGCCGCCGTTCATGCCCATGCCGCCGGAGGGCGAGTTGATATGGGCGGCGTCGCCGGCGAGCAGTACGCGGCCATGGCGGAAATCGTCGACGATCTTGCGGTGGACGCGATAGGGCCGGGTTTCCATCACTTCATAGGGCCGGTCGCGCGGCACGATGCGCTGGAGCTTGCGCTCGATGGCCTCGGGCTGGAGGGCCTGCTCGATGCTCTCGTCGGCGTCCGGATAGAGGCTGCAGCGCCAGAGCGAGGGCAGCCGCAGCAGGCTGTAGGTGCCGGCGCGGGTCCAGACATAATTGACGTTGGACAGGCCTTCGAGATGGTCCTCGAACGGGAAGCGCGTGGTGGCGAGGATGGTGGTCTCGGGATAGGTCTCGCCGCGCATGGTGAGGCCGAGATGCTCGCGGACCGGGCTGCGGGCGCCGTCGGCGGCGATCAGCAGACGGCCGGAGATGGCCATGATCTCGCCGTCGGCGGTGGTGGCATGGGCGGTGACGCTGTCGGCATCCTGGCTTACGGCGGTAACGCGGCAGCCCATGTGCAGCGTCACCTCCGGGGTGTCCTGCAGACGGGCGGCGAGCAAGCGCACCAGCCGGGATTGTTCGCACTGGAGGCGATAGGGGTGATCGGTGTCGTCGGCGAGGACGCCGAGATCGAAGACCACGCGCTCCTGGCTCTCGTGCATGCGGATCTGCCACTGGCGCGAAATCAGGCCCTGGTCGATCAGCGGCTGGGCGAGACCATAGGCGGCCAGCATGTCGAGGGTCGGCGGGTGGAAGGTGGAGGCGCGCAAATCGTCGGCGAACTCGGTGCCGGCCTCCAGGACGGTGCTGGGGATACCGAAATGGGCCAGCCGCATGGCGGCGGTGAGGCCCACCGGTCCGGCGCCGACGATGACGATATGCTGCCCCATAGCCCTCTTCGCTCTTGAGTTGGCCTCGCGCCGCGGGCCTTGCGCAACCTGTAGCAAAAAGGATACAGGACGCAAGCAAGTTTGACGGATGCGACGTTTATACGAAAAAACACAAGCATTTGATTGACCTGGCGCAACGAACGGGTCGGCGGCATCCGCGGTTTTGACTTGTTTCTAGTTAGACACAAGTGCATGCTCGGATCAAAGAAGGGGTGAAAATCAGGATGCAGGGCCGCGCCATGCAGGGCTATGTGAGGTCGGGGCTGCGCTTGCTCCTCGATCTGGCATTGCTGTTGCTCGGCACGATCACGCTGCTGTTCTTCCTGCTGCGGCTGACCGGCGATCCGGCGATCGTCATCGCCGGGCCGGATGCGGCACCCGACCAGATCGCTGCGATCCGCGCCGAATATGGCTTCGACCAGAGCCTGGCGACCCAATATGTCCGTTATGTCGGCAATCTTCTGAGCCTCGATTTCGGCAAGTCGCTGGTCGACGGCACCCCGGCGTTGACCAAGGTGCTCGATGCGCTGCCGGCGACGCTGCTGCTGGGCTCACTGGCGATGGGGCTGACACTGCTGATTGCGCTACCTTCCGGGCTATGGCTGGGATCGACGAAGCGGCGCGGCGCGGCACGGGCAGCGCGGGCGATGCTGTTCGTGCTGCAGGGCTTCCCCGGCTTTGTGGTGGCGTTGCTTCTGGTGCAGCTGTTTGCCATCCAGCTGGTCTGGCTGCCGGCGCTCGGCGCCAGCGGGCCGACGAGCTGGATATTGCCGGCGGTATCGGTGGCCTCGTTCCTGGCCCCCAAGCTGATCCGGCTGGTGGAGGCCAATACGGCGGCGGTGATGCCCTCCAATTTCATTCGTACGGCGCGGGCCAATGGCGTGCCCGAGGGCGAGATCCTCTATCGCCATGCGGCGCCCAATGCGCTGCTCGGCGCAGTGGCGCTGATCGGCGCGCAGTTCGCCTTTCTGGTAACCGGCCTGGTAATCATCGAGGCGATCTTTGCCTGGCCGGGGATTGGCTGGCTGCTGGTGCAGTCGACGGTCAACCTCGATTTCCCGGTTGTGCAGGCGATCACCTTCACCATCGTCATCGCCGTTTTCGTGGTCAATACGCTGACCGAACTGTTGCAGCGGCGGCTCGATCCGCGATCGTCGTCACGCTCGTCGTCAAGGCGGGAGTCGCGCGCATCGGCGACATCGGGGATGGCTGGCTGATGGCGGTGTCGGTGTCGGATCCGGCCGATCCCTGGATGCGGCTGGGCCTCGGGCTGATCGGCCTGCTGGCGCTGCTGGCCCTGTTTGGCCCGCTGGTCGGCGGTTATGACCCGGATTTCATCCGCTTGCAGCATCGGTTGTTGCCGCCGTTCAGCCCTGGCTATCCGCTCGGCACCGACCATCTGGGCCGGGATATCGCGGCGCGGCTGCTGGCCGGGCTGCGCTGGTCGATGGCGACGGCAGGGCTGGCGACGCTGATCGCGTTCGTCATCGGCACCGGCTTCGGGCTGATCGCCGCCTCTGGACGCTGGCCGTTCGCCGGGCTGGTCCGCCAGATCACGGCGCTGGCGCAGGCCTTTCCGGTGTTCGTGCTGGCAGCGGCCATCATCGCCATTGTCGGCAATGGCTATTGGGCAGTGGTGACGACGCTGGGGCTGGTGACCTGGCCGGTGTTCGCGCGGGTGGTGGCGGCCGAGGCCGGGAGCCTGTTTGCCCGCGAATATGTGCTGGCGGCGGGGATGATGCAGATGTCCCGCGTGCGGCTGCTGGCCTGGCATGTGATGCCCGGGCTGGTGCCGAGCCTTGCCGTGCTTGGGGCCTTTCATTTTGCCGACATGCTGATCGCCGAGAGTGCGCTGTCCTTCCTCGGTATTGGCGCGCCGCTGGGGGCCTCGACCTGGGGGGCGATGCTGAGCGAGAGCCGGGCCTATCTGCTGACCGCACCCTGGACGCTGCTGGTGCCGGCCTGCGCGGTGGTGCTGGTGGTGATCGCCTTCAACCTGGTTGGCGATGCGCTGCGCCGGCGGTTTGTCTGATGAGCGCGATGGAGCCTGCGCTGGTTGTCGACCGGCTGTCGATCGGCACCGACGAGGGGGTGCCGCTGGTGCATGGCATCAGCTTCAACGTGGCGCGCGGCGAGGTGCTGGGCATCGTCGGGGAATCGGGCTCGGGCAAATCCCTGTCGGCGCTGGCGGTGGCGGGGCTGCTGCCGGACGGGCTGGCAGTGACCGGCGGCGGGATCAATGTTGCCGGTGAGGATGTGCTCGGGCTGCCTCCACAGGCGCGGCGTCGGCTGGGCGGCAGCAAGATCGGTTTTGTGTTTCAGGACCCGCTGTCCTGCCTAAATCCGGTGCGGCGGATCGGCACGGCGCTGGTCGAATCGGCGATGCGCCATCGCGGGCTGGGGACGGCCGAGGCACGGAGCTTGGCGCTGGCGCGGCTGGCCGACATGCAGCTGCGTGATCCCGAACGGTTGATCGACAGCTATCCGCACCAGCTTTCCGGCGGCCAGCGGCAGCGGGTGATGATCGCACTGGCGCTGGTCAATGATCCGCCGCTGTTGATCGCCGACGAGCCGACAACGGCGCTCGACGCCACTGTGCAGCGCTCGATTCTTGCGCTGTTGCGCCGCCATGCCCATGCGCGGGCGACGATCCTGATCACCCATGATCTCGGCGTCGCGGTGTCGCTCTGCGACCGGATCATGGTGATGCACCAGGGCGAGGTGGTGGAGACTGGCGAGGCGCGGGCGCTGCTGTCGGCGCCGACGATGCCCTACACGCAGGGGCTGATTGCGGCGCGGCTGTCGCTGGGTGATGTCGAGGCGGTGGCGCCATGAGCGTGCCTTTGCTCTCGGTGCAGGATTTATCGGTGGTCTATCCGGGGTCGCCACCGGTGCGGGCGGTCGAGGGCTGCTCGCTGGCGATCGGTCGGGGCGAGATTTTTGCGCTGGTTGGTGAATCGGGATCCGGCAAGTCGACGGTGGCGCGGGCCGTGGCCGGGCTGGTGCGGCCGGCGCAGGGGCAGATATTGCTCGACGGCGTACCGCTGGAGGGGCTGCGCGGCGCGGCGGCGAAGACGGCGCGGCGGCGCATCCAGATGGTATTCCAGGACCCGGATGCCAGCCTCAACCCCTATCACCGGATTGGCACCAGCCTGGCCGAGCCGCTGCGGGTGCGCGGCATCAAGGACAAGGCGGCGATCGAGGCGCGGGTCAGCGAGCTGCTGGCGATGGTGCGGATCGACCGGGCGCTGCTCGACCGGCGGCCACGCGAACTGTCCGGCGGGCAGAAGCAGCGGGTGGCGATCGCCCGGGCGCTGGCAATGGAGCCGGAGCTGCTGATCGCCGACGAGGCGCTGTCGGCTCTCGACGTGTCGACGCAGGCGGCGGTGGGGGCGCTGCTGCGCGAGTTACGCGACCGGCTGTCGCTGTCGATCCTGTTCATTTCGCATGACCTGCTGATGGTACGCCACCTGGCCGATCGGGTGGCGATCATGCGCGGCGGGCAGATCCTCGAGCAGGGGGTGTGCGGCGCCGTGCTCGATGCGCCGGCGCACCGCTATACGCGGCTGCTGCTCGACGCGACGCCTGATCTGGCGCGCGGCGGGATCGATCTCGACGCCGAAGAGGCGCTGCTGGACACCGAAGGAGACGTGGCATGAAGGTTCGCGACCTGCAGCATGCACTGCTGCCGACACTGACCGAGGAAGATCGGAGCCGCCAGCGGATGGTGGTGTCGCTGCGCAAGATGATCAACGGCCGGTTGCGGCCGCGCAACGTCGAACTCTACGAGACCGAGGGGGCGCCGGCGTTCGAGGCGGCGCATGGGCGGGCACCGCAATCGCCCCGCGAGATGGCTGATGCGATGTTCCTGTCGCCGCGCTACCGGATGTGGAGCGGGCTCAACCGCGCTTCGCAGGAGATGATCTGGATCGCCGCTGGCACGCCGCTGCTGCGCGACATGGACCGCGCCAAGGCGGCGGCCGAGGACCAGCCGATGCTGGGCTCGCTGCATCTCGATCCGGACTTCGTGCCGCCGGCCGAGATCGCCGACATCGATATTCATCTCCAGCCCGGCGGCTATGCGCTCGACCACGGCGACGGCGACCTGCTGGCCGGGGCCTTCTATGAGGCGGGCGGCAACATCTATGCCTTCGGCCAGGGCATCGGCAAGGATGATAGCAAGGCCGGCGCGGTGATCCGTCATCTCGATGCGCGCTATCCGGGTTTTCGGCCGGCGCGGATCGTCGATCTCGGCTGCTCGGCCGGCGCGGCGTCCTGTGCCTGGGCACATCATTATCCGGCCGCCGAGGTGCACGGCGTCGACATCGGCTCCGGGATGCTGCGTTATGCGCATGCCCGGGCGCGGGCGCTCGGCGTGGCCGTGCATTTTCACCAGGCCAGCGCGGCGCGGCTCGATATGTTCGAGGACAACAGCGTCGACCTCGTGGTGTCGCACAATCTGCTGCACGAGATTGGCCGCGACAATCGCCGGGCGGCCTTTGCAGAGGCGTTGCGCATCCTGCGGCCGGGCGGGCTGGTGATGCATCAGGACGTGCCGATCCGGGCGCTGCCGAGCGACGTGGCGCAAGCCGAGCGGGCCTGGGACACGACCTTCAATGGCGAAGATTTCTGGAGCATCTATGCCGGCGACGACCTGATCGCTGACATGCATGCCGCCGGCTTCCCCGAAGGATCGGTTGCTGAGCACCGGCTGAGCCAGATCGACGGCGCGGCCGGCTGGTATCTGCTGGCGGGCGAGAAGCCGGCTTGATCCTGCGGGCGCTCCTGGGGCTGCTGTTGCTGGCGGCGCTGCCTGTGCAGGCAGCGCAGACGCGCGTCGAGGCGGGCAAGACGCTGCGCGTCGGGGCGGGCGAGACGTTGCGCGTCGGGGTCAACACGCTGCCGGTGAGCCTGGGCAACCCGTTCCGGGGCAATGGCCGGCCGAGCACCCTGGTATGGAATTCGCTGTTCGACGGGCTTACCCAGCTGGCGCCCGACGGCAAGCTGATCCCGGCGCTGGCGTTGCGCTGGGCGCCGACCGGGCCGACGGGCTGGCGCTTCGAGCTGCGGCCCGGCGTGCGTTACGCCAACGGCCGGGTGTTCGATGCGGCCGCCGCGGCGCGGGTAATCGGCTGGCTGCTGTCCCCCGACGGGCGGCGGACGGTGATCGGCAACGAGATCCGGCTGGTGAAGTCGGTGCGTGCCACCGGGCCGCTGACGCTGGAGCTGACCACGTCCGAGCCCGACCCGATCCTGCCGAAGCGGCTGGTGGCGGCGATGATGGTCGAGCCGGACCTGTGGGAACGGCTCGGGCCGGAGGGTTTTGCGTTGAAGCCGGTGGGGACCGGGCCCTATGTGATGACCGGCTGGGACCAGCGGCGGCGGCGGGCCCAGGCAGTGCGCAACCCGCATAGCTGGCGGCCGGTAGGCTTTGGCGCGGTGACATGGGTCGAGCTGCCCGAGGCGGCGGTGCGGACGCAGGCGCTGCTGTCCGGCGATGTCGACCTGTCGCCGATCGAGATCGAGGAGATGGACCGGCTGACCGACCGGCGCTTCCCGGTGGTGACGGCGCCGTCGATGTCGGTGATGTCGGTGGCGTTCGTCACCGTGCGCGACACGCCGCATCCGGTGCAGGATGTGCGGGTGCGGCGGGCGCTCAATTACGCGGTCGACAAGGAGGCGCTGGCGAAGATCTTGCTGCGCGGGCTGGGGCGGGCGTCCGGACAGCCCGCGGCACATGTGACGGCGGGCTTCAACCCGGCGGTAAAGCCTTACCGCCATGATCCGGCGCTGGCGCGGCGGATGCTGGCCGAGGCCGGCTATGCCAAGGGCTTCGACCTCGAGATCGAGATCCAGATCAATGCCTTTCCGGCCGACTCCCTGATCTACCAGAGCGTGGCCCACGACCTGCGGCAGGTGGGCATCCGGCCGGTGCTGCGGACGGTGACCTTTGCCGATTATCTGCGCAAGCTGGCGCGCAACGGATGGGCCGGTGATGCCTTCGGCGCGTCCTGGAACGGGGCACCTTACAATGATATCACCCGCGCGCTCGAGAGCTTCTCGTGCAAGCGCCCCAATGCCTTTTTCTGCGACAAGGCGCTGGCGACGGCGCTGACCGAGGCCAGCGAGATCACCGATGACAGCGCCCGCGCCGCTGCGATGGCGGGGCTGGTGCAGCGCTACCATGACGCGGCACCGGCGCTGTTCCTTGTCGAGCAGGTCGACATGTTCGCGCACCGGCCCGGGCTGGCCGGCGTGCGCATCGTCAACCGCGTGCCGGCGCTGGAAACCATTACGGAGCGAAGCCGACCATGACCCGTGCAGACGAAATCCTCGAAATCGTGCGCGCCGGCCAGGGCGAACGTCCCGCGAGCCTGGAGAACCAGGAGACCGAGGATGTGCTGACCATCACGTTGGCGCTGCTGGTCGAACTTGGCGTGGCGCTGGACCGGATTGACCGGCTCGAGCGCCAGGTCGCCGAGCTTGCCGGCAAGACGCCCGAACAACTGCGTGAGGCGCCGCTCGGTGCCGATGCAGAGATACAACGAGAGGCCCAGCAAACGGCCCTGATCGCCCGCGCCCTGCGGATCTTCTTCGACGGGCGCACGCCCGTCACTCGGGGTTACTACAACACAAACAGGAAGGGTAAGTAACATGACACGCACGACATTGCTCAGCACGGCGGCTTTTGCCGCGACCATCTTCGCTGTTTCGGCCCAGGCCCAGACCGCGACCACGACCGCCGTTACCGAGGCGGAAGCCCGCAGCGGCGTCGAGGAAATCACTGTCACCGCGCAGCGCCGCGAGCAGAGCCTGCAGAAGGTGCCGATCGCGGTTTCTGCGTTCAACGCCACCGAACTGGCCCGTCGCCAGATCATCGATACCTATGACATCCTGCGCAACATCCCCAACATGGCCGGCAACCAGAATGTCGGCGTCGGCACCTCATCCAGCTACTTCCTGCGCGCGGTCGGCAACGGTGAATCGATCGCTACCTTCGACGTGCCGGTCGGCACCTATGTCGATGACGTGTTCATCGCCCGCCAGAACGCCAACAACTTTGCGCTGTTCGACGTCGAGCGCATCGAAGTGCTGCGCGGGCCGCAGGGCACGCTGTTCGGCCGCAACACCACCGGCGGTGCCATCAACATCGTCATGCGCAAGCCCGGGGATGTGCTGAAGGGCTATATGGAAGCCGGCTACGGCAAGTTTGACCAGACCATCCTGCGCGGCTCGGTCGACCTGCCCGTCACCGACAAGATCCTGACCAAGATCTCCACCTTCTGGATCCGCGACAATGGCTATGCGACCCAGGTCAGCACCGGCCGCAAGTTCAACGCCCGTGATACCGCCGGCATCCGCGGCATGCTGCGCCTGCTGCCGACCGACACGCTGACCATCGACATCACCGCCGATCATGTCGACGACCAGAACACCAACTTCCTCAACCGCGTCGGCCCCAACGGCGAACGCCTGGTCGACAACAACATTACCCAGGGCTCGTTCGTCGGGCTGGTGACCGGCCGCAAGGCGAACTTCTCGCTCGACAACGTTGCGCGTTCCACGGCGTTCACTGGCACCATCGGCCTCGATCTGGGTGCAGCGACCCTCACCTCGATCACCGGCTACCGCAAGATCGACCAGGAGTTCATCATCGACAGCGGCGGCTTCCTGCCGCGCCCGACGCGAACCACCGGCTTCAACCCGATTCTCAACGACAGCGACCATGAGCAGTTCACCCAGGAGCTGAAGCTCAACGGCGACGTCGGCAACCTCAACTATGTGCTCGGTGCCTTCTACATGAAGGAGGACAATGTCACCGATTTCGCCCAGCTCGCTACCAACACGGCGACGCTGGTGCAGACGGTCACCGCCGACCGCACGCTGCTCAACGATACCAAGACCTGGGCGATCTACGGCCAGGGTGACTATCGTATCGCCGAGCGGCTCGTGCTGACTGCCGGCCTGCGCTATACTTATGAGAAGCGCACCGTCGGCGTGTTCACCAACCCCGGCGCGCGGGGCGTGCAGCTGTCTACCGCCGGGATCATCGCCGCCGGCCAGCCGACCGAGCAGGTCTACAAGGCCTGGACCCCGCGTTTCGCCATCAGCTACGAGGCCACCGATGACGTGATGCTGTTCGCCTCCGCCACGCGCGGCTTCAAGTCGGGCGGCTGGCCTGGCCGCGCCACCAGCAATGCTGCCTTCATTCCGTTCCAGCCGGAAACGGTTTGGTCGTTCGAAGGCGGGCTGCGTGCCGATGCCTTCGACGACACGCTGCGCTTCAACGCCACCGGCTTCTATGCGACGACCTTCGACGTGCAGATCCCGGCGCAGGCGCTGGTCAACAATGTGCCGGTGTCCACCACCACCAACCCGGCCGACCTGCGCAACTATGGCCTCGAACTGGAAACCACCTGGCTGCCGGTCGAGGGGCTCAACATCTCCGGCTCGCTCGGGCTCCAGCGCGCGCGCTTCATCAACCCCAGCGATCTGGTCCTCGCCCAGCAGGCTCGTTGCCGGGCCGGCAGCACGGTGGCCCCGTCGTGCAACGCCAACTTCGTCGATAACATCGGCGATCTGGCGCTGCCCGTGCGGGCACCGACGGTGACCGCCAACCTGATCATCAGCTATGATGCGAAGATCAGCGGCATCGGCACGGTGACGCCGACCGCCAACTACAACTTTACCAGCGCCTATGCCGTGGCGACCGCGGGCAGCCCGAACCAGCCGGCTGCCAGCGGCACTTACCAGCCCTCGCAAACCTACATCAACGCGTCGCTGGCGCTGCGTCCTGAAGGCATGGACAATCTGGCGTTCACGATCGAGTGCCAGAACTGCTTCAACAAGAACTACATCCTGACCAATCTTGTCGGCGCCAACTTCTACGATGTGCCCGGCTCGTGGTTGATCCGCGCCCGCTACGACTTCTGAGCGTAGCGGCCCGGCCATGGAAAAGGCCCCCGGCGGTATCCGCCGGGGGCCCTTTTTTTGGCCAACAATGAACGCCGTCGGCTACCAGCGTTCAAGCGTCTCCACATCGCCGGCATGGGCGGCGAGCGTCTCGGGCAGCGCCGGTTCATAGGGGCGGTTCCAGGCAAAGCCCTTTTCGCCGTCGACATAGTCGGTCGACAGCTTGCCGCCCTTGGTGCGGAAGAAATAGAGGTTGCCGGTGATCGTGCCATAGGGGCCATGCGGGATCAGCGGCGGCCGCCAGAAATAGGCGCCGGGCTTCATGACGCCGCGGTTGCCATGGCTTTCGCCGGCGAGCAGGAACATTTCCTCGACAACCGGATGGACTTCGGCGCGCTCGGCCCAGCGCATCGGCAGGGTGCCGAGCAGCCAGCTGGTGTCGCCGGTCTCGGGATCAACGAACAGCAACTTGCGGCCGGCGCCGGCCGGGAACTCCGGGTGGAAATTGCCGGTGTAGGTGACCGAGAAGCCGTCGATGTGCGGCACTAGCCGGGCCGGGTTGACTGCCGCAACGGGACCGGCGGTGGGCATCGCCGAGAAGAAGCTCAGCACCACCGCATCCTCGGTACAGGTGCGGGCGCCGGCATCATGACCGGCCGGCCAATGGGCATAGCCGAACGGACCATAGCGGACGCCGCCGATTTCCAGGGCGCCTTCAAGGACGAGAAACTCTTCGTCGCAGGCGAGTGCGCCGGCGGGCAGTGTCCAGCCGGCGGGATAGCGGATGAGCTGGCTACTGGCGCCGGTCTCGTCGTCCTGGCTCAGTACCTTGGTCTCGACGCCGGGCTTGGTGCCGTTCAGGTCATCGGTGCGCCAAGGCAGCTTCTGGGCCTGCAGGAATTCGATCCAGGGGCGGGTCATCGTCGTGTTCCTTCTTTTCTCAAGGGCGTGCGCGGGTCGGAGTCTTCGGCAATCACCCGCAACAGGCCGTGCATCGCCTTGTCGAGCGCCAAACCGGTCTCGATGCGCGCCGCCGCACCAGCGGCCTCGATCGCGGCCGGTGTAATGACACCGGCGTCGACCAACGCCGCCTCCAGCGCGATCCGCCGGGCGCGCTCGACATGCAGCTGCGAAGCCAGTTCGAAGATCAGCCCGGCCATCCGCTCGGGATCGGGAATGCCGAAATTCTCGCTCATGCCGCCATCTCCGCTTCCAGGACGGCCCAGGGGAAGTGCCATTCGGGGCGGTCAGGCCATTCGAGCGTGGGCTGGGTGCCGCCGCCGCGCTCGTCGAAGGCCCGCCAGCGGGCCGTGGCGAAGCCGGCGTCGCGGGCGAGCGCCGTCTGGTCCTGCGCCAGCATCGGCGGCAGGAACGGCTCGTTGTTGCGGTCGCCATGCTCGTCGATCATCCGGTCGCGCAGCCGGTCGCCCCGATGCTGGAAATCGAGGAAGCGCAAGGATCCGCCGGGCGCCAGCAGCCGCGCCGCCTCGCGGTACAGCGCCGCCAGCGCGTCGCCGGGCATTTCATGGATCAGCATGGTCGAGGTGACGAGATCGGCGCAGCCGTCGGCCAGCCCGGTGGCGCAGGCGTCGGCAGCGATGAAGGTCACGTCGAGCTGGCGCTCGGCGCAGCGCTGGCGGGCGAGATCGAGGCAGGGGCGGGCCAGATCGATGCCGATCACCTCGGCCTCTGGAAAAGCTTGCTTCAAAGGCCAGGCCGATTTGCCGAAGCCGCATCCGAGATCAACGATGCGGCGGTAGGCGCGTTTCGGCACGGCGGTGTCGGCGAACAGCCGGTGGAAGCGGTAGTCGTCATTCTCGCCGAGCATGACGAGGCGGGCGCCGAGTTCATAGACGCGCGCCGCCTTGGCGCTCGACCAGATGCCGCCTGGCTGGAGATGGATGTCCCAGTCGGTGTACCAGTCGGGCAGGCCGCCAGTATCGGACGGGCGCCCTTCTTCCGCGACCGCGTCGCCGACCGCACGCCAAAGCATCTTCTGGCTGCCGCGTTCCATCCAGGCAAACCACGGCCAGGCAGGGGTTGCGTGCAGCGCTTCCGCAAACTGGTCATCGGGGACGTGCAGGTTCTCCTCGGCCTGGGCCGACAGCACCGGGAACAATGTGTCGGCCCAGCGGCGTCGCATCGTCAGCACGAAGTCCAGCGCAGCCTGTTGCTCGATCGTGGTCATTCTTCGCCCTCCAGAAGTTCGATGCGCTCGCCAGCCGCGCCGACCAGCAGCCGCTCGCCGCCGGGCGCCACCGGGCAGGCGAAGCTGACCATCGCCATCCCGGGCGGCAGCTCGCCCGGGACTGCCGGGCGCGGACCGGTGCATTCGGGATAGCCGTCCAGCTCGATCATCGTGCCCTCGCGCAACTTGATCAGCCCGTGCGGGTGCAGCGTGTCGGCCGGCAGGCCGTTAGCGGCCGAGATCACCCGCACCGGCGTCGCCACCGGTGGATCGATGACATTGCCGAAGTCGGCATAGGCGGCGAACATCGCCGCGAGGTCACCGCCGCCGGCGACGACGATGAACACCCGGCCGACGGGCGATAGCGCCGGCGCCAGATCGAGCCCGCTGCCGGGTCCGACTTCGGTGAAGTACAGGCATTCGTCGAATGGCCCGATCGCCTGCATGGCGCGGATCATCGGGAAACGGGTCAGCCCCATCGGCGGGCCGATGATGGTGAAGGCCGGGTGCGCGGTTAGGCGGGCGGCCAGTGCATCGACATCCTGAACGACGATCTCGGTGGCGTTCCAGCCATGGCTGGTCAGCGCCGGCACCGGCGCCGTGCCCGGCGCGGCAACGAAGCGCAGCACCACCGGCTCGCCGCTGGTCGGCCCGAGCGTGCGCATGGCGCGCCCGGCCAGCGCTGGGGCACGCCAGCGTGTGGCTGTGGCTGTATCGATGACGGTGTCGGCCAGAACACGGTAGCCGAGCGCCGAGACATAGGCCTCGGTGGCGGCCTCGATGTCCGGTACGGAGAAGGTGACGGCGCGGATGGCGCCCAGCTGGGGTTTCGAGTGGTTTGGCATGGCCGGCAATTCTAGGCCCGGTGGCGGCGAAGGCAATTCAATCCTTCTCCATTGTCAGTCAATGTAGCTCACAGATTGAGCCGAATCGAGATAAGCGTTATCTGGATCACGTGAGTATTCGTCACAGGATCGAAGGCAGGCAGGGGCAATTATATGGCTGAGGCGCTGGGCTGGCGAGGCTATGTCGACGGGCTGTGGGGGCAGGTGCATTACCGCGCCGCCGGCGAGGGCGCGCCTCTGCTGATGGTCCACCAGAGCCCTTGGTCGTCGATGCAATATCATGCGGTGCTGCCACGGCTGGCGGCGCTGGGGATGGCCGTGCGCGCGCCGGATTCGCCCGGCTACGGGATGTCGGACCCGGCGCCCGAGGGGGTCACTATTGCTGATCATGCCGACAATCTGGTCGCGGTGATTGCGGCGATGGGGCTGGGGTCGGTGACGGTTGTCGGCCACCATACCGGTGCGCTGATCGCTGCGTCTCTGGCGGCGCGCTATCCGGCGCTGGTTTCGCGCGTGGTGCTCGACAATTGTCCTTTCTACACGCCCGACGAGCGCGAGACGCGGCTGCGTGGCCATGGCGGGACGCTGGAGATCAGGCCCGATGGCTCGCACCTGACCGAGCGCTGGGCACTGATGCGGCGCGTCGCCGACAAGGAAATGACCGACGCCTCGATCCAGCTGGCGGTGATGGCCTGGTGCGAGGCCGGGCGCGATACCGGGCACAGGGCCGCCTTCAGCCATGATGCCGGGCCGGACATTGCCGCCATCGCCGCGCCGGTGCTGCTCATCGCCAGCCGGACTGATCCGATCTGCGGCCATGCCGACCGCATCGCCGCTGTGCGCCCGGAGTTCGCCCGGGCCGAACTGCCCGGCGGCACCGGCAGCGTGCTGGAGAACCCGGAGGGCTGGGTGGCGGCATTGCAGCCGTTCCTGGAGCGGTGACCGGGCTGCCGTCGATGACGGCGCTGCGGGCGCTCGATGCAGCGGCGCGCCACGGCAGCTATTCGGCCGCGGCGCAGGAGCTGGGCGTCACGCATGGCGCGATCAGCCACCGCATTCGCGACCTTGAGGCCCATTATGGCGCGACGCTGTTTCGCCGCGCCGGGCGGGTGATGGTGCCGAGCGCTGAAGCGCTGACGCTGCTTGGGCCGGTGCGCGAAGCGCTGGCGATCCTGGCGCAGGCGTTTCCGCCGCGCGGACAGGGCGGGCCGGCGGTGCGGGTGGCCGTGCATCCGGCGCTGGCGACCAAATGGCTGATCCCGCGGCTCGGCGACTTCATCGCGCAGGCGCCGGACATCGACCTTCATCTGGTTTCGACCACCGACCCCGGCGACGCCCTGTCGCCGACCGTGCAGCTGGCGATCCGCTTCGGCACCGGCAGTTGGCCGGGACTGGAGGCACAGCCGCTGGGCGAAGAGCGCTGCATTGCCGTCTGCGCCCCTGGCTATCGGACGGCGCTGGGCCTTGAGACGCCGGCCGACCTCCCTCGGGCGCGGCTGCTACGCCATGGCTGGATGATGTGGGGCCGTTGGCTGGAGGCTGCCGGGGTGGAGATGGCGGAGCCCGATCATGGGCCACTGTTTTCCGATTCGGCGATGCTCGTCGAGGGCGCGGTGGCGGGGCAGGGGGTGGCGCTGGTCGGCGAGCGGTTCGCGGCGGTGGACATGGCTGCCGGGCGGCTGGTGCAGCCGTTCGCGGTGTCGGTCCGGCATGATTATGGCTGGTACCTCACCTGGCGGGCCGGATCGGTCCCTAGCGCCGACGCACGACGGTTGAAGGATTGGCTGGTGACGCAATTCTCCGGAGGAGCGTTGCCGGGCCGGCAATGACAATTTGTGCCATCGGCACGGCTGGTCTGCCACCATGCTGGTGGGGAGAATGGACATGATCATGCGATGGCTGCTGATGGCGATGATGCTGGTCGCCACCCCAGTAATGGCTGAACAACCGCCCGAAGCGGCCTGCGCGGCGCTGGCGGCACAGGATTTCTCGTCCGGCACAGAGGCGCCGGCGCATCTGATGGCGAGCGCAGTGCTGGCGGCGGCGGAAGGGCTGCCGGCGCTGTGCCGGGTCGAAGGGTTCGTCGCGCCCAACACCGGCTTTGAGCTGCGGCTGCCGCTAAAAGGGTGGAACGGCAAGTTCTTCCACGCCGGCTGCACCGGCTCCTGCGGCTTTGCCGCAGCTTCGCCCTGGGTCAAGGAGTGCGACGAGCCGGTATCGCGGGGCTATGCCTGCATCGTCTCGGACATGGGGCACCGGTCGACCGCGTCCGAAGGGCTGTGGGCCTGGCACAACAATGAGGCGCGGATCGACTTCGGCTTCCGCGCCACCCATCGCACGACGGTGGTGGGCAAGGCGATTACGCGCGCCTTCTACGCCGCCGCGCCGGCCCATGCCTATTTCATGGGGTGCTCGACCGGCGGGCGCCAGGCGCTGGTCTCGGCCCAGCGGTTTCCGGACGATTTCGACGGCATCATCGCCGGCGCCCCGGTGATCAGCGAAGGCGGCACCTCGATGTCCTTCCTGTGGAATTTGCAGGCGCTGTCCCCGGTCGATGGCAAGCCACTGTTCGACGCCGCGGCGCTGGCGCTGGTCAAGCGCGCCGCGCTGGCCGCCGCCGATGGGCGGGATGGTGCCCGCGACAGGCTGATCGCCGATCCGCGCGGCGCCTTCGATCCGCTGACGCTGATCTGCAAGCCGGGCCAGGCGCGCGATTGCCTGACCCGCGCCCAGGCGGAGGCGGTGGCAAAGGTCTATGCCGGGCCGCACGACAGCAAGGGCAGGCCGCTCTACAATGGCGGCGGCTTCATGCCGGGATCGGAGGAGAATTGGCTCGGCTATGTGACGCCTCCGGGCGGGCGTGCGCGGGCGTGGCGGTCAGGCGTCGATACCACGCGCTATATCATGACCGATTGGGGCCCGGACTGGAACTATTCCGACTTCGATTTCGACCAGGATGCACCAAAACTGGCCGAAAAGGACGTGTTTTATGCCGCCAATAACCCCGATCTGCGCGACTTCAAGGCGCGCGGCGGGAAGCTGATCATCTACCATGGCTGGAATGACCCCGCCGTGGCACCGCTGAACAGCGTCGATTATCACGGTGCCGTAACGCGGGCGATGGGCGGCCCGGCGACGACCGACGACTTTGCCCGGCTGTTCATGGTGCCGGGGATGAACCATTGTTATTCGGGCGACGGGGCGTTTGCCGTCGACTGGATCAGCGCGCTCGAAGCCTGGGTGGAGAAGGGCGAGGCGCCGGCCCGGCTGGTGGCAACGCATCTCGCCGGTAGCCATGACAGCCCGTCGATGATCCGCCGGATGCCGCCGGATGTCGCACAGCGGACATTTACGCGGCCGCTTTTCCCCTGGCCGGTGCAGGCGCGCTACACCGGCACAGGCGATCCCGCCGACATGCGCAACTGGCAACCCGACAGACAGGCAGGAACCACCCCATGACCATGCTGACCATCGGCCTCTCTCTGCTGCTCGCCGCCGGGCATCCGGCGCCGGAGACACAGTGCACCGGGCAGGAGGCCAATCTGGCAACTTATATCGAAATGTCGCGCGTGCTGTTCAATGAGCGGGAAGCGGAACGGGCGGGCGAATTCTACGCGCCGGAATTTATCAGCCACAATAGTGACGAGGGTGGTTCCGGCGCCGATACGGTGCCGGTGGCGTACATGACGGCAATGTGGAATGCGTCAAAGAAGAACGATCCCGAGCGCCAGGTTATCAACAACCTTATCGTGTGCAATGGTGACCTTGTGGTAGCGCAAGTCACTACCAAGGGCATGCGTACCGGTGCCGACAACGTCCGCCGCCGCTACAGTACATCGGCGATGGACATATACCGGTTCAAGGATGGCAAGGTCGTCGAGCGCTGGGGCAACAATGACTACCTCACCATCATCCGCCAGACCGGGCTGAAGGTGGACCTCAGCCTGACGCCGCTGCCGCCGGAATGAGATGGGGCCCGGCGTGATGGATACGCCGGGCCCCGTAACGCCCCCCCGAGCGTTACCTCGTCAGTTCAAGCCTGGTGGACGGTGGTGCCGCCGACCACGGTCTGAACAATCTTGATATCCTTGATGGTGTCCGGATCCACCGTGTGCGGATCATCGGCGAGGACAACGAAATCGGCGAGCTTGCCGGGCGTGATCGAGCCTTTGATGTCCTCTTCCATCGTATTGTAGGCGCCGTTGAGCGTGTGGCACTTCAGCGCCTCGGCAACGGTGATCCGCTGGTTGGCGCCCCAAACCTTGCCGTCCCAGCCCTTCCGGGTAACGCAGCCCTGGATCCCCATCAGCGGCGGAAACACGCCGGCACCGAAATCCGAGCCGACCGACACCGGGATGCCGGCATCGAGCAGGGAGCGATAGGCCATCATATTGGCCATCAGCTTCTCGCCGTAGAAGCCGAACTTGTCCGCATTGAAGTAGAGATAGGTGTTGAACAGCGAGGGCGTGACGTTGAGCGCCTTCAGCCGCTTGATCAGCCCGGCGTCGACCATGCTGCAATGCGTGATCTTGAAGCGCAGCCGCTTGTCCGGGGCGACGGCATCGGCATGCTCGAAGGCTTTCAGCGCCTGGTCGATGGTGACATCGCCATTGGCGTGAATGTTGACCCGGATGCCGGCGCGATGGACCTTCTCGGTCCAGCCGCTGACCTCGTCCTGGGTCATCTTGAGGTTGCCCTTGTAAGTCGTGCCCGGGAAATTGACGCTCATCGCCATGGTGCGCTCGGACAGCGAGCCGTCGGTCGAGCGTTCGGCGGTGCCGCCCATGCGGATCCATTCGTCGCCAACCCCGGTGGTGACGCCGGCGGCGATGAACGGGTCCATCACATCTTCATAGACCTCGTAATTGACCCGGTGCTTGAGTCTGCCCTCGGTGCGGATCTCGGTGATGGCGCGCAAGTTACCGCCCTGGTGGCAGACACCGGTGAGGCCGAATTCAGCGAACTTGGCGGAGATGAACGCGGCGCCCTCCCGCTCGCGCTTGGCCGTCTCTTCGGGGCTGTAGGTGACGAACTTGCCGACGTCCTTGAACGAGTCCCGGGCATTGTCGGTCAGCCGGCCGTTGAGCTCGCCGTCCGGGAAGCGATCATAGGTGCCGCCCTGGACGTCCTTCACGTCCTTGGTGAGGCCGGCCATCTGGAGCGCCTTATTGTTGTAGAAACTGGTGTGGCCGCCGCGGTGGCGGACCATCACCGGATGGGTGGTGGAGACCTTGTCGAGATCGCGAGCGTTGAGCGGGCGGCCGTCCTTGGATTTGATGTCGTCGTAGAAGTGGCCGATGACCCAGTGATCGGGCGGGGTCTGGGCGGCGCGGGCCTTCAGCTTGGCGACGATATCGTCGATCTGCGAGAATTCGGTGCCATAGGGGTCGCCGGCGATCACGTCATAGAGCAGCGATGTGCCGCTGGCGTGGATATGGGTGTCGATGAAGCCCGGCACGATGGTCATGCCCTTGGCGTCCATGGTCTTTGTTGCCGGGCCGGCGAGCGCGCGGATGGTCTCGTTGCTGCCCACCGCAATGAACTTGTCGCCCTTGACGGCGAAGGCCTGGGCCTTCGGCATGGCATCGTCGACTGTATAGACCTTGGCATTGTAGACGATGAGATCGACGTCCGCGGTGCCGGCGGCGTGCGCCCGCGTGGCGGCGAGGCTGCCGACAGCAGCGCCGCCGAGCCGAAGGAAGCCGCGACGGCTCGCGGCGAATTCTTTACCCAGATGCCCGTTTCCAGCCATTGCCCGCACCCCTGCCCAAATCGGGAAGTGCGGAAGCTAGTCGGCGCGGGCGGGCGGGGTAAGGTGCATAATAGCCAAAGGTGGTGCGTCTGGCGCAACGCTGGATAGGGGCATGGTGCCACACCCTGCCGGCCTGCGGCGCTGGAGCGGTGCCCGATCGGCGCGGCTTGGGTTATGCAGCGGGCGATGACGATGGTCAAACCCTTGCCGGCAACCGCCGCAGCATCGCCGGTGGTGCTGGCGGCCCAAGGGCTTGCCAAGGCGGTGCCGGGCGGGCGGCTGCTGTTCGACGGGCTGGACCTGGCAGTGGCGGCGGGCGAGATCGTGGCGGTGATGGGCGAATCGGGTGTCGGCAAGTCGACGTTGCTCAACCTTCTTGCCGGGCTCGATACGCCTGACTGTGGGCGGGTGGATATCGCTGGCCGGACGCTTTCCGACCTGTCGGACGATGCGCGCACCGACCTGCGCCGTGACCGGATCGGCTTTGTCTTCCAGGCCTTTCATATCCTGCCGCACCTGACGCTGGCACAGAATGTGGCGCTGCCTTTGCTGCTCGCCGGAGTGGCGGCGCGCGAGGCGCTGGCGCGGGCCGAGGGGCTGGTGGGCGATATCGGGCTGCCGGGGCGAGGCGGCGACTATCCCGCGGCGCTGTCCGGTGGCGAGCTGCAGCGAGTGGCCATTGCCCGGGCACTTGTGCATCGCCCGGCGCTGCTGCTGGCCGACGAGCCGACCGGCAATCTCGACCCCGAGACTGCCGACATGATCCTGGCGCTGCTGGTGGAGGCGGCTCGGCGGCATGACGCGGCGTTGGTGATGGTCACCCATTCCGACCGTGCCGCGGCGGCGGCCGACCGGGTGCTGCGCCTGTCCGCCACCGGCCTGTTGGAAAAGCCCCTTGGCTGAGGCGCTGGCGCGGCCGGGCGCGGCGACCGGCTGGCTGATCGGCGGCGAGTGGCGGGCGCATCCGGCGCGGCTGGTGGCGGCGGCGCTGGCGATTGCCGTGGGCGTGGCGCTGGGTTTTGCCGTGCATCTGGTCAACCGCGCCGCGCTGGACAGCTTTGCCCGCGCGATCAGCACAGTGAGCGGCAGCGCCGACCTGCAGGTGCATGCGACGAGCCCGGCCGGGGTCGATGAGGCGCTGTATCCAGTGCTGGCGCGGATGGCGGGCGTCGCGGCGGTGAGCCCAGTGGTTGAGCTGACGGCGCGGATGGTCGGGGAGGGGAATGGCCCGGGGCCGCGAGTCACGCTGCTCGGCATCGATGTGCTGCGCGCCGCACGGGTGACGCCGGCGTTGGTCGGGGTGTCGCTCGGCCAGCCGGGGGAGGGGCCGCGGCTCGATGCGGACGCTATCTTCCTGTCCCGCGCCGCGCTGGCGGCCAGCGGGCGCCGGCCGGGCGATCGGCTTGTGCTGGCAGCGGCCGGGCGGTCGCATGGCTTCCGCATCGCCGGGGTGCTGGCCGGGGCGGGCGAAGACCAGGCGCTGGCCGTCATCGACATTGCCGACGCGCAGTGGCGGTTCGGCCAGCTCGGGCGGCTGCATCGCTTCGACCTGACGCTGGCCGACGGCACCGACCCGACGGCGATGGCGCGGCGGCTCGCGGCGGCGCTGCCGGCCGATGCGCATCTGGTCAGCGCCGAGGATGAGGCCAGCCGCAGCGCCAGCCTGTCCCGCGCCTATCGGGTCAATCTTGGTATGCTGGCGATGGTGGCCCTGCTGACCGGGGGTTTCTTGGTGTTTTCGGCGCAGTCGCTGTCGGTGGCCCGCCGGACGTCGCAATTCGCGCTGTTGCGGGTGCTCGGTCAGCGGCGCGGCGGTCTGCGTCGGCTGCTGCTGATCGAGGGGCTGCTGCTTGGTGGCATCGGCAGCGTGATCGGGCTGGTAATGGGCCATGGGCTGGCAGTGCTGGTGCTGCGGCTGCTGGGGGGCGATCTCGGCGGCGGCTATTTTCAGGCCGGGCGGGCGGCGCTGGTGCCGTCCCCGGCGGCGGCGCTGGTCTATGCGGGGCTCGGCGTTGCCGTGGCGGTGATTGCCAGCCTGGTGCCGGCCGAGGCAGCGGCTCGCGCCCAGCCGGCGGTGGCGCTGAAGGCCGGCGGCGAGTCCGGCGATCCACGCCGCCGCTGGCCGGCGTGGCCGGGGCTGGCACTACTGGGGGCGGGCGCGCTGGCCGCGCTGGCGCCGCCGCTGTTCGGACTGCCGCTGCTCGGCTACGGCGCAATGGCGTTGCTGCTGGCGGGCGGGGTGGCGATCATGCCTTGGCTGGCGCGACTGCTGCTGACGCCGCTGGTGGGGCAACAATGGCCGGTGCCGGTCGATCTGGCGATCAAGAGGCTGTGGGGGGCGCCCTCGGCGGCGGCGGTGGCGCTGTCCGGCATCGTCGCCAGCACCAGCCTGATGGTGGCGATGGCGGTGATGGTCGAGAGTTTCCGGGGGTCGGTGGACGAGTGGCTGGTGCAGCTGCTGCCGGCCGATGTTTATCTTCATGTCGAGGGTGCCGAAGCCGGCGGGCTGGACCGGGTGGTGCAGGCGCGGCTGGCAGCGATTCCCGGCGTCGAGTCGGTGCGCTTCGTTCGCCAGATGCCGCTCCGGGTGGCCGCCGACCGGCCGCCGGTGGTGCTGTCCGGCCAGCCGATCCGGGCCGATCCCGCCGGCAGCCTGCCGCTGATCGGCCGGTCGCATGCCGTGCCCGAGGGGGCAACGCCGGCCTGGGTGTCCGAGCCCATGGCGTGGATCGGGGGGCTGGCTCCGGGGGATACACTGGAACTGCCGCTGGGCGGGGTTAGGCGACCGTTCTTTGTGGCCGGTGTCTGGCGGGACTATGCCCGGCAGTTCGGCGCGGTGGCGATCGACAGTGCCGATTTCGAGGCGTTGACCGGCGACACCAGCAAGTCCGAGGCGGCGTTCATGCTGCGGCCGGGGCAGGCGGCGGCGCCGGTGATGGCGGCGGTGCGGGCGGCACTGCCGCCGGCGATCGCCGCGCAGACCATGCTCGCGGAGCCGCGCGTCATGCGGGCCCAGGCAATGGCGATCTTCGACCGCAGCTTTGCGGTGACCTATGCGCTGGAGGTGATTGCCATATTGATCGGGTTGATCGGCGTGGCGACGGCCTTTTCGGCGCAGACGCTGGCGCGGGTCCGCGAGTTCGGGATGCTGCGCCATATCGGCGTGCGGCGCGGTCAGATCATCGCCATGCTTGCCAGCGAGGGGGCGGCATTGGGCGGGCTGGGGGTGGTCGCCGGGATCGGGCTGGGGCTGCTGATGGCGCAGGTGCTGATCCATGTCATCAACCCGCAGAGTTTCCACTGGACGATGGATACGGCGCTGCCCTGGGGGCTGTTCGCCGGGCTGGCGGCGGCGATCATCGTGGCGGCGGCGGGCACGGCGGTGCTGGCCGGGCGGCGGGCGCTATCCGCTTCGGCGGTGATGGCCGTGCGGGCCGACTGGTGAGGTGGTGGCTGCTGCTGTTGCTGCTGCTCGCCGTGCCGGCGGGGGCGGCCGAGTATCACGCGGTGCGGCCGGGCGTGGCACTTGTGTTTCCGCGCGATCATGGCGCGCATCCGGATTTCCGCACCGAATGGTGGTATGCGACCGGCTGGCTGAAGACGGTGAAAGGGGAGCGTCTTGGTTTCCAGATCACCTTCTTCCGGACGCGCACCGGCGCCGACGCCGCCAATCCCAGCCGCTTCACGCCGCACCAGATATTGTTCGCCCATGCGGCGATTTCCGATCCGAAGCATGGTCGGCTGCGGCATGCGCAGCGGCTGGCGCGGGCCGGTTTCGGGCTGGCCGAGGCGAGTGTCCGTGACATGGACATCGTCCTTGATGACTGGTCTCTGCGGCGCGGGGGTGACGGGCGCATCCGCGGACGGGTGTCCGGCGAGGACTTTGCGCTCGACCTCGATTTCGCTGCGAGCCAGCCGCCGCTATTGCAAGGCGAGGCCGGGTATAGCCGGAAAGGCCCAGATCCGGCCGAAGCCAGCCATTATTATACGTTGCCGCAGCTGCGGGTCAGCGGCACTTTGGTGCGCGACGGGCGGGCCGAACCGGTGACCGGCACCGGCTGGCTGGACCGCGAATGGTCGTCGACGCTGATGAACGAGAAGGCCAGCGGCTGGGACTGGCTGGGGCTCAACATGGACGACGGCGGCGCACTGACATTATTCCGGATGCGCCACAAGGATGGGAGCGCGCTCTGGGCGGGCGGCTCGTACCGCGACGCCGGCGGGCGGCTGACCGTCCTCGCGCCCGGCGATGTCCGCTTCCTGCCCGGCCGTCGCTGGCGATCGCCGCGCACCGGCGCGCGCTATCCGGTGGCGCCGGTGATCGAGGTGCGGCTGCCGTCCGGTGTGCGGCGGCTGCCGGTGACGCCGCTGA
>NZ_JBIMKZ010000012.1:47137-49666 GCF_051860865.1 Polymorphobacter sp. | reverse complement strand
AATGTTGGAGCAGCCGGGCCAGCTCGGTGTCAGCCGGAGTGGCGGCAAAGGCGGTGCCGGCGGGCAGGAACGAAAGCGCTGCGCCGGCGCCGAGGAGATGACGCCGGGTCAGCATGGGGTCAGCCTTTCGGGATGGGGGGCGTGGTCAGCCATCGCCGGTCACGCCCCCCTTGTATCAGAATTTATAGCCGATCGATCCACCGATCCGCTGCAGCGATGGCTCGACCTGGACGCCGCTGTAGAAAGCCTTTTCATACGCATTGTTGAAGTAACGCGCATTGAACAGGTTTTCCACGAACACCGTCGCCCGGAACTGGCCGACGTCGACACCGGCGCGCAGGTTCACATTGTGGTAGGACGGCGCGATGAACGGATAGGTCGGATAGCGATAGGCAAACGGCGTGGCCAGGGTTTCGCCGCGGAACTGGTACTCGGCGCGGGCGAAGACACCGGCGGTGTCGTTGATCGGCTGGGTGAACTGGCCCTGGGCGCCAGCGGTCCAGCGCGGGGCATTGACCAGCCGCTGCCCTGTGACGTCGAGGATGACGCCTTCGACCAGGGCATTGCGGAAATCCTTCCATTTGTTCTCGTTGAAGCCGACAAAGCCGCTCAGCGTGAGATTGTCGCTGACCGAGGCATCGAAGGAGGCTTCGACACCATAGCTTTCGGCGGCACCGGCATTGGCGACACCAGAGACCGAGAGAATGGCGTTGTCGGCGGGGTTGACGAACTGGAAGCGAATGGTCTGCTGGACGTCCTTCCAGTCCATGTAGAAGGCGGAGACATCGAAGCGCAGCCGGTTGTCGAACATGCTGAACTTGGTGCCGACTTCGTAGTTCCAGATGGTTTCCGGCTGGAAGTCGTTGGACAGCAGGGCGCTGCCGCTAGTCTGGGTGCCGCCGGCCTTGAAGCCGCGCGCCGCCGTTGCGTAGAACATCAGGTCATCGCTCGGCTTGTAGCGGATGGTGACCTTCGGGCTCACGTCCTCGAACGGCGCGTTGCGGTTGTTGGTGCCGGTGACATTGCGGTTCGAGCGGGTCTGCGAGACGTTGAAGGTCTTCTCGAACGAATAGCGCAGGCCCAGGATGACCTGAAACTGGTCGGACAGGTTGAAACTGGTTTCGCCAAACATCGCCAGATATTTGGTGGAGCTGTCTGAATCGAGGCCGGTGGCTTCGAGGCCGGGGCAGGTGCGACCGGGCGTCGTGCCGGGGCAGAGCGGGCTCTCGTTACCGTGGAACGTCGACTGGTTGGTGATGCCGGTGTCGCGGCCCATGAAGAAGCCGAGGTTCCAGTTGAAGAAGCGCGTGCCATTGGAGGCGAGGCGGATTTCACCGCTGGTCGACTTGCGGGTCAGCGTGAAGTCTTCGTAGAAGAAGTCCTTGCTGCCACCATCGACGTCACCGAAGTTGACGACATCGGACTTCAGGTGACCGAGAACGCCGGTCATGGTGACGTCATCGAAATCCCATTCGAAGCGGGTGCTGGCGAACTGATAGGTGCTGCCGACCTGCTGCGCGCGGTTGAAATTGACGCGATTGTTGTTGTCCGGGAAGAAACCAACGCCATCCCGATCGGTGGACTTGATGCCGATATCGGGATTGAGCGGGTTGGTGCTGGGCAGGCCGCGCGACAGATAATAAACCGAGTTCCAGGTGTTGGTGACATAGCCGGTGGGGACACCGTCGCGCATGCCCAGGCGCTCGTCGGAATAGCTGTAGGTGAAGTCCCAGGTCAGGCGGTCGTTGGGGGTGAGGCGGGCCTGGACGCGGCCGGTCCAGAATTCGCCGTCGTTGCCGCCGCCGATCGGGTTGATGTTCTTGATGTTCCCGTCGGTCTTTTCATACTGGCCAGACGCGCGGATCGCGAGCAGGCCGGGGACGATCGGCACGTTGAGGACGCCCATGGCGCGCTTGGTGTCGAAGCTCGAATAGCCGAGCTCGACTTCGCCCTCGAAGCGGTCGACCGGCTTCTTGGTGATGACGTTGATGGCGCCGCCGATCGAGTTGCGGCCGAAATAGGTGCCCTGCGGGCCGCGCAGCACTTCGACGCGCTCGAGATCGACGATCTGCGGGTTGGTGGTGCCGGCGACGACGTTGAATTCGTCGATGTAGAAGGGCGTCGAGGTCTGGCGGACGTCCGACGTCGGGTTGAGCTGGTTGGAGATACCGCGGATGGCGAGATCCTTGCGGTCACGCGAGCCGTTCGACTGGAAGCTGATGTTCGGGGTCAGCGCGATGACCTCGCCGATGCCGCGGACCTGGCCGCTGCGCAGCGTTTCCGCCGAGATGGCGGTGATGGCGATCGGCACGTCCTGAATCGATTCAGAACGGCGCTGGGCGGTGACGATGATCTCGTCGAGACCGCCGGTGTTGACCTCGGCCTGGGCGACTTCCTGGGCCTGGACGGTGGCGGCGGACAGGGCCGCGGCGGCGACGCCGAGGCAAAGCATGGACTTGGTGATGTGGATCATGTGAAAAACCCCTGTTTTCCCGATTGAATGTTGATTTATTTTTATTATTTTTTTGG
>NZ_JBIMKZ010000012.1:29352-47127 GCF_051860865.1 Polymorphobacter sp. | reverse complement strand
ATCAGTCCGGATAGCATTCCGGGTCGGTCTGGCCCTTGGCCTTGTCGAGGTCGGCGCGGACGAGGACGATCGAAGCGATCTTGCCGCCGCGGACGATGGCGTGGCCTGCGGCCAGCGCGCATTCGGTCTTGCCGTCACGGCGCGAGCGGATGACATGATAATTGTAGATCATGTCGTCCTTCTGGAAGACCGCCTTGAACGGCACCACCAGCTCGACATCGCCGCCGCCCTGCTGGATCTTCTGGAAATGGGTTGCCCATTGGTCGGCGCCGTTGATGACGGTCTTGCCTTCGAGGATCAGCGTGGCATCGTTGGTGAGGTGCTTGCGGAAATTGTCGGCGGTGTAGGAACCGGGGACCTTGTAGGCCTCGTTCCACCAGGTGAAGAATTTCGACAGGGCGTCATCGGACGACGAGGCTGCCATCGCCGGCGCCGCAAGCGCGAGGCCGAGAGCGATTGAGATCGGTTTGAACCAGCGCATGCGGTATCCCCTGTGATGAGTGGTTGGCGTTCCGGGCGGTTGAACCGCTCGCTCGTTGAAGAGAGTGTCTTTTAGTTACAGTGTTGTTTCAACCGCATTGTAACTGTCGGTTCGTTGCGCCTGACGCAACGCAACCTCAACGATCGATGGCAGCCGGATTATTGTCGTCACGAATGACGCTGCCGCCCTTCATGACGAAGTGGATCGTGCGCAGCGCGCTGATGTTGGCGGTGGGATCGGCATCGACGGCGATGATGTCGGCGTAATAGCCAGGCGCCAGACGGCCGACTTCCTTGTCGAGGCCGAGCATCCGCGCCGGCTGGATGGTGGCGGCCTGGAGCGCCTGCACCGGGGTCATGCCGGCCTTGGCATAGAGCTCGGCTTCGGCCACGGTGGAGGTGGTGCCGTCGTTCGGCTCGAAGGGCATCTGGTCGGTGCCCAGCGCGATGTTGACGCCCTGCTTGATCGCGGTCTGGAGCATCGCCCAATGCTGCTTGCCGACCATCTCGACGCGCTTCAGATACCAGGGCGGCGAGCCGATTTTCTTGTAGAATTCATAGGCGCCGGGCTGGCTGACGACAATGGTGGGCACCAGCCAGACACCCTTCGCCTTCATCTGCTTCAGCGTGGCGTCATCGAGGTAATAGCCATGCTCGAAGCAATCGATACCATAGCGCAGCGCCTGTTCGGCAGCCTGGACCGAGCCGTTATGGGCGGTGACCTTCATATTATTGCGGTGGGCGACCTCGACGAGGACCTTCATTTCCTCGTCGGTCATCGGCGCCGCACCGATGGCCCCGTGCGTGTCCGAAATGCCGCCGGAAATGGCGATCTTGATCCAGGTGGCGCCGCGCTTGAACTGGGTGCGGACGGCGTTGGCGAAGCCATAGGGGCCATCGACCTCGCGGAAACCATGGCCGGCGGTGGGGACGATCAGCTCGCCCGCCGTCTCGATGCGCGGACCCTGAACATAGCCGGCCTTGATGGCGCGATCGAGGGCGAAGTCATTGCCATTGTCGGTGTGGGTGAAGCGCACGGTGGTGACGCCGGCGCGCAGTGTGTCCCGGGCGTTGGCGGCCATGCGCAGCGTCTGCTCGGCGTCGGTCTCATTGGCCAGTTCGGCGCCCTGGGCGCCGGGGAGAACAAGACCGAGATGAACATGCATGTTCATCAGGCCGGGCACCAGCCATTTGCCGGGCATCGACAGGCGGCGGGCGCCGGCCGGAACCGACACCTCGGCGGCGGTGCCGATGCGGGTGATCTTGTCATTCTCGATCAGCACGACAGCATTGGCGATGGTCTTGCCGGTGTCGATATCGACGACGTTGGCGTCGGTGATGGCGGTCAGCCGGGCATCCTGCGCGGCGGCGCCGGTTGCGATGCAGGTGGCGAGAAGCGCCGCGAGAAGCTTTGACATGATCCGAACCCCTTTTGATTAGCCTGACAATGCTGGCCACAAGAAAGGGGCGCAATGCGGCATGGGGCACGAATTCGTTGCGTGTGACGCAAGGATATGCGGAGTTCATTGCTTGCGCTGAGCGTTCATGCATCATTGTATCAAGGGAGACGGTGGATGATCGATCGCAGAGGCGTTATCGGGCTAATCGGCGCGGGGGCGGCGCTGGCCGGCGCCGGGCCGGTGCTGGCCGCCGATGATCCGGCGGCGCGACTGCGGGCGCTGATCGATGCGGCGACAGCCGCCGACGCGGCGCTCGATCCGCTCGGCGAAGTGGGCGTGCGCAAGGCGGTGTTCGTCGACCCGCTGTCGGACGGCTGGGCGAGCGCCTTCGAGACGGCGAAGCGCGGCCAGGCCCGGGCGCTGGCGGCGCTGCCGCGCGACGCGCTGGGACCGGTCGACAGAATCGCCTATGA
Source organism: Polymorphobacter sp. (assembly GCF_051860865.1). Lineage (GTDB taxonomy): Bacteria > Pseudomonadota > Alphaproteobacteria > Sphingomonadales > Sphingomonadaceae > Sandarakinorhabdus. The sequence continues at coordinate 44,774 of NZ_JBIMKZ010000012.1, read as the reverse complement.
TGTGCTGGCGTGGAAGACGGGGACGCAGGCGGCCGAGCTGGATGCCGGGCTGCTGCGGGTGCGGCGCGAGGCGCCGCTCAACCCGAGCTTCGGGCTGCATATCGAGACCGCAGACTTCGTCAGCGGCGCCGGCGCGCCGTTCGCGACGCTGGCCGATTATGAGGCCGGGCTGGTGCGGCTCGACGGTTTTGCCGGGCATCTGCGGCAGATGGTGGGGCGGCTCGACGAGGGGCTGGCGGCGGGCCGCGTGCAGCCGGCGCTGATCGTCGATGCCGTGCTCGGACAGATCGATGCGATGCTGGCGCTGCCGGTGGAGGACAGCCCCTTTTATGCCGCGATCAAGCGGATGCCGACGGCGCTGGCCGGGGACCGCGACCGGCTGGCAAAGGCCTATCGCGCCCGGATCGAGGGCGAGGTGCTGCCGGCCTATGCCGCCTGGGGCGAGATGCTGCGCGGCCGCTACCGGCCGCGCGCCGGTGAGGCGCCGGGGCGCTGGGCGATGAAGGACGGGGCGGCGCTCTATGCGGCCGAGCTGGCCGAGCATACGACGACCGACCTCGATGCCGAGGCGATCCATGCGCTGGGCGTTTCCGAGGTGGCGCGGATCAGGGGCGAGATGGAGGCGGTGCGCGGGCGGATTGGCTTTGCCGGGGACCTCAAGGCGATGTTCGACCATGTGCGGACCAATCCGGCCTTCTACTGCAAGAGCGATGCCGAGCTGCTCGAGCGGTTCGCTGCCATCGAGACGCGGATCTGGAAGCGGATACCGGCGCTGTTCCACCGCGCCCCCAAGGCGCCGTTCCGGGTGGCGCCGCTGCCCGCACTCGGCGAGCAGCGCGGCACCGGCTATTACAAGCCCGGCCCGGCCGACGGGGTCAGCCCCGGCACGCTGTTCTTCAACATGGCGATGCGGCCGACCCGGCCGATCCCGACGCTGGAGACGCTGACTCTGCACGAGGGCATCCCCGGCCATCACTTCCAGATCACGCTGGCGCGCGAGACGGCGACGCTGCCGGACCTGCTGCGCTATGGCTCGAACACCGCCTATGCCGAGGGCTGGGGGCTCTATGCGGAATCGCTGGGCCGCGAGCTGGGGATGTTCGAGGACCCGTGGCAGTGGTTCGGCCATCTCGACATGGAGATGCTGCGGGCGGTCCGGCTGGTGGTCGATACCGGGTTGCATGCGCAGCGCTGGGGCCGCCAGCAGGCGCTCGACTATATGCTCGACAACACCTCGATGGCGCCGCGCGACGTGGCGGTGGAGGTGGACCGCTACATCGCCTATCCGGGCCAGGCCTGCGCCTACAAGATCGGCGAACTGACCTTCAGGCGGCTGCGTGGCGAGACGGCGGCTGCGCTGGGGCCGCGCTTCGATGTGCGCGACTTCCACGGCCAGTGCCTTGATACCGGGGCGCTGCCGATGGCGGTGCTGGAGGCAAAGCTGCGGGGGTGGATGAAGGCTTAGGTGCGGACGGACGAGCACCAACCTCGCATTGTGACTCGCAGGTGCGCACTCGACAATCGACTTAGAGCCTGCCGGGCAGAAGCAGGTGCGGACATAAAATACGGCACATTAAATGCCATACTAAATTCTAATTATTTCTATTTATCCGTGTATATTGCCTGTAGCAATATCGAAACTAAATACGCCAAAGCCAGCCAACGAGCAGCAGCCGCAAAAGAACTGTCGTCAACGAGACCAAATATGTTTGCAACGACTGAAAGAACAAATATTGGCATGAGCGGCAGGACGATCGTTGACGACATTTTCCCAAATAGTATGCGCCCTATCATCCCCCATTCTCCTTGAACTCAATTGAAGCGGTGTATCTTTGGTCCTGCTTTCGAGTTTATGCATGTTGGGCAATTCGGGATTCGTGGCCTGAGGCTCCGGCCGCCTGCCCCGGCGAAGGCCGGGGCCGGAGGCGCCCAGCCCTACTCCAGCTCGAACGTGACATTGACGTTGATGACGAGGCCGACCTCGCCGCCCTCGACCGGCGGGGCGGCCGAGGCCTCGTCGGCGGCCATCCGCATCATCCGCTGCGGCTGCGGCATCATCGAGCCGGACTCGCCGATCTCGACGATGCGCTTGACGCGCATGCCGGCGGCCTTGGCGTAAAGCTCGGCACGGGCGCGGGCGGTGGCGACGGCCGCGGTGCGGGCTTCGTCAAGTGCCGCCTCGGGCTTGTCGAGGCTGAAATTGGGGCCCTGGATCTGGTTGGCGCCGTTCGTGACCAGCGCATCGATCAGCGCACCGGCGCTGGCGATCTTGCGGACTTTGAGATTGACGGTGTTGCTTGCCTGATAGCCGGTGAGCACCGGCGGCTGGTTGTTCTCATAGCGATATTGCGGCTGCAGCGAGAGGTTGCTGGTCTGGATATCGCGGTCGGCGATGCCGCTCTTGCGGACGGCGGCGACAACGGCGGTCATCAGCTTGTTGTTCTCGGCCATGGCGGCGGCGGCGGTCGGCGCCGTGGTGACGACACCGCCGGAGAGCTGGACGACATCGGGGGCGCGCATGACCCGGCCCTCGGCGGTGATGCTGAGCGTGGTCGGGCGCGGCATGTTCAAAAAGGCATGCGACGGCATCTGCTGGGCGGCGGCCGGTGCGGCGGCGGCGAAGAGGACGAGGGCAGCGGTGAGGGGGATGCGGCGCATTGGGGGCTCCTGGATGGTCTGGCTACCGCGTTGGCGGATCGGGGCTTTCCGGAATCTGAACGGATTTATTTATTGTTGCCCATCGCTCGCCACAGCGCCAGCACGCCGATGGCGCCGATCACCGAGCCGATGAAGCCGGCGGTCTCACCCTCATCGTAAAGGCCGAGCGCCCGGCCGCCATAGGTGGCAAAGATGGCGCCGGCGATGCCGATGGCGATGGTGACGAGGCAGCCGGCCGGGCGACGGCCCGGGGCCAGCCACCCGGCGATCAGGCCGGCGAAGAAGCCGATGATGATGGCACCGATCAGGCTGGTCATGGCGCGTTCCTTGTTCAAGCGGGATAAATCGCAGCGGTACAATAGTCATCGTGCGCATCGAAGCGGTTTTTTCTCGGGCACGACTGTCCGGGATGCGGCCAAATGCGCGGCCGACATGCGCGGTTCAGGGGCAATTTCTGTAGCCCGCTCAATTTGACTAAGGTATAGGCGGCGCAGGCCGGTGACCCATCAGACAGGACAATCATTGGCCCCAAGGACGACGAACATGAACAAGCGTAGCGCCTTGCCGGAGCCGGAAGAGGCGGTGGTCTATCCCTATTCCGCCTTCGAAGGCTCGTGGGCGGCGCGGCTGCAGCGGTTTCGCTGGCCGCTGGTTGCGCTTGGCGTGGTCCTGCTCGGGCTGCTCGGCTGGCGGCTGTTCGGGCCGGCGGCGGCGCCCCAGGCGGTGACGGTGGCGGTGCCGCAGGTGACGGTGATGGTGCCGGGCACCAGCGAAGTGACGCAGCTGGTGACCGCGCCGGGATCGATTGCGGCAAAGCGCGACGAGTCGATCGGTGTTCAGGGCGAAGGCGGCCGGGTGACTGCCGTGCTGGTCGAGGCCGGCCAGCAGGTGCAACGCGGCCAGATTCTGGCGCGGATTGACCGCAGCGTGCAGGCCCAGCAGGCGGCGCGCGTCGCCGCCGATATCCGGGCCGCCGAGGCCGACCTGACACTGGCCGAGGCTGACCTCAACCGCGCGCTGGCGCTGGTAGAGCGCGGCTTTGTTTCCCGCGCCGACATCGACCGCCGCACGGCGACGCGCGACGGCATGCGGGCGCGGGTGGCGGTGGCGCGGGCGCAGCTCGGCGAGATCAATGCGCGTATCGCCCAGCTCGATGTGCGGGCGCCGTCCGCCGGGCTGGTACTGGCACGCAATGTCGAGGCCGGGCAGGTCGTCGGCCCCGGCAGCGCGGCGCTGTTCCGGCTGGCCGAGGGCGGCGTCCTGGAGATGCGCGCCCAGGTGGCGGAGCAGGACATCACGACGCTGAAGCCCGGCATGCGCGCCGAGGTGACGCCGGTGGGCAGCAGCGAGAGCTATGTCGGCTCGATCTGGCTGATCGACCCGGTGATAGACGCAGTCAGCCGTCTTGGCGTGGTGCGGATCGCCCTGCCCTATTCGCCGGGCCTGCGCGTCGGCGCCTTTGCTCGCGCCCGGATCGAGTCCGGCACCGGCGTGCGGCCGGTGCTGCCGCAATCGGCGATCCAGGTCGACGACAAGGGCAATTACGTGCTGGTGGCGGGGCCGGACAACAAGGTCCAGCGGCGCGGCGTGACCGTCGGCTCGGTCAACGACCAGGGCGTCAGCATCGCCAGCGGCCTCGACGGCCAGGAGCGGGTGGTGGTGTCGGCCGGGGCCTTCCTGCGCGCCGGAGAGACGATCAAGCCCGTGCTCGCGCCGAAGAGCTAGCGCGTGCGCAACATATCTTCCTGGTCGATCCGCAACCCGGTGGCGCCGCTGGTGGCGTTCTTCATGCTGACGCTGGCCGGCATCATCAGCTTCGTGACGATGGACATCAACGACAATCCGGATGTCAATTTCCCGATCGCCCAGGTGATCGTCAACCAGCCCGGCGCAGCGCCGACCGAGCTGGAGACCCAGGTGACGCAGCGCGTCGAGGCCGCCGTACGCGGCATCAACGGCATCGACGAGATCAGCTCCTATGTGAGCGAGGGCAGCAGCCGGACGGTGGTCCAGTTCGCCATCGGCACGCCGATCGACCGCGGCGTCAACGACGTGCGCGACGCCATCGCCAATATTCGCGCCGACCTGCCGGCCGGCATCCTCCAGCCGCAGGTCAAGCGGATCGACGGGATCAGCGGGCCGATCGCCTATTTCTCGGTCGAGGCGGTCGACATGACGCTCGAGGAACTGAGCTGGTTTGTCGACGACACCGTGGCCAAAAAACTGCTCGGCATCCCCGGCATGGCGGCCGTGCGGCGCGGCGGCGGAGTCAGCCGCGAGATGCGGGTGATCATCGATCCGGCCCGGCTGCAGGCGCTCGGGGTGACGGCGGCCGAGGTCAACGATCAGTTGCGGCTGGTCAACCTCAATGCCGCTGGCGGGCGGACGGAAATCGCCGGTTCCGAGCAATCGGTGCGGGTGCTGGGCAATGCGGCCGATGCGCGGGCGCTGGGCGAGACCCAGATCACCGTGCGCGGCGGGCGGCGGGTGCGTCTGTCCGACATCGCCGAGGTGAAGGACCTATACGCCGAGCAGCGCAGCTTCTCGAAGATGAACGGCCGGCAGGTTGTGTCGATCGCGCTGGAGAAGGCCAAGGGTTCGTCCGACGTCACCGTCTATGACAATGCGGTCAAGGCGCTCGACGAGATCGCCGCCGAAAACCCCAAGATCAAGTTCAGCCAGCTGTTCACCTCGGTCGATTACACCAAGCAGCAGTATAATTCGGCGGTGGCGGCGATGGTCGAGGGCGCAATCCTCGCCGTGCTGGTGGTGTTCCTGTTTCTGAAGGACTGGCGGGCGACGATCATCTCGGCGCTGGCGATCCCGCTGTCGGCGATCCCGGCCTTCTGGTTCATGGACATGCTCGGGTTTTCTCTCAATTCGCTGTCGCTGCTGGCGCTTTCGCTGGTGGCAGGCGTGCTGGTCGACGATGCGATCGTCGAAATCGAGAACATCGTTCGCCATATGCGCATGGGCAAGACCGCCTATCAGGCCTCGATCGATGCCGCCGACGAGATCGGGCTGGCGGTGCTGGCCACCACCATGGCGATTGTCGCGGTGTTTTTCCCCGTCGGCATCATGCCTGGGATTTCGGGCGAGTTTTTCAAGAATTTCGGGCTGACCGTGGTGGTCGCGGTGCTGCTCAGCCTTGCCGTGGCACGGCTGATCACACCGATGCTCGCCGCCTATTTCCTCAAGAGCGCCGGCCAGGCCGAGCATGGCGAGGGGCGCTGGGTGCACTTCTACATGCGCATCCTGCGCTGGTCGCTCGACCATCGCTGGAAGACGGTGGCGCTGGGCGGGGTAGCGCTGGCGGCGACCGTGGTGTCGTTCGTGACGCTGCCGATCACCTTCCAGCCGCGCGTCGATACCGATTTTGCCCAGGTGAAGATCGAGCTGCCGCCCGGCACGACCATCCAGCAGACAGAGGCGGTCGTCGACAAGGCCAGCGCGATCCTCCGCGCGTCGCCGGTGGTGTCGGCGGTGTTCGCGGAAATCGAACCCGGCGCCTCGACCATCTATCTGACGCTGCGCGACGACCGGCCGATTTCCAGCGTCGAGTTCGAACGCGCGATGACGCCGAAACTCGCGACCATCGCCGACGCGCGGATCGGCTTCCAGGTGCAGGGGCCGGGCGGCGGCGGGGCTGGGCGCGACATTCAGGTGGTGATCGCCGGCAGCGACCCGGCGCTGCTCGACCAGGCGGCGTTCCGCGTCGTCGAGGAGATGCGCACCCTGCCGCAGCTGCGCCAGGTGCGGATAGAGGGCGATTATCGCCGGCCGGAGATCACCATCCGGCCGCGGCTCGACATGGCGGCCGAGATGGGAGTGACGACCGCCGCGCTGTCCGAGACCATCCGCATCGCCACGCTCGGCGATATCGACCAGAATGTCGCCCGCTTCTCGCTGGAGGACCGGCAGATCCCGATCCGCGTCGCCATTACCGAGGATTCGCGCAAGAGCCTCTCCACGCTGGAAAATCTGCCGGTGCCGACGGCGACCGGCGGGTCGGTGCCGCTGAAAGTGGTCGCCGATGTCAGCTTCGGCGCCGGCGCTACCGAGATCCGCCGGTTCAACCAGCAGCGCCGCGTGCTGATCGGCGCCGACCTGGCGCCGGGACTAGTGACCGGTGATGCCGAGCCGAAGATCAACGCGCTGCCGAGCCTGGCCAACCTGCCGCCCGGTATCGAGAAGGTGAAGTTCGGCGAGCAGAAATGGCAGATGGAACTGCTGACCAACTTCATCGTCGCCGTGGTGGCCGGCGTGCTGCTGGTGTTTGCGGTGCTGGTGCTGCTCTACAAGAGGGTGCTGCCACCGTTCGTCAACATGGGCTCGCTGCTGCTCGCGCCGCTGGGCGGCGGCATCGCGCTACACCTGACCGGCAATGTCATCTCGATGCCGGTGTTCATCGGCCTGCTGATGCTGCTCGGCATCGTCGCCAAGAACTCGATCCTGCTCGTCGACATGGCGATCGAGGAACTGGCGCATGGTGCGACGCTGCGCGACGCGATCATCGAGGCCGGGCACAAGCGCGTGCAGCCGATCGTTATGACCACGGTGGCGATGGTGGCCGGCATGTTGCCGATCGCCCTGTCCTTATCCGGAGATGGCTCGTGGCGGGCGCCGATGGGGATCGTCGTCATCGGCGGGCTGATCATGTCCACCGCGCTGACGCTGGTGATCGTGCCGGCAACCTTCAGCCTGGCGATCGGCGCCGAAGAATGGCTGGCGCCGCGCCTGCGCCGCTGGTTCACCAACAACGAGACACCTGCTAAGACGGGGACGCGCCCGGCACCGCCGCCGGCCCCTGCGGAGTAGACCTCGAGCTGGCCTCTTTCAAACCCTTGCGCCTGAAGCCCTTCCGCCTGCCCGAGACGCCGTTCCACCGTATGCGGCTGGCCGCGACGCTGCTGCTGCTCGGCATGGCGCTGCTGTTTGTCTCCACGCTGCGCTTCGAGGACGCCCACCCTGCCCTGCCCTGGGTCAAAGCCTTTGCCGAAGCCGCGCTCGTCGGCGGTCTGGCGGACTGGTTTGCGGTGACAGCGCTGTTCCGCCATCCGCTCGGCCTGCCGATACCCCACACCGCCATCATCCCGGCCAACAAGGACCGTATTGGCGATAGCCTGGCCAGCTTCCTCAAGGACAATTTCCTCACCCCCTCGGTGCTGGCGCGGCGGCTGCACGGCGTCGACATCGCCGGCGCCGCCGCCGCCTGGCTGGCCGCGCCCGGCTCCCCGCCGCTCACGGGGCAGCCGGCGACCGGACCGCAGGGCCTCGGCCCGCTCATCGCCAAGCTGATCCGGCTGCTCGACACCCCGCATATCGGCGAGCTGGTCAAGGCTGGCACCGCCGACCGGCTGCGCGCCATGGCGCTCTCCCCGCTCGTCGCCGACGCCGTCGACACCACGCTCGACCGCCGCCGCCATGTGCCGGTACTCGATGCCGGGCTCGACTGGGCGCTGGCCATGCTCGACGACCAGCAGTCCACCATCCGCGAGATGGTCAAGGACCGCACCAACTGGCTGCTCCGCGCCGTCAACATCGACACACGCGTCTCCGACCAGCTGATCGAGGGCATCCGCAGCCTGCTCACCCAGATCGCCGCCGACCCCGAGCATCCGCTGCGCGCCCGGCTCGAGGTCAGCCTGCGCGGCTGGGCCGACTCGCTGCGCAATGACCCCGAGGCCCGCCTGCCCGTCGAAGCCTTCAAGCGCGACCTCATCGACAACCCGGCGCTGGGTCAATGGATTGGCAGCCTTTGGGACAGCGCCCGCGCCGGCCTCGTCAAGCGTCTCGATGCCCCCGCCTCGGCACCCGACAGCCGCCTCGTCCAGGCGTTCGCCGCCATCGGCCAGCGCATCGAAGCCGACCCAATGCTGCGCGCCAGCCTCAACACCCAGCTGCGCCGGCTCGGCGTCGGACTTGTTAACCGCTATGGCCAGGGCATCGTCGGCCTCGTCTCCGCCACCGTGCGCGGCTGGGACGCCACCACCGTCACCAACAAGCTCGAAAGCGCCGTGGGCCGCGACCTGCAGTTCATCCGCATCAACGGCACCCTGATCGGCGGCTGCATCGGCCTGGCGCTGCACGCGCTGGTGCTGGCGGTCCGGTAAGGCAGCCCAGCGCAATTGAAAGAAGAAGCCTCCGGCGGCTGGAGGCGAAGCCCCCAGACCCCATGAATGGCGCCACTCCCGAGCACCAACGGACATCGCGGTGAACGAACCCCGTTTTGGGGTCTGGAGGCTTCGCCCCCAGCCGCCGGAGGCCCCCCTTCCCTTAACTCAGCGCGGCGACCGCCTTCTGGATACGGCGGCAGGCGTCTTCGAGGACGCTGTCGGCGGTGGCGTAGCTGATGCGGAAGGCGGGGGAGCCACCGAAGGCGGCGCCGTGGACGACGGCGACGCCCTGGCTTTCGAGGAAATAGCCGGCGACGTCTTCATCGGTGGCGAGGGTGGCGCCCGAGGGCGTGCACTTGCCGATCAGGCCGGCGCAGTCCGGGTAGACGTAGAAGGCGCCTTCGGGGCGCGGGCAGATCAGGCCGGGGGTGTCGTTGAGCATCCGGACGACGAGATCGCGGCGACGCTGGAAGGCGGCGTTGCGTTCCTTGAGGAAGGACTGGTCGCCGTTCAGCGCCGCGACGGTGGCGGCCATCGAGATCGAGCAGGGGTTGGAGGTGCTCTGCGACTGGAGCTTGGATATGGCCTTGATCAGCCACGCGGGGCCGCCGGCGAAGCCGATGCGCCAGCCGGTCATGGCATAGGCCTTGGAGGCGCCGTTGACAGTGAGCGTGCGGTCGAAAAGGCCGGGGGTCACTTCGGCGAGGGTGCCGAAATCGAAATCATCGTAGACGATGTGCTCGTACATGTCGTCGGACATGACGAGGACATGGGGGTGGCGCAGCAGCACTTCGCCCAGCGCGGCGAGTTCGGCGCGGGTGTAGGCGGCGCCGGTGGGGTTGCTGGGCGAGTTGAAAATCAGCCACTTGGTTTTGGGGGTGATGGCGGCATCGAGCTGGGCGGGCAGCAGCTTGAAGCCCTGGTCGATCCCGCAGGGCAGGATTACCGGGGTAGCGCCGGCGAGCTGGACGATGTCCGGGTAGCTGACCCAATAGGGCGCCGGGATGATCACCTCGTCGCCGGCATCGAGCGTGGCGAGCAGGGCGTTGAAGATGGTGTGCTTGCCGCCGGCGTTCACGGTGATCTGGTCGAGCCCGTAATCGAGGTTGTTGTCGCGCTTGAACTTGGCCTGGATGGCGGCCTTCAGCTCGGGGGTGCCGTCGACGGCGGTGTATTTGGTCTTGCCGGCGCGGATGGCAGCGATGGCGGCCTCTTTCACGAAATCGGGCGTGTCGAAATCCGGCTCGCCGGCTGCCAGGCCGATGACATCGCGGCCTTCCGCCTTGAGGGTGGCGGCCTTGTTGGTGATGGCGATGGTCGGGCTGGGATTGATGCGCTGGATAGCGGCGGAGAGGAGCGACATGGGCGGCAGGTTCCTTGTGTGGTGCCGGCGCTTTAGCGGGGGCCGGGGGCGGCTGGCAATCGGCTATAACGCAAGAATGGCCGGCATCAGGCCGCGCAGGGCATTGCCGACGAAAAAGCCGTGGACAAGGTCGGCGCGGGTGAGCGGGGATTCCACGGCCTCGCCGCTGGCGAGCAGCCGGGCGCGGAGCACGCCGGGGAGCAGGCCGAGCGCTGCCGGCGGGGTCAGCAGCCGGTCGCCGCGAGATACGAACAGCGTGGTGAAGCTGCCTTCGGTCAGCTGGCCGTCGTCTGTCTCGAAAAGGACTTCGGCGGTGCCGGCGGCCTTGCGGGCGTTGTCATAGAACGCGCGGTCGCTAGTCTTGTGGCGCAGCCGCCAGTCGGCTGGGGATACCGGCAGCGGGACGATCTTGACGCGCAGCGGCAAGGCGAGCGGCGGCGGCGGCGCGGACAGCTGGACGGCGTGATGCCCGGCCGGGCTGGCGAGCAGGCGGAGCCGCCCATCCGACACGCCGGCAATGGCCTCGGCGACGACGGCGCGGGCGGCGGCTTCGTCGAACGACAGGCCTAGGAAGGCGGCGCTGCGGCTCATGCGGATGAGATGGGCTTCGAGATCGGGCAGCTGCCCGTCTGTCAGACGCATCGTCTCGATCAGGTCCGGCGGGCCGCCGCGCGACAGGAAGGCGGCCTTGGCCAGGCATTCCTGCCATTCGGCGGCGGGATCGCTGTCGGCGATGATGCCGGAGCCGAGGCCGAGGGCAGCGTGACGATCGCCCTTGCCGATGACCAGCGTGCGGATGGCGACGTTGAACACGGCGTCGCCATTGGCGCGAACGGCGCCGATGCTGCCGGTGTAGGGGCCGCGGGGGGCGGGCTCGACCTCGGCGATCACCTCCATGGCGCGGATCTTGGGGGCGCCAGTGACCGAGCCGCAGGGAAACAGCCGAGCCAGCACATCGGCGGCGGTGATGCCGTGGTGCGCCTCGGCGGTGATCGTCGAGGTCATCTGCAGGATGCTCGGATAGGTTTCGACCTCGAACAGCGCCGGCACCTCGACCTTGGAGGCAACGCGCGAAAGGTCGTTGCGCAGCAGGTCGACAATCATGAGGTTTTCGGCGCGGTTCTTGGGGTCGGCCTGGAGGGCGGCGGCAATGGCGGTGTCCTCGGCGGCGTCGGCGCCGCGCCGGGCGGTGCCCTTCATCGGCCGGGCGGTCAGGGTGCGGCCGTGCAGATTGAAGAACAGCTCGGGCGAGAAGCTGAGCAGCCAGTGACGGCCAGTATGCACGAGGGCGCCATAGGGGGCGCGGCTGCCGGGGCGCAGCGCGGCGTAGAGCGCCAGTGGATGGCCGGAAAACTCGAGGCGGGCCGGAAAGGTGAGATTGGCCTGATAGATGTCCCCGGCGGCGATCAGCGCCTGGACCCGGGCGAGCGCGGCGGCATGGGCAGCCTCGCTGATGCCGGGTTCGAGCCGGCCGAGGCGGGCGGCGCCATGGCCGGCGAGCAGGGCATCGACGTCGACGGGCGCCGCGTCGGTGAAGCGGGCGAACCAGAGCAGCGGCGTGTCGGTAACGGGCCGTGCCTGCGCCGCCAGCCGTGGTTCGAGTGCGTGGCCGGCCTCATAGCCGATGAAGCCGGCCCAATCGCCGCCCGAACGCAGCCGGGCCAGTGCCGGCGCCACCTCGGCCGCGGTGGTCGCCTCGACGGTCTCGGCCGGGCCGGTGAACAGCGTCGCCCGGCCCGTGCTGGCATCATCGAGGAGGACGAACGGGCGAACGGGATCGAACACGGCGCCTTCCTAGGGGCAAACGACTGGAAGAAGAAGGGCGGGCGCGATAGGAGTGACGCCATGTCCGAGACCCCTCCCCTCCAGGCCGTCATTGTCCCGGTGACGCCGCTCCAGCAGAATTGCACCCTGCTCTGGTGCACCAAGACCATGAAGGGCGCCTTCACCGACCCCGGCGGCGACCTCGACCGGCTGAAGGCGGTGGCGAAACAGCATGGCGTGACCATCGAAAAGCTGCTCGTCACCCATGGCCACATCGATCATTGCGGGATGACTGGTGTGCTGGCGCAGGAGCTGGGCGTGCCGATCGAGGGACCGCATCCGGACGACAAATTCTGGATCGACCAGGCGCCGGCGCTGGGCGCCAATTACGGGATCGCCGGGGCGACCGCGTTCACCCCGGACCGCTGGCTGTATCAGGGCGATACGGTGACGGTGGGCGAGCTGGTCTTCGATGTCATCCACTGCCCGGGGCATACGCCGGGGCATGTCGTTTTCTATCATGCGCCGTCGAAGCTGGCGATCGTCGGCGACGTGCTGTTCCAAGGGTCGATCGGACGGACCGACTTTCCGCGCGGCAACCACGGCGACTTGATCCGCGCGATCACCGAGCGGCTGTGGCCGCTGGGCGGCGAGACGATGTTCGTGCCCGGCCATGGCCCGATGAGCGACTTCGCCACCGAGCGGCGGACCAATGCCTTTGTCGCAGACCGGGTGCTGGCGGGTTAAGGAGCGCGCTAGCGAGGGGGGATCAGCACCGCGCGGACATCCTCATAGCCCTTGCGCCAGCCGACGACGCCGGACGGGTTGCCGCCGTTGAAGACGATCTTGAAGCCGAGCGGCCTGTGTTCGGTGTCGGTCCACATGTCGAAATTCAGGCTGTAAGTGCCGCCCTTGGGGTCCGGCATCCGCTCGACGAAGGTGAAATGGCGCACCGCCATCGACGCGCCGCCAGCGCGCGTGGCGGCAACCTCGCCCTTGAACGACAGGGTGGCGGTGCCGCCGGACAGGGTGCGGACGCGGTCGAGGTCCTGGCCGGTCCAGCGGAAGGTCTGGGCGCCGCCTCGCGCAAAGTCATAATGGCGGGTCATCACGAACATCGAGGTGATGCTCGGCGACATGTTGATGAAACAATCGGGATCACAGACGGCGACGGGGTCGCTCGACAGGCCGCCGAGCGCGGCGTCGCGCGGGCGTACCGAGATCTTCACTTCGCGACCGGCCAAGCGCATCACGACATCGACCGGCTTGCCGTCGTACAGACCGATTCCATAAGCGTTTTCTGAGCGCCAGTCCTTGTCGAGGTCGAAGCGCGCCTGCACCCGGTATTTGCCGTCGGCGGCGGTGATGGTGTTCAGCAGGACATGGCCACCATCGGGACGCTGTAGATATTCGAACGCCTCTTCGCGCGCCGACGGGCCGCCGGCGGCGACGACCATCGAGCCGCTGTCCAGCAGCGTCGCGCCCGACAGGCCGGCGTAGACCGAGAGGTCGGCGGCGCCCACCGCGGCGGCGAGGCCGAGCGTGGCGAAAACGGTGATCAGTCCCAGTCGCAATTTCATGATCAGGCCCCTTGTTCTCGGTGCCGATCTAAGCCCCGCCTGTGCCGGGCTGCAAGAAATGTCGTTTTTACTTGTCGCGTGACGGTCAATTTTGCCGGACTGCATTCAATACACTGAAATAATTGACTTTTGTTCAGAGGTGCAGCTCGCGCGGCGGGCGGTCGGCAAGAGTCAGCCGGTCGAGCACCTGGGCCGTGGCGTCGCGCACCGCGAGCATGATCAGCCGCAGCTCGCAGGTGCTTTCCGGCACGCAATTGTCGCACGGTACATGGTTGAACCGGCTGGCGCAGGGCACCAGCGCCAGCGAGCCCCGGGTGATACGGATGATATCGCCCAGCCGCAGCTCGTCGGGCGGGCGATTGAGCACATAGCCGCCGCTGCGCCCCTTGCGGGCGAGCACCAGCCCGCTGCGGCTCAGCTCGGACAGGATGACGGTGAGGAACTTTCTCGGAATGCGCCGGTCCTCGGCGATCTCGTCGATGGGGACGGGTCCATCGCCATAGCGACTTGCCAGATGCTGCAACGCGCGGATGGCATAACGGGTCTTCATGTTGAGCATCGCCGGTCCCTAGGCGCGCTTTCAAGGTTTTTCAACGGGATCAATTGGCAATTCGGCGACGATCCGTCATGTGAAGCCCGACGAAGTTCGTGTCGCGAGGAGTATCGACTGAATGACCCTGCCTGTAGCGATCATCGGCGGTGGCTTTTCCGGGACGTTGCTTGCAGTCAACTTGCTGGAATCGCCCGGCCCTGACCTTCTGCTGTTCGAAAGCCGCGGCGTGGCGGGCACAGGTCTGGCCTATGGCACGCGGCATCCGGCCCATCTGCTCAACGTCCGCGCCCGCAACATGAGCGCCTTTGCCGACAAACCCGATCATTTTGTCGCCTGGCTGGCCCGGCAGCCGGACGCCCCGCGCAACGGCTTCGTGCCGCGCGCACTGTTCGGCCGCTATGTGAAGGCGGTATTCGCCGAGGCCCAGGCCGCCTCCCCCGGACGGCTGCGGATCATCCCCCAGGCAGTGACCGGCTTTTCGGATGCCGAGGGCGGCTATCGCCTGCACGTCGCGGGCGGCGGCGAGCATCTGTGCAGCCGCGTCGTGCTCGCAACCGGCAACCCGTCTCCGGCGCTGCCGGCGGGCCTCGGCCGGCAGACGCTGCCGGAGGGGCTGCCCAAGGAGTTGATCGCGCCCGATCCTTGGACCGACACGGCCCTGGAGGGCATTGCCCCGGATGACAGCGTCGTGCTGGTCGGCACCGGGCTGACCGCGGTCGATGTCGCGCTGATGTTGCTGGCCGACGGCCATCAGGGCCGGATCGTCGCCGTGTCACGGCGCGGCCTGCTACCGCGCGCGCATGATTCGAGCCCGCCGCCGCCGCCGCTCGACGGCGTGCCGGTGGGGCTGGCGGCGCTGGTCAAGCGCGTCCGCCAACAGGGAGAAGCGCTGGGCTGGCGCCAGGCGGTCGACCAGCTGCGGCCGTGGACCCAGCATATCTGGCAGCATATGGCGACCACCGACCGCCGCCGCTTCCTGCGCCACCTGCGGCCCTATTGGGACGTGCACCGCCACCGGATGGCGCCGACCGTAGCGGCGATCCTGGCCGGGATGACCGCGCAAGGCCGCTTCGAGGCGCTGGCCGGGCGAATCCGGACGGTGACGCCGGGCGACGGCGCGGCGACGGTGACGATCGCGCTGCGCGGCGGCGGCACTCGCACCGAGCCGGCGCACCGGATCATCAACTGCACCGGGCCGGGCATCGAGCTGGCGACGACGACGTCGCCTCTGCTGGCGTCGCTGCGCGATGCCGGGCTCGCAGTGGCCGATGCGCTGGGGCTGGGGCTGAAGGTCGACCAGCTCGGGCGGTTGCTGGGTCGCGACGGCGCCGCGCATCCGGACCTGTTCGCCATCGGCCCGCTGACCCGCGGCGAATTCTGGGAGATCA
>NZ_JBIMKZ010000012.1:0-29342 GCF_051860865.1 Polymorphobacter sp. | reverse complement strand
TCATCGCCGTCCCCGACATCCGGGTGCAGATAACCCGCGTCACCCGCCATCTGACGATGCCCGACTATCCGGCCGAGATCGAGGTGCCCTGACGAGATGTTTGGACTCGCGGTGGGGGTCTGTTATCGTCCGGGCGGGAAGCCGAGGGGAATATTGAGGCGATGAACAGCGAGTCCTATATTCGCTCGATTGCGCGAAGCCTGGCGGTGCTGCGCGTCGTCAATCGGGCTGGCTCCATGTCGATGATGGAAATCGCCAATGCCGTGGGAATTCCCTACCCGACCGCCTGCCGGATCGTCTACACGCTGCAGGAAGAGGGGATGCTGGAGCGAGAAAGCTCACGCAAGCATTACCGGCCGACGGCGTTGGTTACGTCGCTCTCCCATGGCTTTCAGGATCATAGCAACATCGTCACCCTGTCTCGTCGCCACCTTGAAGGGCTGACCGAAAAGCATCACTGGCCGGTGTCGCTGACCACAAGGGTCGGCCAGAACATGATCGTGCGCGATTGCACCCATGCGCTGTCGCCGATGGCGCTGACCAATTACCGCGCCGGCGCCGCCTTTCCGCTGGTGGAATGCGCCTCGGGCCATGTGATGCTGGCCTTTGCCGATGACCAGCAGCGGCACCGCTGGCTCGATGCGGCGGAGAATTGCGACAAGGGCCCGGACCCGCTGGTGCTGAAGACCCTGCGCTCCGACGACTTTGCCGAAAGCATCCGGACGCTCGGCTATGCGCTGCGCGGCGCCAACCAGTTCACCGACACGCCGGGACGGACCTCGTCGATGGCGGTGCCGATCTATCTCGACGGCGAGGTGCGCGCGGCACTGACCCTGGTGTTCTTCTCGGTGGCGATGAAGCCCGAGGTGGCGGTGGAGCGCTACGGCGCCGACCTGAAGGCCGCCGCTGCGGCGATCAGCGCCGCGCTGGCCCGGCAGGACGGCAAGCGCGCGGCGCGGGCCTCAAAGGCTGATGTGGAGCGCCCGAACCTCGGTGTAGCTTAGCAGCTCGGCCAGGCATTCCTCGCCGCCCAGCCCCGAATCCTTCATGCCGCCGAACGGCGCGCCGACATAGTGCATGCGGCTGCCGTTGATGTGGGTGACGCCGGCCTCGATGGCGCGGGCGGCGGTCAGCGCGGCGGTGATGTCGTTGGTGAAGATCGCCGCGGTCAGGCCATAGGGCGTGTCGTTGGCGAGCGCGATCATCTCCTCGGGGGTCGACCAGCGCTGGACGGTCATCACCGGGCCGAAGACTTCCTCGCGGGCGATGGCCATGCCGGGCGTAACCTCGTCGAACAGTGTCGGCGCCAGCCAATAGCCGCGCTGGAAGGCGGCGCCGGCGGGCACGTCGCCGCCGATGCGCAGCCGCGCCTCGTCCCGGCCCTTGCGGACCAGCGCATGGACACGGTCGCGGTGGATGGCCGAATTGAGCGGCCCCATGTCCGACTCCGGGTCCGAGGCATCGCCGACGCGGATGGCGGCGAGGCGTTCGAGCAGCCGCTCGGTGACGCGCGCGGCCAGGCTTTCATGGACGAGGATGCGGCTGGTCGAGCCACAGCTTTGCCCTGCCCAGGCGAAATTCATGCCAGCGACCGCCGCATCGGCGGCCTTGTCCGGATCGGCATCGGGGAAGATGATCAGCGGATTCTTGCCGCCGAGCTCCAGGCTGACATGCTTGACGCAGGTTTCGGCCGCGGCGCGCTGGATGGCGAGGCCAGTGCGGATCGAGCCGGTGAAGCCGATGCGGCGGATATGCGGGTGGCGCGCGATGGCGTCACCGACCGGCAGGCCATGGCCATGGACGATATTGACGACGCCCGGCGGCAGGTGCGCCGCGCACAGCTCGGCGACGATGCCGGCGGTGAGCGGGCTGGTCTCCGGTGACTTGAGCACCACGGTATTGCCGGCCGCCAGCGGCGCGGCGAGATTGGCGGTGGCGAACATGAACGGGTGGTTGAATGGCACGATCCGGCCGACGACGCCATAGGGCACGCGCAGCGTCATGTGCATGCCCGTCGACAGGCCGGCGATGGTCTCGCCCTTCACCTCGGTCTGCAGGCCGGCGAAATATTCGAAATGGTTCGAGGCCTTGTGGAGATCGTTGCCGAGGTTGGCGATGGTGTTGCCGGAATCGGCCGCCTCGATGGCGCGGACCTCCTCGGCGCGGGCGCGGACGCCGGCGGCGAGCGCCTTCAGCCGGGCGCCACGCTCCCAGACGGTCAGGGCCGCCCAGCCCGGCTGGCCGGCGCGCGCCGCCTCGGTGGCGGCGTTCACATCGGCGGCAGTGCCGGCGGGCACCCGGCCGATCGGCTCCTCGGTGGAGGGGTTGAGCGAGGTGATCCATTCGGGATTGTCGCCGAAGGTCAGCGCGCCGCCGATGAGCATCGGGCGATCGCCATAGATCATTGCTTCAGGCCTTTCCGGGCAGCTTGAGGCCGAGGTGACTGCGCAGCGTATGGCCTTCATAATCCTGGCGGACAAGGCCGCGCCGGCGCAGGATCGGCACCACTTGGTCGACAAGGATCGGCACGTCCTCGGACTGTACCGGGAAGGTGAAGTTGAAGCCGTCGCAGGCGCCGGCAGCGGTCCATTCGTCGAGATGGTCAGCCAGCTGCTCGGGGGTGCCGACAAAGCTGTGATGGGCACGAACACGGGCTTGTTGGCGCAGATAGTCGCCGAGCGTCGGCACGCCGCCATCGGCGTTGATCAGCCGGTCCGGATCGCGGGCGCCGCTGAGCACCTTGGGGGCCTGGCGGATCTCCTCCATCGGCAGCGGCTTGTCGAGCGCATGGCCACTGAAGTCCATGCCGAACTGGTCGGACAACATGGCCAGCTGAATGCGGGGGTGCAGCAGCTCCAGATAGCGCTGCTCGCGGGCCAGCGCCTCCTGCTCGGTGCCGCCGATGATCGGGGCGATGCCGGGCATGACGCGCACCCCGTCCGGGTCGCGGCCGGCGCCGGCGACCAGCGTGCGCACTTCGCTGCGCAGCGCGACGGCGCTGTCGCGGTCCCGGGCGATGGTGAACAGCACCTCGGCGACCTGGGCGGCGAAGCTCTTGCCGTCCGCCGACATGCCGGCCTGAACGCGTACCGGCTCGCCCTGCGGCAGAGGCGGCAGCGACTGCCAGAAGCGGCGTACCTCGGCCACATAGTCGCTGGCCATGGCGTAGCGGGCGGCCTTGTCCGGGTGCTGGCGGGCGCTGAAATTGGCCGAGGACTGGTCGGCGCCGGTGGTGACGATGTTCCAGCCACTGCGGCCGCCGTTCAGCCGGTCGAGCGTCGCCAGCTTGAGCGCGGTGGCCCGGGCATGGGTGTAGGTGGTCGAATAGGTGCCGACCAGCCCGATCGCCTCGGTCACCGACGACAGCGCGCCGATCAGCACCATCGGATCGAGGGTGGGAAAGGCGAGCGCGCCCTCGTGGCGGCCGGCGGTCTCGTAGGAATAGAGGATCTCGGCAAAGAAGATCATGTCGAGCCGGCCGCGCTCGGCATCGACGGCGATGCGGCGGTAATGATCAAGGCCGAGCAGGTCATCGGCCGGGGTGGCCGAACTGCGCCAGGCACCGACATTATGGCCATGGCCCATCAGGAAGATGCCGAGCGCGATCGGGGGTCTGGCGGTCATGCGATGGTCTCCAGCCGGTCCCGCAGCCGGACGCCGGTGGCGGCCGGCGGTGGCGGAAGGGCGGCGGCCTCGGCCAGCGTCAGCCGTCGCAGCGTATGCGGGGCGAGCAGCAGGTCGGCGCCAGCGGCGGCCGGGTCGGCGGCGAGGGCGAAGCGCGGCGGCACGCCGTCCCGTGGCTGCGGGATGTTGAGCGGCCCGCGCACCGTATAATGCGGCCCGTGGTGATGGACCGGACGCACGGCCTCGCTGCGCGAGAACAGGCCGGCATCATGGTCGCAGGCCGGGGCATCGAGGTCCCAGCTGGCCAGCAGCCGGGCAGTGACCTCGGCATGTTCGAGCAGCCGCTCCCCGTCGATGTCGCCGATGAGGCGCCACGCGACACGACCCTGGCTGAGATGCGCAAGGCTGGCGAGGCCGCGGGCCAGCGTGAACGGCTCGACCTGCGCGGCGTCGGCGACCACGCCGAGCCCGATCCGGGAGGTCCGCGAGGCGAGGAAGGCGGCAACGGAAAGGCTATCCAGCGGGTCCCGCGGGTCCGCGGCCTCGATCATGAGCAGCGGCCAGCCCTGGGCATCGAGCGTGACTATGGCCTCCAGCCAGCCGGCCAGCGTGGCGCTGCCGAGATCGGCGGGGACAAGGGCCTGGACCATGGCTCAGGCCCCCCAGCGGCTGGGCGCCATGCCCGGCGCGGGGGTGTCGACAGCCAGGCGCTTGGTATCGAATTCCCAGGCGAAATCGGTGCGGTTGCGGCGCTCGACCATCGGCAGCAGGGCGGGCGGGACATGGCGCAGTTCCTCGGGGCTCCAGTCCGGCACCGGGCCATAGGGCCGTGCCCAGAGCGGGCGATAGTCGATCTCGACCATGCCGCGCGTCTCGTCGGTGGTGTTGGGGCCAACGCCGTGGAACAGCCGGGTGGCGAAGACAAAGGCATCGCCCGCCTTGAGCGGCAGCATCACCTCCTCGGGATGAGCCTTGTAGCGGCGATAGGGCTGGGCATCGGCGTGCCAGCAGATATGCGAGCGCGGCACGATGCGCAGCGCCGCCCGATCGTCGCGGGTATCGTCGAGATAATAGAGCACGCGGACCCGCAATGGGCAGCTCTCCAGCCACTGCGAATAGGTGGAGCCATAGGGCTGATAATCGGTGTGCATCTCCAGCGGCGGCGAGCCGGGATGGCTGAGGATGTAGAAGCTGTGCATGAACACCAGCTCGTCGCCGACCAGCGCGCGGACGAAATCCAGCACCGGCGGATTGCCGATCAGCGACGCCCCCTCGGGGCCATGGACATGCGGCGGCGTCACCGAGAAGCTCGGCGCATCGGTGTAGAAGGACGGACGCATCGGCAGGCTGTCGAACTCGGCCTTGAGCGCGGCGATGCCCGCCGTCGACAGCGCATCGGGAATGATGAAATAGCCCTCGGTCTCGAACTGGCGGATCGCCTCGGGCGTGGTCATGCCGATGCAGCGGTCGCGCAGCGGTGACGGAACATTCTTGTCGGTCATGGCAGGGCGTTGACCTCTCTCAAGCCTTCGATCATCGACGTGCGCATCAAGAAGGCGCGCGCGCGATCGGGATTGGCAGCGATATCACGCAATTCCTGGCGGCGCGCGGCTCGGACATCGGGGTCGGTCTCCTCCAGCGCCGCCTTGTTCTGGATGGTCATCGACTGGAGGAACTTGCTGGCAGCCGTGCGCCGCTGCCGGTCGAACCGGGCCATGGGCGCGGCGTCGCCGGTGTCCATGGTTTCCTTCAAGGCACGGGCGCAATTCTCGGCGTCATGGATGCCGAAGTTCATCCCCATGCCGCCGAGCGGATTGTTGAGATGGGCGGCGTCGCCGAGCAGCAGCACGCGGTGGTGATGGAACCGGTCAGCCACCCGTTGGTGGACGGTATAGAGATTGGTGTGGACGATCTCGAACTGCGCATTGGCGCCGACAAAGCCCTGCAAGCGGCGACGGGCGCTCTCGAAATCGGTCAGCGCCGCTTCCGGCGTGGCCGGATCGGTCGGGAAGACGCTGCGCCAGACACCCGGCGGGCCATCGTCCGGCACCTTGAAGACTGCGCACCATTCCTCGGGATCGGCGACATAATTGGAGAGGGCAAAGCCATCGGCCTCGAAATCATGGGTGCTGGTAATGACCAGGAACCGCTCGGGATAGGTAAAGCCCTCGAACGCAATCGGCTGCGACTTGCGCACCACGCTGCGCCCGCCGTCGGCGCCGATCAGCCATTCGCATTCAAGGCGGTCAGTCCCGGTCTCGACGACGACATGATCCTCATGCTGGGTGATCGACTGGATCGACTGGCCGGACCGCAGGTCCAGCCCCGGCCAGTCGGCCATATGCTCCCGCAGCAGCCGGACCAGCTTGTGCTGCTCGCATTGCAGGCGGAAAGGAAAGGGCGTCTGGTCGGCCAGCAGCGACAGGTCGAATTCGGCGACAAGCCCTTCGCGGCGGTCGCGGTTCTGCCATTTGCGGGCGATCAGGCCGATGTCCATCAGCTTGCCGGTGATGCCGCTCGGCGCGAGCATCTCCAGCGTGGGCGGATGGAAGGTCGCGGCGCGCGGGTCATCGGGCAGGCCCGGGCTGCGCTCCAGCACCACGACGGGGATGCCCTTCTGGAGCAGGAACAACGCCGCGGACATGCCGGTGGGACCGCCGCCGGCGATAATGACCGGATGACGCATGCTCAATGCTCTTCCAGCAGCCGGCCGCAACCGTGGATCCGGTCGTTGATGCCCATGCGGCGCAGCGCGTTCCAGTAAGTCAGCGCGTTCATCGACAATACCGGCTTGCCGAGCCAGCGCTCGGCTTCGGCCGACACCGCCATGCCGGCGAGATTGGTGCCGACCTGGACGATCGCGTCGATGTCGTCACCGTCCAGCTCGCGATAGGCGGCGCGGACATCGGCCTCGCTGGTGTGGGCGATGAGGCGCGGCGAGGCACAGCGCAGGCCCTTCAGCCGCACGACGTCATAGCCGGCCTCCTCCAGATACTGGCGGACGACCTGGTCGCCGAGCGGCTGGTGCGGGGTGAGCACGGCGATCCGCCGCGCGCCGAAGGCGGCCAGCGCCGCCCGCAGCGCGTCGGAGCCCATCGAGACGCCGACGCCGGCGCGCTGCTCGAGCTCGTGGCGCAGCGCCTCGGCCTTGTCGACGCCGCCCCAGAAGGCTTCCAGTGCGACGCCCATGATCAAGTGGCCGGGACCGCAGGTCATCACTTGGTCGATGGCGGCGCCGATGCCGGCGCGCATCGCCTCGACATGCTCGATGAACGCCTGCTCGCTGGATAGCGGCCGTTCGGCTATCGAGATGCGGGCGATCTGGTTCGTGACGCCGCGCAGTCGCAACGCATCGCACTCCGGCTGCACCGACGTGTTGGTGGACGGCATGACAATGCCGATGATGCCGCGCCACCCCAGACAATCAACCATGGATGACAACCATCACTGGCCCTCCCTCGAACAGACCCCGAACCTACATGGATGGGTCTGACCGACCTTGGGCCAATCGGTTTTCATTCGGCAGGCGAATAGGCTCCGGGTGCCGTCCGAAACGAAACTTCGCCAATGTTTCCAGAGACATTGAGGACGAGGGAAATCGTCGAAAAGAAGCCGATCAGGCCGACGAGCTCGACCACACCAGCCTCGCCGAGGCTGTCGCAGGCCGCAGCGAACTCGCCCTCGTCAAGGCCGTGGCGGGCGAGCAGCGCACTCGCTGCCATCACGGCCGCCCGCACCGCCGCATCGGCCGAGGGCATCTCCCGGCCCTGTTCCAGCGCCTCGATATCGGCGTCCGCCAGGCCGGCGGCACGGGCGAGCGGCACATGGGCGGCAAAGGCGGCACTGGAATGCCAGTGCCGGGCGACTGCCAGCATCACTGCCTCGCGCGCCGGCGCCGACAGGCTGGCGGCGGTGGCGAGGTACTGGCGCGTGGCCTGTAGCGCCTGCCAGAGCCGGGGCGCGCGCAGAAAGGCCTGATAGGGGCCGCCGTGGCCAGCCACCGCCGCCATGGCGCGCTGGTCATCGTTCAGCGCAGTGTCTGCAAGGGCGGGAAAACGGCACATTGAAATCTCCGGAACGGCCTGATCCGCCTTGTTTTCACGTCCACGGCAGGCCGCGCAACCGGGGCTGCAACCCCCTGCAACTTTAGTCGGTAGCCGAACAGCTTTTCGTCCCCCCTTCGAAAGCGCGACCTTCTGTCTCAGATTATGGCCTGCGAACCCGGTCGGACACCGAACAAAGATCTGGCCGGGGAAGGAGAAGGTGTCGCCAGGGCTCGGGAGGCGACACCGGGGAAAGAGGGGAAGTCTGATGATCCATATGCCATCCATGCGTTCCAGTGTCTGCGTTCTTGCTCTTGTCGCCGCCTTGCCGGCGCTGGCCCAGGAGGCCACGCCCGGCGCCCAGGCCAGTGTCGCCGCCGGCGACGACGGCACCATCATCGTCACCGCCCGCCGACGGGCGGAATCGCTGCAGAATGTGCCGATTGCCATCACCGCCTTTTCGAGCGACCGCATCGACCGCGAGGGCATTTCCAACATCGCCGATATTGCCAAGCTGACGCCGAGCCTGGTCTTCGACCGGGGCTTCTCGCCGCAGGACAACCGGCCGAGCATTCGCGGCCTGCCCGCCACGCGCGGCCGGCCGCCGGTGGCGATCCTGATGGACGGCATCGACATGACGACGGAATCGATCGCCACTGCCGGCGGCGGCAATCTGATGAACCTGCGGCTCGCCGATTTCGAGCGGATCGAGGTGGTCAAGGGCCCGCAATCGGCGCTGTATGGCCGGTCGGCGTTCGGCGGCGCGGTCAATTATGTCACCAAGGAGCCGGGCGACGTGCTGGGCGGCTATGTCTCCGGCGACCTCGGGCTGCAGGGCCGCGCCGAGATCCGCGGGGCCATCGACCTGCCGGCATCCGAAACCTTCTCGGTGCGGATCAACGGCGTCTACAGCCGCTTCGACGGCTTTTTCGACAATTCCACCACCGGCAACCGCCTTGGCGGCTACGAGACCTATGGCGGCGCGATCTCGGCCAAATGGGAGCCGAACGCCGACACCAAGATCATCGCCCGGGTCAGCTATTCGGATGACGCGGCCGAGCAGCAAGCGGCCAAATATTACGGCATCAACGTCGGCCTGTCGGTGCCGGTGGCAATGCCAGCCAATGTCGTCGGCCAGCGGGTCGGCAGCGGCAACCTGCCGGCCTCGGTGCTGATGTACCGCAAGGGCACGATCGAGAACGAGAATGTGCCGATCCAACTCAGCCCCGACCCGATCGACCCGACCGGGCGCACCGACTATCCGGGCGCGCGGACCAA
The DNA here is from genome assembly GCF_051860865.1 of Polymorphobacter sp. GTDB lineage: Bacteria > Pseudomonadota > Alphaproteobacteria > Sphingomonadales > Sphingomonadaceae > Sandarakinorhabdus. Next base: position 20,397 of record NZ_JBIMKZ010000012.1, on the reverse strand, counting down.
GAACCTGATCGCCTCGCTGCGCGGCACGTTCGATTTCGGCCCGGCGACGCTCTCGACCTGGACCGGCTATGTCAATTCCAAGGGCTCGACGATCTCGGACGTCGATTATTTCGGCCGGGCCTATCAGCAGGTGGCGCGGCCGGCACCCGGCGGGCTCGGCGAATTCTCCGGCACGACCGCCGGCAACGGCTTCTGGCAGTTCGATATCGACACCGAGATCGACCAGTTCAGCCAGGAAGTGCGGCTGTCCGGTCGCGACGACCTGCCCTTCCGCTGGGCCGTGGGCGGGCTCTACTGGTATGAGAAGGTCGCCCAGGACGACCGGCGTTTCCTGAGCTTCGGGCTCGGCCAGCCCGCGTCGACCTCGCTGAACGTGGCGCTACAGGGCGGCCGCTCAACCCAGCAGCCGTTCCAGGGCCGCACCACCAAGCATTATTCGGGCTATGCGATGCTCGAATATGATCTGCTGCCGACGCTGACGGTGTCGGCGGAGGGCCGTTATGCGCGCGAAACACTCGATTATGTGTTCGGCCAGAGCGTCGGCATCCAGGGCGGCGCCAACCTCGCCCTTGGCCCGGCGCCGTTTATCCTGACCGGGGTGAATGCCACCGCTAGCCAGACCACCAATTATTTCACCCCGCGCGGCATCGTCACCTGGAAGCCGACCTCTGACGTAATGATTTATGCCTCGGCGGCGCGCGGCATCAAGCCGGGCGGCTTCACCCAGGTCGGGTCGGCCGATCCCGACCTCGGGCGCTACGAGAAGGAGCAGCTTTCGAGCTATGAAGTCGGCGGCAAGTTCAGCCTGTTCGACCGGCGGCTGACGGTGAATGTCGCCGCCTTCCGGCTCGAATATTCGGACAAGCAGACCGCGACGCTCATCGAGGTGCCGTTCAGCGTCAACCCGCAGGGCGCTCTCAGCGTGACGACCAACGCCGGCGGGGCGCGGATCGACGGGCAGGAAATCGATTTCCGCGCCAATATCACGCCGGAACTGGTATTCTCCGGCGGCTATACGCATCTGAATGCACGCTACACCGACTTCGTCTTCAACTCGACGACAGCCTTCACCATTGCGCGCTCGGGCAATTGCACGATCATCACCGTCGGCACCCAACAGACCTGCCAGATCAACCAGACCGGCAACCGGATGGAACTGGCGCCCGAGCATAGCGGCACGGCCAGCCTCGCCTGGACCAAGGACATCGGCAACGGGCTGAACGCCTATGTCGAGGCGTCGGGCCAGTTCCGCGGGCGGCGTTTCCTGTCGGACGACAATGCCTGGTCGCTGAAGTCCTACGGCATGCTCGACCTGCGCTTCGGCTTCCAGACCGATCAATGGTCGGCGATCATCTACATCGACAATGTTCTGGACGACCAGACGATCAAGTCGGCGATCAACCTGCTCGACGTGGCCAGCGGCAACTCCGGCGCGCTGAACATGATCGCCTATATGCCCGATCCGCGGCAGGCCGGCATCCGGGTGCGCTACAACTTCTGAGCACCTATCCGGTCAGCAAGGGGGGGCGGCACCGGCGGTGCCGCCCCCCCTTCTGCTATCCGAGATCGGCGACCGGATGAACATCGAGGCTGAGGCGAAGGTCCTCGAAGGTGACCATTTGCAGGCGCTTGTCGCGCTTGCGCAGTTCGCCGGCATCGGTGTCGGTGATGACATTGAGAACGGTGCTGCTCGTCGCGGCAAAGGCGCGGTCGATGGCCGGCCCAAGGTCAGCGGGCTCGACGATGCGCTCGCCGGTGACGCCGAAGCCCTGGGCGACGAGGTGATAGTCGCACTGGCCGAGCACGCAATTGACCGTGGTGCCGAGCTGGGTGAGCAAGGCGTTGCGCTCGGTGCCCCAGTTGCCGTCGTTCGAGATCAAACAGACTATCGTCAGCCCGGCCAGCGCCGCTGAATTGAACTCGGCCGGATAGAAGCCGAACGAGCCATCACCGGTGACCAGCACGACCGGCCGCGGATCGGTGCCGCTGTCCTCGGCGATCTGCCGGGCGGCGGCGGCGGCGCCGAGCGCCAGCGGCGTGCCGATGCCCATCGAGCCGAGCGGATAATGGTCCATGAACGACCGGTCGGCGCGGATGCGGATGACGGCAGACATCCAATTGTAGACGTCGGCGCCATCGGCCACGAAAATGGTGTTGGCCGGCATCTTCGCCATCAGCGTACGGCCGATGCGCAACGGATGAATCGGGGCCGCCTCATCATGGCCGAGCGTGTCGACCAGCGCCAGCCGGGGGGCCAGCGCCTCGCCGATCCAGTCCCGGGTAAAGGCCGGCTGGCGACGGGCCGACAGCGCCGCGTGCAGCGCCTCGGCGCCGGTGCGGGCATCGGCCTGGATCGGAATCTCGATGCCGCGGGTGCGGCCGATCTCGCCGGCGTCGATATCGATCTGCGCAAAGATCGCGTCGTCGGCGAAGCGCGGCGCCAGGCCGAAGCCGATACGCTGCTGGAAGCGGATGCCGATGGCGATGACCAGATCGGCGTGCTTGGCGGCGACCTGCGCCAGCGCCCAGGGCCAGGCATGCGCGCCATCCTCCGGCACCAGGCCGCGCCCGAGCGCATGGCTGAATACCGGCAGGCCAAAGTCCGTGGCCAGGGCCCGCAGCGCCGGGCCAGCCCCGGCCAGCGCCGCGCCGCTACCAACCAGCAGCAGCGGCCGCCGGGCCTTGCCGACCGCGTCGGCGAGCGCGGCGATGGCATCGGCATCGGGCTGCGGCGGCGCCGGCAGCCGCTTGGCGCTGGCGACGCGGCTGCCCTCGCGCAGCGGCTGGGCCTGCAGCCGCGTCGGGATGCCGAGCACGGCGACGCCCGGCCGGCCGCTGCGGGCGCGGTGGATGGCGGCGTTCAGATATTCCTCGATGCGGTTGACGTCGGTGACGGTCTTTGCCCATTTGACAAAGGGCTTGACGATATCGAGGCCGTCATTGGTCTCCTCGTCCATCGCCTCGGTGGTGCCCTCGGCAACCGAGGCGAGGAGCACGACCGGCGAGCAGGCCAGCTGCGCGGTGCGGATGCCGCCGAGCGCATTGGGCAGCCCCTGGTGGCCGGCGATCATGGCGATGCCGGGCAGGCCGGAGACACGGGCGAAGCCATCGGCGGCGGCCACCGTGGCGTTCTCATTGCGGCTGGAAACGATGTGGAAGCGCGCCGCCTCGAGATCGCGCAGGAACGGCGCATGGGCGGCGCCGGCAAGGCTGAACACGGTGCGCAGGCCGAGGCCCCGCAGCACCTCGACCATCGCTTCGCCGCCGGTCATCTGGTTGCTCATCGGATTCTCCTTCAGCTGGCTGCGGCGCGTTCGGCCGGGTCGCTGGCGGCCTCGAACCAGTCGGCGATCTGGCTGCCGGTCATGAACAGGGTATCGGGCCGCGCGCACAGCAGGTCGAGCATCCGCTCGAACCAGATGAAGCGGTGCGGCACGGCAATCAGGTGCGGGTGAAGGCCCAGCGTGACAATGCGGGGGCCCTGCGCCAGCTCGGACGCGAAGGTTTCGAGCGTCGACACCAGCCGGTCGTGCATCTCCGCCGACCGGTGCTTCTCCACGGCGTAGATGACACTGTCGTTGATCTCCAGCGAATAGGGCAGGCCGATCATCGGGCCATGGCGGGTCTTCATCCACACCGGCAGGTCATCGAGCACCCAGTCGCAGCAATAGCGCAGGCCATGGCCGGCGAGCAGGTCGAGTGTGTCCACGGTCTGGCGCAGCCCCGGCCCGAGCCACCCCTGCACTGGCCGGCCGGTGAAGTCGGCGATCCGCGACAGCGCCTCGGCGATGGCATCGGCTTCGCTCGCTTCGGCCGTCAGCGCCCGCTGGTGCAGGCCATGACCCATGAACTCCCAGCCCGCCTCGCGGACTGCCAGCGCCAGATCGGGATAGCTCTCGATCACCCCGGCGTTGAAGGCGCAGGTAACCTGCAGGCCGCGCCGGCCCAGCGTCTCCAGCAGCCGGGGCATGCCGCAACGCATCCCATATTCGGCCCAGCTGAAATTGGGCACGTCGGGCACGGCTTCGGCGCCGTGCGGGGCCGGCAGCAGCTTGCGCGGCATCGGGTGGTCGAAGCGCCAATTCTCGATGTTGACGACGAGATGGACGATCAGCCGCCCCCCCGGCGGCGGCGCGAGCGGGCGGCGGTCGGACGCCAGCCGGAACGGCACGCGGGGATTGCTGGCCATCAGCCAATCCCCTTGGTGGCGCCGCCATCGGGCGTCAGCGAGGTGCCGACCAGCATGTCGGCGGCATCGGAGAGCATCATCGCCGCGAGCCGGCCGATCTCGTCAGCCTCGGCAATGCGCCCGAGCGGCTGGGCGGCGAGCAGCCCGGCCTCGACCTCGGCCGCCGGCGCGCCGCTGGCAGCGGCCATCCGCGCCACCAGCCCGGCCCAGCGATCGGTGCGGGTGGGGCCGGGGTTGAGCGCATTGATACGGATACCGTCAGCTGCCACCGCATCGGCGAGGCCACGGATGACCGCCAGACAGGCGGCATTGGCGGCCGAGCCGGGCAGCATTGCCGGGCTCGGCTGGCGGCCATTGTTGCCGACGATGACCAGGATGCGCCCGAACCCGGCCACCGTCATCGCCGGCAGCACCGCGCGAACGGCACGGACCATGCCCATGAACTTCAGCGCCAGCGCCTCTTCCCAGACCGCATCGTCTAGACTGGCGAAGGCACCGCCCTGCGCGGCGCCGGCGCTGATCACCGCCAGGTCGATCCGGCCGTGGCGGGCGAGCATCGCGGCCACCGCCGCCTCGGCATCGCCGGCGCGAGTAAGGTCGGCGGCCAGCGCCAGCGCATCGGGATGCGCGGCCTGTGCTGCGGCCAGGCCGGACTCGCTGCGCGCCGCCAGCCCCAGCACCACGCCCTCGCCGGCCAGCGCCCGGGCGGCGGCGGCGCCGATGCCCCGGCTGGCGCCGAACACCAGGGCGGTGCGTCCGGACAGCCCGAGGTTCATGCGCCGTGGTGCGCGAATGCGCCCCAGTGCAGGGCATCGAGCAGCGCCGCCGCATCGGGCGCGGTGTCGATCGACCAGACAAGGTCGAACAGCGCCTGCTGGCGGGCCGGATCGAGCAGCCCGGCGGCATTGTCGGTGAATTTCTCCTCGACCTCACGGTCGCTCAGCGGATTGTCAGGGCCGCCGCGATAGGCCTCGTCGGCCCAACGGGTGAACTGGCGGCCATCATGCGTCCGCAGCTCGATCCGCGAACGAATACGGTCCCAGCCCATCGCCTCGATGGCGGGATCGAAAGCCGTCTCGACGCGCGCCTGCATGTCCTGGCATTCGGGCGACGCCACGAACGAATCGGTGAACTCCTGGCGCCCGCAGCGGCCGCGCAGAATGATCGCCGACAGCAGGAAGGCGAAAGAAAATTTCCCCTCCAGCTCGGTGCGGGCGATCCGGAAGCGGATCGGCCCGAGCACGTTCGAGCCGGCATGGAGCGTCACCGCCGCCACATCCTCCGCCGCCAGCCCCTCATCCCGCATCAGAAAGCGCAGCGCGTCCATGCTGGGATGGGTGAGAACGCCCGAGGGATAGGGCTTGATGCTGACCCCCGGGCTGACCATCGTGAACGGCTGGCCCAGCCGGTGCGCCACCAGCTCCGGCTCGCCGCCCGGCCCGGCAATGGTCAGATAGCCCCATTTGCCGTCCAGCGCCTCGGTGTTGGCGCTGAATCCCTCGCGGGCCAACAGCGCCGCGGTGACGCCATTCTCGGCGGCGCGGCCGACGTGGAACGGCTTGGTCATGGTGCCGAAATTGGCGCGGATGCCGGCCGCGCAGGAGGCGGCGATGCCGATGGCGCGCGCCGTGGCGTCCGCATCGAGTCCGAGCAGCCGGGCGGCGGCGGCCGTGGCGGCAAAGGCGCCGATGGTGCCGCTGGTGTGGAAGCCGCGCATGTAATGATCGGGGTTGATCGCCTCGGCGACCTTGCAGCCAACCTCGAAGCCGGTGGCAAAGGCGGTGAGGAAGCGCGCGCCGCTGACCGGGGCGCCGCCTTCCGCCGCCGCCAGGTCAAGGAGCGACAGGCAGGCGGCCAGCGGCGGCATGGTCGGGTGCATCAGCAGGCCATAGGGGCGGCCCGGGCCTTCGGCGAGCTGGGTATCGTCCCAGTCCATGGCATGGCCGGCGGTGCCCGTCCACAGCGCAGCCAGATGCGCCGGCAAGCGGACATCGCCGGCGCCGAGCGGCCGCCCCTGCCCGGCTCCGCCGATGCTGGCGATATAGCGGGCCAGCGGCGCCATGCCCGGTTGTTCGCTGCCGCCCAGCGCCACCGCCAGCCCGTCCATCAGGCAGCGCCGGGCCAGCCGCAGATGCTCGCCCTGCGGCGTCTGTCCGTCCATGCCGGTGATGAAGTCGACGATTGCGGCGGTAAATTGGGTCTGTTCCGACATCATTGGGTCCAATGGCTGAGTATTTCGTCGACGTTCGGGGTCACCCCGAAGCGGTGGCGGACATTTTCCAGCGACGCCTCGTGGAGGGCGGCGTTCCAGGATGCGCAGCCATCGGGCGGCACCACCACCGCATAGCCAAGCTCGAAGCCGGCGCGAAACGTCGTCTCCACACAGGCATTGGTGGAGACGCCGGTGATGACCAGCGTGCGAATATCCCGCGCTCGGAGCAGCAGGTCCAAGTTAGTGGCGGTGAAGGCGCTGTAGCGATGCTTGCGCACCTGCCATTCCCCCGACGCCGGGGCGAGCTCATCGATGAAGGCGGCGCCCGGCGTGTCGGCGATGCACAGGTGCGGCGAGGACACGGTGGCGGTCTCGCGCTTCCACAGCCAGGTGTCGGAATCGCTGCCATGGTCCGGCAGCGTCCAGAAGCCGACATGGGCGACAGCGACGCCGGCACCGCGTGCCCCCGCCAGCAGTCGGGCGATGGCGGGGATGACATGGCGTGCCGGGCCGAGATCGCGCCCCGCCCGCTCGGCGCCGAAGCCGGGCGTGAGGAAATCATTCTGCATGTCGATGACCAGCAGCGCGGTGTGGCGCGGATCGACCTGCTCGGCCAGGGTTCGCATCATCGGGCGCATGGCGGGCCTCCGCGGCAGGCTGGGGTATCGATCGGCTCCACCGCGCTTTCATGCCCGCGCCCGCGGCGCATCCGAAGCGCGGGCCGGGAAGTGATCGGATACCGATCAGCCATCGCGCTAGCGTGCCGGCGCGTCATCAAGGGCATAGGCGACCAGCGCGTCGGAAAGGCTGGTGCCGGCAAAGGCGTTGCCGCCGGCGGCAATCGCCACATATTGCCGGCCGCCGGCCGCATAGGTGACCGGCACCGCCATCCCCGGCGCCGGCAGCTGGCTCTGCCACAGCTCGCGGCCGGTGCGGACATCGAGGGCGCGGAAGCGACCGTCCATGGACGCACCGATGAACACCAGCCCGCCGCCGGTGACGATCGGCCCGCCGACGCTCGGCGAGCCCCAGTTGAGCATCGCCGGCACGGTGATGCCGAAGCGCCGCGCCTGTCCCAGCGGCACACGCCAGACCAGCCGGCCGCTCGACATGTCGATAGCCATGATCGTCCCCCAGGGCGGCGGCGCGCAAGGGATGCCGAGCGGCGACAGCATGACATCGCCGGTGACGACGAGATCGGTGCCGGTCAGCACCCGGTTCATGAAGCCCTTGGGCAGATTGTCGAACGCCGGCGTGCGCTTGTTGATTGCCATGGTCGAGGCGAGATTCTCGGACTTGATGACCAGCAAATTGGTGGCCGGATCATAGGCCGCGCCGCCCCAGTTGGCGCCGCCCATGGTCGCCGGGAAGATCAGCGATTCCTGCGGGTCGGGCGGGGTGAACAGCCCCTCGTAGCGCAGGCGGTCGAAGCGGTTGCGGCACCAGGCGCGGTCAAGCGGGGTGAGGCCGAACATGTCCTCGCGGGCCAGCCGCGTGCGGCCGAGCGGCACCGGCAGCACCGGCACCGGCTGGGTCGCTGCCGTCCGCTCACCCGGCACCCGCGACGCCGGCGCCGGATAGTCCTTCACCGGAAACACCGGTTGGCCGGTATCGCGATCGAGCACGAATACCATGCCGGACTTGGTCGGTTGGATCACCACATCGCGCAGCCGGCCGTCCTTGCGGATGGTGACCAGCATCGGATGCGCCGGCAGGTCATAGTCGAACACGTCGTGCCGGATGATCTGGTAATGCCAGACCGGCTTGCCGGTATCGATGGAGAGCGCGACAACGGCATTGGCATAGGGAACCTCGAACCGCCTCGTCGCGCCGTAGAAGTCCGGCGACGGGCTGGAGGTGGCCAGGAACACCAGCCGCCGCGCCGGATCGGCGGACAGCAGGGTCCAGACATTGGCGGCGCCCGTATCACGGGCTTGGGCGGCTGGGATCGGGTCCCAGGCCCAGCGCAGGGCGCCGGTACGAGCATCGAAGCCGCGGATGATGCCATTGGCGGCATCCACCGGCGCATCATAGGCGCCGGCCGCCGCCACCAGAACATCATCGACGACCAGCGGCGGCGAGGTCGCCGACACCGGCATTTCGCCAAGCGGATCGAAGTCCGCATGGCTGACATAGCCGGGATGGCCGGCGGGCGCGCCGAAATCCTCGCAGGGCCGACCGGTGGCAGCATCGAGCGCGATGACCGCCCGGTCCCCGGCCGCCCTGTAGATGCGGCTGGCGCAGGCCGCACCGGCTGCGGCCTGCCGGTCCTGCCAATAAGCGACACCGCGACAATGGATGGGCTTCATCGGGCCGGGAAACAGCGCCGCGCGCTGGGCGCTACCGCCGTAGGGGTCGAACTGCCAGCGCGGCTTGCCGGTCGCGGCATCGAGGGCGAAGACGCGGTCGAACGGCGTGCAGTAGAACAAGGTCTCGCCGACGACGAGCGGGATCGCCTCCAGCCGCGACCCGGCATAGGTGCCGCCCTGGCGGACGTCGCCGGAATGATGGACCCAGGCCTGGCGCAGCCGGCCGACATTGCCGGCATTGATCGCGGCCAGCGGCGACCATTGGCTGCCGCCCATGTCCCGGCCCGTTGCCGGCCAGTCGTCGCCGGCACCCGTCACCGGCAGCATCACCGCGCCGGTACCGCTGAGCGCCCGGTCGGGGTCAGCATGGAACACCAGCCCGCGCGGCAGGGTCGCCAGCGACCAGGCCAGGAACAGCAGCACTGCCACGCCGGCAGCGGCCAGCAGGCGGCGCATCGTCACGGGTCTGGCAGCGGACATCCGGTTATCTCTCCCCCTCGGCTCGTCAACCTAGCAGCGCCGGCCCGGCTTGCCAGCACCGGCGCACCTCTCTTCGGGATCCGACCAAAGCCGGGGCCGGCATTGGCCCGGCACCGGCCACCGCCTAGGACATCGGCAAGCCCAACAGCCATGCCGAGGACCGCTCCCATGCCCGCGCTCGACCCGCACGACCCGCACCGCGAACTGCGCGACGCCATAAGGGCGCTGTGCCGGGATTTCCCGGACAGCTATTTCCGCGGCATCGACGAAGCGCGCGGCTATCCGGAGGCCTTTGTCGAGGCGCTGACCCGCAACGGCTGGCTGGCCGCGCTGATCCCCACCGAATATGGCGGATCGGGGCTGGGCCTCGCCGAGGCCTCGGTGATCATGGAGGAGATCAACCGCGCCGGCGGCAATGCCGGGGCCTGCCACGGCCAGATGTACAATATGGGCACGCTGCTGCGCCATGGCTCGGACGTGCAGAAACAGCGCTATCTCCCCGCCATCGCGGCGGGCGAGATGCGGCTCCAGTCGATGGCCGTCACCGAGCCGACGACCGGCACCGACACCACCCAGCTCAAGACCACCGCCGTGCGGCGCGGCGACCGTTATGTCGTCAATGGCCAGAAGGTCTGGATCAGCCGGGTGCAGCACAGCGACCTGATGATCCTGCTCGCCCGCACCACCCCGCTCGACCAGGTGGCCAAGAAGTCCCATGGCCTGTCGATCTTCATCGTCGATGTGCAGGCGGCGATGGCTGGCGGCATGACCGTCCGCCCGATCCCCAACATGGTCAACCATGAGACCAACGAGCTGTTCTTCGAAGACCTCGAGATCCCGGTCGAGAATCTGATCGGCGAGGAGGGCCAGGGCTTCCGCTACATCCTCGACGGGCTGAACGCCGAACGCACGCTGATCGCCGCCGAATGCATCGGCGACGGCTATTGGTTCGTCGACCGCGCCAGCGCCTATGCCGGCGAGCGGATCGTCTTCGGCCGGCCGATCGGCCAGAACCAGGGCGTGCAGTTTCCGATCGCCGAATCCTATGTCGAGGTGCGCGCCGCCGACCTGATGCGCTTCCGCGCCTGCGAACTGTTCGATGCCCATCAGCCGTGCGGGGCCGAGGCCAACATGGCCAAGTATCTCGCCGCCAAGGCCTCATGGGAAGCCGCAAACGCCTGCATCCAGACCTTCGGCGGCTTCGGCTTCGCCTGCGAATATGATGTGGAGCGCAAGTTCCGCGAGACGCGGCTCTATCAGGTGGCGCCGATCAGCACCAACCTGATCCTCTCCTATGTCGCCGAGCATGTGCTCGGCATGCCGCGATCCTTCTAAGCGTCAGTCGAGCCGCTCGAAGTCGGTCAACTGGTAGCGGCGGCCGGTCTCGGGCACGTGCACGCTGACCGGCAGCCAGTCGCCGGGCATGCTGTGCATCACCAGCGTGCGGCCGGTATAGGTATTCCAGCTGAACCGCTCGCAATCGAAGCGCCCGGCCGGCACCTCGATCGTCTCGTGGCCCTGATAGGTGATGTCATAGGTCTTGGTAACGAGGATCGGGCCCGAGGCACCGTTCGGCACCAGTGAGGTCGAAAAGCAGTTGGACAGCGTCTGCACCTCGCCCTGCCGCGCTGCCTCGACATGCGCACACTTCCAGATGTCGATGCTGATCGGGTGCGCGCCCATCAGCCTGACCCGGCCCGGTGTCTCGATGCGCTGGCTGACGCGCCCCTCCTTGGCGGTGATCATCTCGCCCTCGGCCAGGCTGTCGGTAAAGCGGAACCAGCCGGAGCCGATGAACGCCCCTTCGGCGCTCAGCCGGACAAAACCGTCCAGCGCCTCGAACCGCTCGTTGACGCTGTAGACGACGTCGCGGACCAGCGGCACCTTGTCCATCTCGCAGATGCACCGCAGCGTGCGCGAGCCATCGTCGTGGACGGTCACATAGAAATGCTCGCGGCCGGTGAGGCCATCGACATCATGGCCATAGCTGATGGTGCCGCGATAGGTGCGTGTCATCGGATAGTCCTTTCCATAAAGCCCCTGATCAACGGGCCGAGAATTCGGCGCGCAGCGCCACATCATGTGCGCCCAGCGCCGGCACCGGGCCGGGCGCCGGGGCAGCGCCATCGACCAGCGCAGCCGGGGCCGGCAGCGCCACCGGCCCGCTCGGCGTCATCACCTCGATCCGGCGCAGCTGGGGATGGGCGGACAGGCCGATGACCGTGTTGAGCCGGCCGAAGGCGATATCGGCGGCGCCCAGCCGGGCGGCAACGCCAGCGCCATCGAGCGCCGCGAACACGGCATCGATTTCCGCCGCCAGTGCCACGCGGTGCTGCGTGCGTGCGGCATTGCTGGCGAAGCGCGGATCCGCGGCCAGCGCCGGCCGCTCCAGCACCACCGCGCAGAACCGCTGCCATTCGCGCTCATTCTGCACGGCGATCACCGTCTGCTCGCCGTCGCCGGTGGCAAAGGCGCCATAGGGGGCGATCGACGCATGGCTGATGCCGACCCGCGCCGGCGGATGCCCATGTTCGGCATGGAGCAGCGGCACCGCCATCCAGTCGGCGATCGAATCGAACAGCGACACGCTGATTTCGGCCCCCTGCCCGCTCCGCTCGCGGCCGAGCAGCGCCTCCAGGATGGCGGCATGGGCGTTCATCCCGCAGGCAATGTCGGCGGCCGACACGCCGACGCGGCCCGGCGCCTCGGGCGTGCCGGTGATCGAGGCGAGGCCGGCCTCGCACTGGATCAGCAGGTCATAGGCCTTCATCTCGCGGTACGGGCCGGACTCGCCATAGCCGCTTATCGAGCAGGTGATCAGCCGGGGATGGCGGGCGCGGAGCGTCGCCGGATCGAGACCCAGCCGGGCCACCGCGCCGGGCGCAAGGTTCTGCACGAAGACATCGGCGCCGGCGATCATCCGCTCAACCAGCGCCAGGTCATCCGCCTGCTTGAGATCGGCGACCAGCGATTGCTTGCCGCGATTGAGCCAGACGAAATAGGCGCTCTCGCCATGGACGAAATGGTCATAGTCGCGGGCGAAATCGCCCTGCGGCCGCTCGATCTTGATGACCCGGGCGCCGGCATCGGCCAGCCGCGCCGTGCACAGCGGCGCCGCCACCGCCTGCTCCAGCGACACCACGGTCAGGCCCTGCAGCGCGCCCATGCTCAGGCCTGCGCCTGCTTTTCGGCGCGCAGCCGTGCCAGCGTCGCATCGTCCAGCCGGTAGCGCAGCAGAAGCAGCACGCCGATCAGCAGGAACGCCGCCGGCACCACGCACTTGATCAGGTAAATGGCGGTCACCGTCTCCGCCGACTGGGCGATGATCTTGCCGCCAGTGGTCGCCACATAGCCGCCGAAGCTCAGTCCCATGCCGAGCACGGCCGCCCCCACCGCGAAGCCGAGCTTCTCGTTGACCGAATAGAGGCTGGCAAACACGCCGCCGCGCTCGATGCCGGTGGTCAACCGGTCATATTCGATCGTGTCCGGCAGCATCGAGGTGCTCATCAGCAGCGCGCCGCCCGACGCGAAGCCGAACATTGCCGCGCGCCACCAGATGCCGTCCAGCCCGGTGGTCGCGTCCGCCCACCACCAGCTGACCACCGCCGGAATCATGATCGCCTGCGCCAGCAGATAGGCATTGCGCTTGCCGAACCTTGTGCCGATCCGCGTCCACACCGGCTGGGACAGGAACACCATGGAGTTCTGCACCACCGACTGGTGGATCATGCCGGTATAGCCGACGCTCATCACGTTGAGCATGAAGAACAAGGTCACCGGGCTGAGGATGCCGAACGAGCAGTATTGCGCCAGCTTGGCGCCCAGCAGCAGCCGCAGCGGGCGATTGGCGAGGAGACTCCTGACGTCTGCCTTGCTGAACTTCTGCGCCGCGCCCGTATGCTGCTCGACCCGCGCGCTGGCCGTGCCGAGGAAGGAGCCGACCATCGTCACCAGCGCCAGCGAGGCCATCACCACGCCCATCAGCCGGTAGCCGTCATTGCCACCGCCACCACGGTCGATCAGCCAGGCGCTCAGCGCCAGCGCGGTCAGCTGGCCAACGCCGACAAAGGCGGTGCGGAACGAAATCAGCCGCAGCCGTTCCTTGGTGCCCCGGGTTATCTCCGCCGGCATCGCCAGATAGGGCACGTTGAACAGCGAATAGCCGGTCGAATAGAGCACCAGCGCCACCGCCATATAGACAATGAGCGTGGTACCGGAGAGCGGCGGCGCCACGAAGATCATCAACAGCGACAGCGAGGACACAAGTCCACCGGCCAGCAGGAACGGCCGACGGCGCCCGAGCCGGGATTTTGTCCGGTCGCTGAGCGCGCCGGTCACCACATTGGCAAAGGCATCATAGAATTTGGAGAACATGATCATCGTTGCCGCGACGGCCGGCGAGATGCCGAGCACCGTCGACATCAGCGCCGGAAAATAGACGGCGATGGTGTTGAGCAGGATGGCGACGCCGGCCGTGCCCACGGCATAGCCGAGGCACAATGACGTCGGCGGATAGACCGCCTCGCGGGCCGGCGCTGCGACTGGCTGTACCTGGCTCGTCATGCGCGTTCACTGCCCCCGAGATATCGCTGGATGATCGAGGCCACCGCCTCGGGCTTCTCGTTCGCCGGATAATGACCACAGCCCGGCAGGATGTCGACACTGGCACCGGACACCAGCGCCGCGATGGCCCGCGCCGACAGTTCGGGGCTGATCGTATCCCTATCGCCCACCAGCAGGTGCACAGGGCAGGTGATCGCCGGCAAGGCTTGCCGAAGGTCGGGCCGGCCCACGGCCATGGCGCGCAACAGATCGCAGCGCGCCTCGGCCGGCGTCGCGGCGCGCGCCGCCACGAGCTCGTCGACCAGCCCGGCGTCGTCGCGCGCCGGCTCGCCAAGGCCGGCCATGACAGCCTCGCGATCCGCCAACACCCGCGCCTCGTCATCGAGCCCGAGCCAGCAGTCATTCGCGGCCAGCATTCCCGCCAGGTCGGGTTGACGGGCAGGATCGGGCGCGCCGAGCAGGAACAGCCGCGATACCCGGCCAGGCCACCGGCTGGCGGCGTTGATCGCCACCACGGCCCCCATCGACCAGCCGAGCAGCGCCGCACGGCCGATGCCCAGGGCATCGAGCAGGGCGACCACGTCGAGCGCCCATTGCGCATGGTCGGGCGCGATGTCCTGTCCGCGGCTGCCGCCGAACCCGCGAAGATCGGGCGCGATGCATTGGGCCTGGTCGGCCAAGCGGTCGATCAGCGACCGGAAAACCTCGGCGCCCGAGCCGCCACCATGCAGCAGGACCAGCGGCGGCCCGCTGCCGGCCTCGATCACGCGCAGGCCGCCGACGAGGCGCGCTGTGCCGCCCACGGCGTCCCGTCGATTTGCCCTCGCTTCCATCATGGTGCAGCTTCTCACAGCGTCAGCAGGACGCACCTGCTCGCATGATTTTGTTCGGCAACCGATCAGCGCTGGAACCGGGCTTTGCCCTGCCCGCCCCAGATGAAATGGACCCTCGGCCATGAGCCCCGACGATACCGCGCGCCTCGAAAACGATCTCGCACACTGGCGAGGCGCCATCGGCCGCCGCGAGGTGCACCAGCAGCGGCTCGAGCTGGAAAGCCTGCGCCGCTACGCACTGGCGACCGGCGGCGCAGCCGACGCCGATGTCATGGCCTCCCCGCCGCCGCTCGCCCATTGGGCCTTTTTCCTGCCGATGGCCGATGACACCGGCCTCGGCCCGGACGGCCATCCGGCACGCGGCGGCTTCCTGCCGGCGATCAGCCTGCCGCGCCGGATGTTCGCCGCCGCCGAAATGCTGTTCCCGGCGCCGTTGCGGCTCGGCGAGCCGGCAGAAATGATCGCCACGATCATCGACATCCGCATGAAAGCGGGCCGCAGCGGGCCGCTGGTCTTCGTCGAGGTCGAGCGCCGGCTGGAGCAGGCCGTCACGGTCCGGGTCGTGGAACGCCAGACCTATGTCTACCGCGAGGCCGAGGCGCCGGCGCCCCTGCCCGCCCCGGCCACCACCCCATTGCCCGGCGAGGTCTGGCGGCCCGGCCCTGTCGAGCTGTTCCGCTTTTCGGCGGCGACGTTCAACAGCCACCGCATCCATTACGACCTGAACTATGCGCAACAGTCGGAAGGCTATCCGGCCCTTGTCGTTCAGGGGCCACTGGTCGCCGCGCGGTTGGCGGGTCTCGCGGCGAAAACCGGCGCGGTCGACAAATTCGCCTTTCGCGCCCTGGCGCCGATGTTCGCCGACCAGCCGATCCACCTCGCGCAAGACGGTGCGCAGCTCACCGCCACCCGCTGCGACGGTGTCACGGCAATGACGGCGACAGCCGACTAAAAGCGCTCGATTTCTGGTGCACCCGACAGGATTCGAACCTGTGGCCTCTGCCTTCGGAGGGCAGCGCTCTATCCAGCTGAGCTACGGGTGCGGACGCAGCCTGTTAGCAGTGCCGCTGCGGCATGGCCAGTATCGGCCTGCGCTTTTTTGCGTCCTAGCCGGCAAAGCGCGCCGCAAGCACCAGCGCCCATACCGACAGCACCGCGATCAGCACCCAGGTGCCCAGCGCACCGGCGGCGCGGTAATTGTTCGGGGCCGGGCGGTCCATGCCGATGGCATGGGCAAGCCGCACCACCGGAAGCGCCAGCGCTGCCAGCCACAAGGTGTTCGGCGTCGCCTTCAATGACAGCTCGATGGCCAGCAGCAGCACCAGCAGGAACGGCACATATTCGGCAAAATTGGCATGTGCGCGGATACGGCCAAGCAGCACCGAATCGCCGCCATCACCGAGCGATACCTTGGACGACAGCCGAACCCTTACAACGCGCATCGACAGCCAGAAGAATATCAAGCCGCACAGCCCGGCCGACACCAATGTGGCGACCATTAGCGGCCGGACCCGTGCTTCGTCATCAAGGCAAAGCTGCGCTCATACCATTTCGAACCCGGATAGTTGCTGCCGAGCACGGCGGCGGCCTTCTTCGCTTCCTCGGGCAGGCCGAGCAGCAGATAGCTCTCCACCAGCCGGTGCAGCGCCTCGGGCGTGTGGCTGGTCGTGTCATATTGATCGACGACGTTGCGGAAGCGCAGCGTCGCCGCCAGATGCAGGCCGCGGATCTGATAGAAACGGCCGATCTCCATCTCCTTGCCGGCCAGATGGTCGCGCGCCAGATCGACCTTCAGCCGCGCATCGGCGGCATAATCGGTATTGGGGTAACGGCGGATGACCTCGCCCAGCGCATCGAGCGCCTGCTGGGTGATCTTCTGGTCACGCTCGACGCCGCTGATCTGCTCATAATAGCTGACCGCGATCATGTAATAAGCATAGGGCGCCTCGCGCGAGCCCGGGTGCAGAGACAGGAAGCGCTGCGCCGAGCCGATCGCGTCATTGTAGCTGCCCGACACATAATAAGAAAAGGCGCTCATAAGCTGGGCGCGCCGGGCCCAGACCGAATAGGGATGCTGGCGCTCGACCTCGTCGAACTGCGCGGCGGCGACCTTGTACTGGCGCTTGTTCAGCGTGTCCTTGGCGACATTGTAAAGGGTCTCGACGTCCCGGGCGACATAGGCCTGGTCCTTCTTGCCCTTGTTCGAGGAGCAGGCGCCCAGTGCCAGTGCGGCAGCCAGGACAAGGACGAACGGACGCATCGGGGCACGGATCATGCGCCCTGATAGCGCAACGTCATCAGCCGCGCCAGCGCCCCCGCAAGGGATAATCGCCGAGCGCCTCCCACGGCCCGTCGAGGTACCGCCAAAGCCGCAGCCGAACGAATCGCGGTGCCTGCGGCAGCGGCTCGCCGGCCAGCATGGCAAGGCTGGCGCGGGCGGTGGCGGCATCGACCTTGTTCTGGATCGTCACCTGCAACCGGCCGCTGTTACCATCGGCAAAGGCCAGCAGCCCGTGCAGATCCTCGGCCAGTCCGTCGCGCAAGCTCAACAGCGCCGGCGCCTCGACGCGTAGCACGATGCCGCCCTCGCTGCGCTCGAACCCGGCGAAGCGCGCCGGCAGCGGCGGCGTCTCGGCCGTCAGCCGCGCGAGGCGCCGGGAAACCTCCGCCAGCTCCCGGCCCGGCAGCTGGCGAAACAGGCTGAGATGCGCCGGCACCTGGTTGCGCGCGGCAGGGTAATGCGCCCGCCGCCAGCCCTCCAGCCGGGCCTGCGCCGCGTCGTCGAACCCGGCAGTCAGGATGAGCGGCCGCGGGTCCGGAGGGCTGGAACCGGACGTCAAAGGTCCTGCGGGCGCCGGCGGATGACGAGGTTGCGGATCTCGGTCATGTCCTCCATCGCAAAGCGCACGCCTTCGCGGCCAAGACCCGAATCCTTCACACCACCATAAGGCATGTTGTCGACACGGTAGCTCGGCACGTCGTTGATGACGATGCCGCCGACGTCGAGCCGGTCCCAGGCCTTGAGCATCTGGAACAGGTCGCGCGTAAAAATGCCGGCCTGGAGCCCGAACTTCGAATCATTGACCGTCTCCAGCGCCGCATCGAAATCGCTGAACCGGCTCAGGCAGGCGACCGGGCCAAAGGCCTCGTCAGTGTTGAGATGGGCATGGCGCGGCACCCCCTCGAGCAGCGTCGCCTCGAGCATGGCGCCCTCGCGATTGCCGCCGCAGAGGATCTTCGCGCCCTGTGATTCGGCTTCCGCGATCCACATGCTGAGCCGGGCGGCCTCCTTCTCGTCGATCATCGGTCCGATGAAGGTGTCCTCGTCGGCGGGGTTGCCGGCAATCAGCGTCCGCGTCTTCGCCACCAGCCTGTCGCGGAAGGCCTCGTAGATATCGTCATGGACGAGGATACGCTGCACACCGATGCACGACTGGCCGGACTGGTAAAAGGCCCCGAACACCGTGCGCTCGACCGCATCATCGAGATCGGCGTCGGGCATGATCACCACGGCCGCGTTGCCGCCGAGCTCCAGCACCACCTTCTTCTTGCCGGCGCGGGCCTTGAGGTCCCAGCCGACATCGGGCGAGCCGGTGAAGGACAAGAGCTTCAGCCGGTCGTCGGTGGTGAACAGGTCGGCGCCGCTGCGGTGCGCCGGCAGTATCGAGAAGGCACCCGGCGGCAGGTCGGTCTCGGCCAGCACCTCGCCGATGATGATGGCGCCCAACGGCGTCCGGCTCGCCGGCTTCATCACGAACGGGCAGCCCACGGCTAGCGCCGGGGCGATCTTGTGAGCGGCAAGGTTCAACGGAAAGTTGAACGGCGAGACGAAGCTGCACGGGCCGATCGGCACGCGCTTCCACATCCCCTGATAGCCCTTGGCCCGGGCGCTGATATCGAGCGGCTGGACCTCGCCGGTCATCCGCACGCTTTCCTCGGCGGCAATCCGGAACGTGTCGATCAGACGTCCCACCTCGCCGCGTGAATCGCGGATCGGCTTGCCAGCCTCGATGCACAGCGCCTGCGCCAGCTCGTCGGCGCGCTCGGTGAAGCGGGTCACGCAATGCGCCAGCACTGCCTGGCGCTCATAGGCGGCCATCCGCGCCATCGGCTCGGCGGCCGCCACGGCGGCGGCAATGCCGCGGTCGATGGTGGCGGCGTCGGCCAGCGCCACGCGGGTGGCGACCTCGCCGGTGAACTTGTCGGTCACCTCGAGATCGGTATTCGGCTGCTCCGCCTTGTTGGCGACATAGAGCGGGTAGGTGTCACGCAGGGCCATGATCCGGTCTTTCCTCAGTTGTCGGCGATGGTCAGGATGACCTTGCCCATCGCCTTGCGGTCCATCATCCAGCGGATGGCGGCGGGGCCATCCTCCAGGGCAAATCGGTTGGAGACATGCGGCTTCAGCTTGCCGGCGCGGAACCACGCCATCAGCTCGGCCATGTTGGCGGCGTGCGCCTCGGGCTCGGCCTGGGTGAAGGCGCCCCAGAACACCCCAACGATGCTCGCGCCCTTGATCAGCGGCAGGTTGAGCGGCAGCGACGGGATCATGCCGCCTGCGAAGCCGACGACCAGATAGCGACCGCCCCAGCCGATGCCGCGAAACGCCGGCTCGGCATAGCGGTCGCCCACCGGATCATAGACGACATCGACGCCGCGGCCATCGGTCAGCATCTTGATCCGCGCTTTAAAATCCTCGCTGGCGTAGTTGATCGTCTCGTCGGCTCCCATGGCGCGCGCGAGCGCCAGCTTCTCGTCCGATGAAGCCGCAGCGATGACACGCGCGCCCATCAGCTTGCCCAGCTCTACCGCCGTCAGCCCGACTCCGCCGGCAGCGCCGAGCACCAACAGCGTCTCGCCCGGCATCAGCCGCGCGCGCTGCTTCAGCGCATGCAGCGACGTGCCATAGGTCATGGTGAAGCCGGCGGCGATGTCCATCGGCATGTCGGCCGGGATCGGCACCATATGGGTGCGGTCGGCGACCAGATGCTCGGCGAAGCAGCCATGGCCGGTCATCACCACCACCCGGTCCCCGATGGTGAGGCCGCCGGTGCCCTCGCCCAATGCATCGACGATGCCGGCCGCCTCGGCGCCGACGGTGAACGGCAGCGCCGGCTTGAACTGGTAGAGGTTGCGGATGATCAGCGTGTCCGGGAAATTGACGCCGGCGGCATGCACACGCACCCGCACGTGGCCGGGGCCGGGCTCGGGCATCGGAATGTCCTGCACCACCAGCTGCTCGGGCGGGCCATGCTCAACACAGACAACGGCCTTCATCACACTCCCCTTTGGCCCGTCATAGCCAGCGATCGCCGGGCATGAAAGCCTCAGTCGGCGGCCAATCCCTCAAGTCGGGAGAATTCGGAAAGCGCCGCACCGAGCAGCCGGAACTCCTCGCCGCGCGGGCTGCCGGCGCGCCAGGCCAGCGCCACGGTCCGCGAGGCGCCGCCGACCAGCGGCCGCGAGATCAGCCCGCTGCCCCTGATGATGTCGGCATCGAGCGCCATCTTCGGCACCAACGTCTGCCCCAGCCGCCCTGCCACCATCTGCACCAGCGTCACCAGCGAGGTGCCGCGATGGCCGGGATCGGCGCGCAGCTCCGGTCGGCCGCACGCCGCCAGCGCCTGGTCCTTCAGACAATGCCCGTCCTCCAGCAGCAGCAGATGGGTATCGTCGATCGCCGAAGGCGCGACGATCGGCGGGGGATCGATCATGTCGCCGGGATGGAACACGAGGTAGAAGGCGTCGTCGAACAGCGCCATCGTCTCCACTGCCCCGCAGTCCCAGGGCAGTGCCAGCAGCACGGCATCG
>NZ_JBIMKZ010000011.1:0-50378 GCF_051860865.1 Polymorphobacter sp. | reverse complement strand
GGCCTGGCCCGGCGTGCTCTCTGCCTTCGTCCTCACCTTCGCCCACACCATGGGCGAGTTCGGAGTCGTGTTGATGGTCGGCGGCGCCATCCCCGGCGAAACCCGCACCATGGCCATCGCCATCTACGACCGCACCCAGGCCTTCGACACCACCGCCGCCGGCGCCATGGCCGCCCTGCTGCTCGCCGTCTCCATCGCCGCAATCGTCATCGCCTATGGCCTCACCGGCCATGTCGGCCGCCGCCGTGGCTGATCCCGCCGGCCTCACCGTCACCATCGCGCAGGATGGCCCGATTCCGCTCAACCTCAGCCTCACCTGCGCGCCGGGCGAGCTGCTGGCGCTGGTCGGCCCCTCGGGCGCCGGCAAGACCAGCCTGCTCCGCGCCGTCGCCGGTCTCCACCGCCCCGCCGCCGGCCAGATCCATTGCGCCGGCGAGCCCTGGTTCGACAGTGCCATCGGCATCGACCGCCCGCCCCACCGCCGCCGCGTCGGCCTCGTCTTCCAGTCCTATGCGCTGTTCCCGCACATGACCGCGCTGGCCAATATCGAGGCCGCGCTCGGCGACACCCCCGCCGCGCAGCGCCGGGACCGCGCCCACGCCCTGCTCGCCCTCGTCCACCTCGCCGGACTGGAAAACCGCCGCCCCGCCGAACTCTCCGGCGGCCAACAGCAACGCGTCGCACTGGCCCGGGCGCTGGCCCGCGATCCCCAGGTCCTGCTGCTCGACGAGCCCTTTTCGGCCGTGGACCGCCGCACCCGCCGCGCGCTGCGCGAAGAGCTGGCCAGCCTCCGCGCCACGCTGACCATCCCGATCCTGCTCGTCACCCATGATCTGGACGAAGCCGCCGCCATGGCCGACACCCTCGCCGTCCTCTATCACGGCCGCCTTCTCCAGCAAGGCCCCCCCGCCGAAGTCCTCGCCACCCCCGCCTCCCCCCAGGTCCGCGCCGCCCTCGACCTCCCCTGAATCACAGATCGCCCGCCGGTTACCCCAAACCCCAGGGCCCACACCGTTCGCACCTACCTCGCCGCCATGGCCGCCACCGATCTCGAAACCATGCGCCACGGCCTCACCCCCGAAGGCAAGATCAGCGCCCCCGTCTCCGGCGGCGTCCCCGTCGCCGACTTCTACCGCCACCTCGTCGCCGACACCGCCAGCGCCACCGTCCATCTCCACACCATATACGAGACCCAGGACAAACTCGCCGCCCCCTTCACCTACCACTGGGAACTCAAATCCGGCCCCCGCACCACCACCGACCTCGTCGACATCTTCGACTTCGCCCCCAACACAACCCAGATCACCCACCTCCAGATAATCTTCGACACCGCCAAAATCGGGAAGGCCTAAGAGGAAGAAGGAAGAAGCCTCCGGCGGCTGGGGGCGACGCCCCCAGCCGCCGGAAATGGCGCGATTTGGACGGCAATGGCTAACAATCTGCCTTTCAGTTATTGACCCCGACGCTGTCATCAGCCGTATCACGACGATTGCGGTCATGGGCGGAGCGTAGCGATACCAGTGCGTTAGGCAGCCAAAGCCTGCAGAGGCAGAGGCGCGGCTTCTAGGGCCCAGCGATCAATTCTATAATGATCAGATTGACATTTTTTCGTTAAATTTCTAATTTCGAGGTGATTGGATATGGCTATGCTTTATCGCCTCGAACTTGAGAACTTTTACTCTGTCCGCGACACGCAGGTACTCGACCTCTCGATTCCGCCCAATGTTCCAGAGGGGGGTAATCGCTTCGCAGCACTGTTTCCAGGCTCGCCTTACCGGGCGCCGAAGGTAGTTGCGATCTATGGTGCCAACGCATCAGGCAAGACTACCATACTCAAGGCCCTAAACTTCCTTTTCAGCTTCGCTAGGGAAAGTGTCCAGCGAACCGTCCCGGGCTTCGCCGGTCTTGAGCGCTTCAACGATACGGTATCCATGTCTCGCCCGATCCGCCTTGCAGTTGAGCTCGGCGGCATCATGGACCTCACCCCCGACGCCATGAAGCGGATCGAAGCAGGTGAAGTGCCGGCCTATGGCCTGCTTCGCTACGAGCTTGAAATCGAGGTGAAGGATGGTGCCGCTATCCGCGTCACCACTGAGGCGCTTCGCCAACGTCCCGACGGCAAGGGGAAGTGGCAGCGTGTCTTCGAGCGGGATGAGCAAGGCGATGTCAAGGGAAGCACCAGCTTTCCGATTACGGGCTACCGTCATCTTCTCAATACGTTGCAGCCGAACGTCTCGGTCATTTCCTCTTTCGCGATGTTTCAGCATCCGCTCCTTGTAGAGCAGTTGTCCCATGTGATTTCCAATCTTGGATGGGACATCACTCCGAATGATCGGGCGGTGGTCAATTTCCTCGCATCGAACAGCAGCCTCGTCGACGCCCTCAATGCCGATCTTCGCCGCATTGATATTGGGGTGGAAGCCATGCGCATCGATCATGGACCGGACGGGCCCTTTCCGATGTTCAAGCACGAGGGGCTCGAGCTTGAAATGCCATGGCAGCTCGAAAGCGGCGGGACGCGTGCCTTCATCCGCATCTTCCCCCTACTCTCGCTTACCCTCGCGCGGGGCGGGATCGCTATCATCGACGAGTTCGATCTCATGATCCACCCGCTTGTGCTCCCGGAAATCCTTGCCTGGTTTCACGGCACCGAGACGCGCAACCCGCGCAATGCGCAGCTCTGGATCACCTGCCACTCCGCTTCGCTGCTGGATGATCTGGCAAAGGAGGAAATCGTGTTTGCCGAGAAGGATAGCGGGGGCCGGACCTCGATCTACAGCCTCATGGACATCAAAGCGGTTCGGCGCGGCGACAATATTTACAGCAAATACCTCTCCGGTGCCTATGGCGCGGTCCCGCACATCGGATGAGCCGTCGCCGCCCGTTTCGGCCCCAGCGCGTTCCGATCTTCATCGGGTGCGAAGGCGAGAGCGAACGCGGCTATGTCGCGTTTCTTAGCCGTCTCGTCGAGGAGGCAGGGCTCGCAGTACATCTAGACCCAGTGGTGTTGCAGCCAGGCGGCGGTGATCCCCTCGCCATTGTTGAGCGTGCACGGAAGCGGCTATCCGAGGGCAGGCGCAAGCAGACAGCCTACGCGGCGAAATTCGTGATGCTCGACCGCGACAAATTGGGGCAAGCACCGGCTCGTGATGCGCAAGTCGCCGCTGTCGCTGCGGGCGCAGGACTGTCGCTAATCTGGCAAGACCCCTGCCACGAGGCAATGTTACTTCGTCACCTCGAAGCCTGTGCTACGCTGCGTCCGCGAACGACACCATTGGCAGAGTCCGCGCTCATTCAACGCTGGCCGGCCTATTCCAAGCCAATGGACGGAGCCGGGCTATCGCGGCGGCTTGACCACGCGGCATTGCTGCGCGCCATTGCCGTCGAACCGGAGCTCGCCTTGATGGTCAAGGCGATAGGGCTGGACACTTAATCACCTCGTGCTCGTGCTTCGATCATAAGCGGACATTGCTGCCGAACAGCGGCTATGACCACTTTCGGTACGCGCAAACGTCTCGCCACTTGACCGAAATGGCGGCGCAAAGCAGCCTCCCCCTACTTCGAAGTCGTAGACTTAATCGTCAGCTGCTCCAAATAAATCCTATATTCCGCGGATCATAGTAAAACTTCTCGATCGCCGGCTTGTCGTCCGGTCGCAGCACCAGCGCATAGCTCTGCTCATGAAACTGCACATCATGCTGGAACCCGCTCGCCACTTGGTCATGCAAAACCGGCCCGCGTTCAACGTGGCGCCGATCCACACACCCTTCCTTCGTCCCCGCAGCACCATTACCACACAACCCGCCACCCCGCCCTTGCGGATCAAGCCGCGCCGTGGCTGATTGGAACCATACGGCGCACCAAGCCCCGACCAAGCAAACACCGCCGCCACCCCGCGAGCAATCACGGAGAACCGCGATGACCGACTGGCCCGCCATCCCCTTCGAGCCCTGGAAGGCCAGTTGCACCGCCCTGCACCTGCAAACCCAGATCGTCGGCAAATATCGGCTCGCCCACACCCCATGGCTCAACCACTCATGGCACGCGACGCTGTACGTCACCGCCGATGGCCTCACCACCGGGCTGGTCCCGGACGGTCCCGGCATCACCGTCCAATTCGATCTGCAGCGCCAGCGCCTCGTCGCCTCCTCCTCCACCGGACAAAGCGAAAGCGTCGCGCTCGAACCCATGTCCGTCGCGGCCTTCGACCAGCGCTTCAAGGCCCTCATCACCGCGCTCGGCGGCTCACCCCGCTACCACGGCGCCCCCAACGAAGTCCCCGAAGCCATCCCCTTCACCGAGGACACCGCCCCCCGGCCATGGGATGGCGATGCCGTCGCCCGCTTCCACCGCGCGCTGGTCCGCATCGACGCCGTCTTCAGCCGCTTCCGCACCGGCTTTCTCGGCAAGGCCAGCCCGGTCCATCTGTTCTGGGGCAGCTTCGACCTCGCCGTCACCCGCTTCTCGGGCAAAGCAGCCCCGCCGCACCCCGGCGGCATCCCCAACCTGCCCGACGCCGTGACCCGCGAAGCATACAGCCACGAGGTCAGTTCCGCCGGCTTCTGGCCCGGCGGCGGCGGCATCGATGAACCCTGCTTCTATTCCTATGCCTACCCCACGCCGCCCGGCTTCGCCGATCAACCCGTCCGCCCGTCAGCGGCAAGGTTCGACAGCACCCTCGGCGAATTCGTGCTTCCCTATGAAGCCGTCCGCACCGCGCCGCAGCCCGCGGAGGTGCTGCTGGAATTTCTGCAATCCACCTTCGACGCAGCAGCAACACTCGGCCACTGGGACAGGAGCCTGACCTGCGAAATCGGCCGCAACGGCTTGCCGCGGCCTATTCCAAAGTCGGATATTTGATCCCCAGCTGCTCCAAATAAGTCCCATATTTCTTCGGCTGATAATAGAATTTCTCCATCGCCGGCCGATATTTCGCCATCAGTTCGTCGTTCAGCTCGATCGCCGGCTTGTCGTCCGGTCCCAGCACCGGCGCATAGCTCTGCTCGGCAAACTGAACGTCATGCTGAAAGGCCCGCGCCGCCTGCACCAGCGCCGGGTCCGTCACCAGGTCGAGCACCGTCTGCGCCACGACCTTCGCCCCCGCAAGCGCCCCCTTGTGCGCAATCGGCGTCGCCATCGCCATCGCCGACAAGGCATTATGCCCGATCAGATTGGGAATATTCGCCGGATAGGAAAACCGCACCGTCGGCGCATTCCACATCACATCGCCGATATCGTCCGAAGTCCCGTTGGCGGACGCATCGAAATCGTCCGGCCCCGAAAGCTTGCCCACCTCGCTCCGCAGCGGCTGCAGCTTGCGCCCGTTCTTCTCCTGCACGGCCTTCGCAAAAGCCTGGTCGTCAGCGCTCCACTGCGGCATCCCCACGGCCTGCATGTTCGCATAAAGCGCCTCCGCCAGCGGCTTGTTGTTATAGTTCGGCGCCGCATACCCCAATATCCGGTGGGAAACCTTGGTCCCCGTCGCCAGCGCCCCGGCCTGCGCAATCTCCTGCCCGATCTTGTAAAGCTCCTGTACGCCCGTGAACCTCTGCCCCCGGAAATAATACCAGACGCTCGCCTCGCCGGGCACCACATTGGGCTGCTCGCCGCCATTGGTGATCACCGAATGCGAGCGGTGCGAGGTCGGCAGATGCTCGCGGCGGAAATTCCACGCCACATCCATCACCTCCACCGCATCGAGCGCGCTGTTCCCCTCCCAGGGCTGCCCGCCCGCATGCGCCGTCTTGCCGGTAAAATTGAACTCCACCGAAACCAGCCCAGGCCGCAGCGGATCGCCCCACCCGGTCGAAAATTCATTCCCCACATGCCCGAACAACACCGCGTCCACCCGCCGGAACATCCCCGCGCGCACATAATGCGCCTTTGCTCCCAGCAGTTCCTCGGCCACGCCCGGCCACACCATCAGCCGCCCCGGCATCTTGTTTTTCGCCATCACCTCTTTCGCCGCAATTGCCGCCGCAATCATCATCGGAACGCCCGAATTATGCCCCTCGCCGTGCCCCGGCGCCCCCTTCACCATGGGCTTCAGCGTCGGAATCCCCGGATATTGGGATAGCCCGCGCGGACAATCCTCGTCGCTTCCCAGCGCAATCAGCGGGCCATCGCTGCCCCAGGTCGCCGTCCACGCCGTCGGAATCCCCGCCACACCGCGCGTGATCGTAAACCCATTTTTCTCAAGTATCCCCGTCAGATACTCCATCGTCAGATATTCTTGAAACCCCGGCTCGGCAAAGCTGAAAACAGAGTCCACCATCTCCTGCACCAGCTTCGCCTGCGCCTCGACCTTCGCCGACGCCTCCGCCTTCAGCGCCGCATCCGCCGCCGCAAATGCCGCCCCCGGCCACAACGCCACCGCCAGCGCCGCCGAACAGCCCAAAACCTTCATCATGACCGATCCCCCATATCCCGGCGGTCATCCTATCGGCAGCATTTGCCGCTGTCACCCGCCGCTCATCCCACCGAAAACCCCGCCGCCCCCAGCCCGTCCGCCTCCACCCGCACCGCCACACCGGGCCGCAGCGCTTCCGCCGCCGTCGCCGCCCCGGCCAGCACGATATCCCCCGGCTCCAGCGCACCGCCATTCGCCCCCGCCAGCCGCGCCGCCGCCACCAGCGCCTCCAGCGGATCGCCCAATATCGCCTCGCTGCTCCCCGCCTGCACCACCGCCCCGTCGAACAGCAGCCGCATCGGCATATGGTTCAGATCGCCGAAATCCGTCCGCCACGCCCCGATCACCAGCGCCGCCGAAGACGAATTGTCCGCCACCACATCGGCCAGGCTGAACTTGAACGCCGCATAGCGCGAGTCGATGATCTCCATCGCCGGCGCCACCGCCTCGATAGCCGCCCGCGCCTCGTCCACCGTCACCAGCCCGCCCAGCCGCCGGCCCAGCCGAAACACGATCTCCGGCTCCACCCGCGGGTGAATGAACCGCGCCATCTCCAGCGTGCCCCCGTCGGCCACCAGCATCGCATCGGTCAGCGTCCCCCAGATCAGGTCGTCCACCCCCATCTGGATCATCTTGGCCTTGCTGGTGAAGCCCAGCTTCATCCCCACCCGCCGCTCGCCGCGCGCATAGCGCCGCGCCATCAGCGCCTTCTGCACACGGTAGGCAGTATCCAGATCGAGCGCCTCGCCGAACTGCGGCACGGCCCGCGCCTCGCACGCCGCCCGGTCCAGCGCCCCGGCCGCCGCCATCACGTCAAAATTCATAGCGCCAAGCACACATTGCGCGTCTCCGAATAAAAATCGAATGAATGCCGCCCGCCCTCGCGCCCGATGCCCGACAGCCCCGAGCCGCCGAACGGCGTCCGCAAATCCCGCAAAAACCAGCAATTTACCCAGGTCAGCCCCACCTTCACCTGCCCCGCCACCCGCGCCGCCCGGCCGACATCGCGCGTCCAGATCGACGCCGCCAGCCCGAACTTCGTGTCATTGGCCAGCGCCACCGCCTCGTCCTCGCCGTCGAACGGCATCACATGGCAGACCGGCCCGAACACCTCCTCCTGCAAGATCCGCGCGGAATTGGAGAGCCCCGCCCACACCGTCGGCAACACATAAGCCCCGGCAAGATCCGGCACCCCGCCCCCGGTCAGCACCTCGGCCCCCTCGCCGCGCGCCACCTCGAAATAGCCCAGCACCCGCGTCCGGTGCGTCTCGGAGGTCAACGGCCCCATCGTCGTCGCCCGGTCGAGCGGATCGCCGATCACATACGCGTCCACCGCCCGCACCAGTGCCGCGACGAACTGCTCGTAAATCCCCCGCTCCACATACACCCGCTCGGTGCACAGACAGACCTGCCCGCTATTGAAGAACGAGGACCGCGCCACCCCCGCCACCGCCGCCTCGAAGTCGCAATCGGCAAAGACGATCGCCGGGTTCTTCCCCCCCAGCTCGAACGACACCGGCCGCACGCCCTTGGCGGCTTGGCGCATGATCGCCTCCCCGGTCGCCGTCTCCCCGGTAAAGCTGATCGCGTCCACTTGGCTGTGCGCGGTCATGAATCCGCCCGCCGACCCCTCGCCGAAGCCATGCACCAGGTTGAACACCCCGTCGGGCACGCCGACGCTTGCCATAACCTCGGCCAGCAACGTCGCCGTCGCCGGCGTCTCCTCGGACGGCTTGGCCACCACGGCATTGCCGCATGCCAGCGCCGGCGCCACCTTCCAGCTCATCGACAGCAGCGGCAGATTCCACGGGCAGATCGCCGCCACCACCCCCAGCGGCCGCCGGATCGAATAATTCACCGCCCCGCGTGGGTTCACCCCGCCGCCCGGCGTCTCGAAGCTCTCGCCCCCCTCAGCCCGCGCCATCGCCGCAAAGGCCCGGAAGTTCGCCGCCCCGCGCGCCACATCGAGCGCCTCGGCCACGGCGATGGGCCGCCCGGTATCCGCCACCTCGGCCGCCACGAACTCGTCCGCCCGCGCCTCGATGCCGTCGGCGATCCGCTCCATCATCCGCGCCCGCGCTTCGGCATGGGACTGCCCCCAGTCCCCGTCCATCGCCGCCCGCGCCGCCGACACCGCCGCGTCGACAATTTCCGCATCGGCCTCGCACACCTCGGCGATCACCGCGCCCGTCGCCGGATTCACATCCTCGAACCGCGCGCCGCCATCGACAAACCGCCCACCGATGAAGTTACGCAACACCGCCATCGTCAGAGCCGGAATTCGACCACCGCCGCCCCCGCGCCATAGGTGGCGCCATAACCATGCACGACGGCGCCCGAAAACCCGCCGGTCGCCCCGAACACCCATGCCAGATGCTTCATCCCGAAGTCGGCCTTCGCCGCCCCGGCATAGTCCCCCACCGCCGCCCGTGCCGCATCGGCTCCCTGCGTCAGCGCCTCCAGGAACGCACGGTTCGCCGCATCATCCGCCTCGTGCCGGACATGGTCGGTGGCGATATCGATGGTCCTGTCGAAATAGGCCCCGGACAGCCCGCCAACGGCCACCACGGCCACCCTTTTGCCCTGCGCGTCAGCGATCGCCGCCGCCATCGCCGCCAGCTTCTCGGTCGTCGCAAAGTCATGGTAGACATTGTTGGCTGCAATCACCACCGGCACCCGCTCCGGGTTGAGCAACGTGTCCGCCACGATCGTCCCGGTATCGATCGGAAAATCCTCATAATCCACCGGCTTGGCGCTCACCCCCACGCCCGCGCACCCCGCCACACAGGCCTCGGCCAGCGCCACATCGGCCCTGATGTCGAACGGCAGATCGCCAAACTCATACCAGTTCTCGTCGACATGCACGCCCACCGACCGCGCGCGCACCTGCCACAGCTCATCAAGCACCGCGATCCACTGCGTCGAATAGACCAGCAGCACATCGGGCTTCGATGCCACCAGTGCGTCGCGCGCCCGCCCGAACCCCGTCGCCAGCCCCGCCCAGGCCGGATTCTCCGGCTTCAGCATCGGCAACGGCGAGCCGCTCACCAGAAAGGCAGACACCACCGCCATATATCAGGCCCCCACCCGTTCGAGATTCCATTCCATCACCGCATTGCCGGTGCCGATCACCGTCCCATAGCCATGCAGCTCGGCCGGCGACTTGGGAAAGCCCATCGCCGACAGCATCCAGGGGAACGCCCCGGACTTCACCTCGGCAAAAGCCTCCTCCACCCAGTTCGGGAACAGCCGCATGACCTCGTCCACCTCGCCGCGGCGCAGCAGTTCGATGATCCGCATGTCCCATTTGTAGCCGACATAGCTCTGCGGATGCTCCCGAGTCATATCCTCGGGCAGCGCCGGCTCCTCATGGAAATGCCAGTGCGAAAAGGTGTTCGAGCACAAAAGCACCGCCCGTTTGCCGCTTTTCTCGATCGCCCGCCGCGTCGTCTCGCCCAGCGTCACCATCTCGTCGATGCCTTCGTCGAGCGTCAGGAAATAGGGCGAGTTGTTTGCCGAGATCCCCACCACCGGGATGTCCCACTGGGGCCGGATCATGTGCAGCGTGGTGATCGTCCCGTAATCGACCCGGAACCCCGGGTTGCGCATCATCCGCGAGTC
This sequence comes from Polymorphobacter sp., assembly GCF_051860865.1. Classification (GTDB taxonomy): domain Bacteria; phylum Pseudomonadota; class Alphaproteobacteria; order Sphingomonadales; family Sphingomonadaceae; genus Sandarakinorhabdus. The sequence goes on along the minus strand of NZ_JBIMKZ010000011.1, from coordinate 40,348 downwards.
CAGGCCCGCCGCCTGCGCCTCCGCACAGCACGCCTCGGCCAGTTCTACATCGACATTCAAGTCGAACTTGTAGCGAAACAAGTTCGGAAAGATCGGATCGACCGACTTCCCCGAAAGCTTCTCCACGCCCAGGAAATGATGCCCCACCAATGTCTGCCAATGCGGCGAATGCACGAGCAGCACATCGGGCTTCAGCTCGTCGAGAGACTTGCGCGCCCGCTCATAAGCCCAGCGCAACTGCTCCCACCCGCCCTCGGAACGCGGCTCGTTCTGCGGCGGGTTCTCGGCATAGACGAGATGCGGCGGATGCGGCGCAATGAAGCCGGCAACGATCTTACCTTCAGCCATATCGACCTCCTAAAAGATAGCCATCGGCCGCACCGGAGACCCCGTGGCCCCCTTGAACGGCACCGGCCCCACCGAAAAAGCAAACACCCAGGCCTTCTTCTCGATCAGCCCGGAAAACTTCATGTTCTCCATCACATAAATGCCGTTCTCAATCAGGAACTTCTGGTGATTCGCGGCAAACAGCCGCCCGCCCTTGTCCGGAATCGCCTCCACCGCCCAATTGTCGGAGCCGACCAGCACTACCTTCTTCTTCACCAGCCAGTCCCCCGCCGCCGGGGACAGCCCCGCCGTCCCCGAGTTGAACTTGGCATTGTCCTTTTTCCAGTACAGGTCCCAGCCGGTCCGGACGAACACCGCATCGCCCTCGCGGATATCGTCCAGCCCCAGCCCCTGCTTCTTCAGCGCCATCTCCAGATCGGCGACCTCGATCATGTCCCCCACGTCGAGCACGCGCGGCAAAATCGCCGTCGCCACATCGATAAGCACGCCGCGCGTGAAGATCGGCGGCACATTCTCCACCCCCAGCTTCTTGAAGCCATGGCCGTCGCCGATCTCGGACTGCTTGTGCCCATTGTAATAGCGAACCTCGCTGGTCCCGTCCTCGTCGCGCCACACAGTCCCCATGTGCATCAGCGAGTCGAACTGGGTGCCGTTCTGCCCAAGCTCCCCCGAAATATGGTCCTCGTTCCACACCAGCTTGTTCTCGCCCATCGGGCCGTAGGTGGGCGCCCCCGGAATCGTCAGCCGATAGGTCCGCTTGTACGGCGTCAGCGCGAACAGCGGCATGTCCTCCTCATAGGTCTGCGTCAGATCCACCACCGTCCCGGTCCGGATCAGCCCCGCCGCCTCCACCACCTTCGCCGGCGTCAGCCGATTGGCCGCGCCAATGACATCATCCTTGCCGAACTCCGACGGCCACCATTTCGGCCGCTCCAGCGATCCCTGCCCACTCGCCGGCACCGCCATCAGCACCCCAAGCGCCACCCCCAGCAAAAACCGCATGCCCGTCTCCCATATCCCCTAGCATAGTCCGGCCCCCGCCCCCGCATGGCAAGAGCGGGGCGGCGAAGCAGTCTCACAATATGAGAGGAAGTAAGAGGGCCTCCGGCGGGCAGGGCTTGCCCCCTGCACCCCATTTGATGGGTCCGTGACAAAGCAGCGGCGGTAGTCGCAGCAGGAGTGCCACTCTTCATGGGGTGCAGGGGGCAAGCCCCCTGCCCGCCGGAGGCAAAATTCCTGCCCTCACCCCCGCCCGCGATACCCCGGCACCCCCTGGTCCGGCAGCCACAGCCCCTCCGGCGGCGGCCCGGACTGCCAGAACACATCGATCGGGATCCCCCCGCGCGGGTACCAATAGCCGCCGATCCGCAGCCAGCGCGGCCGCATCTCGGTGGCCAGCCGCACGCCGATGCCGACGGTCACGTCCTCATGGAAGCCGGCATGGTTGCGGAACGAGCCGAGGAACAGCTTCAGCGATTTCGATTCGACGATGCGGGCGTCGGGCACATAGTCGATGACCAGGTGGGCGAAGTCCGGCGCCCCGGTCACCGGGCACAGCGAGGTGAATTCGGGCACGGCGAAGCGTACGAGGTAAACCAGCCCGGCGCGCGGGTTCGGCACATAGTCGAGCACGGCGTCGTCCGGTGATTCCGGCAGCGTCGTGCTCTTTCCCAGATGCAATGTCTCGCTCATCCGCCTATCCATCTGCTCAAGCGCTTCAACAGGTGGTGACATGGCGCGTCGTCGCACCTATGTCACCCCTCCAAAGCCCAATGCGTCATACGGGGAGTATCTCATGAACCTTCTGGTCAGCACCGAATGGCTCGCCGCCGAGCTCGGCAAGTCGGACCTGCGCGTCATCGATGCCAGCCTTTTCCTGCCGGCGCACAACCGCAACGCCCGCGCCGAGTTCGAGGCCGCCCACATCCCCGGCGCCGTGTTCTTCGACATCGAGGAAGTGTCGGATTCGTCCTCGCCCTTCCCGCACATGCTGCCCTCGGCCGAAAAATTCGCCAGCCGCATGCAGGCGCTGGGCCTCGGCGACGGCAGCCGCGTCGTCGTCTATGATAATTCCCCCATCAAGTCATCGGCCCGCGCCTGGTGGATGCTGACGCTGTTCGGCGCCCATCAGGTTGCCATCCTCGATGGCGGCTTCGCCAAGTGGCAGGCGGAAGGCCGCGCCATCGAGAGCGGCATTCCCGTGGTCCGCCACCGTCACTTCACCGTCTGGGCCGACAAGGCGCTGGTCCGCGACAAGGCGCAGATCACCGAGAATCTGCGCACCCATGCCGAGCAGGTCGTCGACGCCCGGCCGGAGGCCCGCTTCACCGGCGCCGAGCCGGAGGCGCGGCCGAACCTGCGCCGCGGTCATATCCCCGGTTCGCGCAACATTCCGATCGATCGGCTGTTCAACGAAGACGGCACCTGGCGCCCGCTCGACGATATCCGCGCCGAATTCACCAGCGCCGGTCTCGACCTGTCGAAGCCGATCGTCGCGACCTGCGGCTCGGGCATCACCGCCGCCGTGCTGGCCTTCGCCGGCGCCCTGCTTGGCCACCCCGGCGTCGCCATCTATGACGGCGCCTGGTCGGAATGGGGCGCCTCGCCGACCACCCCGATCGTCACCGGTCCCGCCGTCTGATGAGGATCGCAGCGGCATGACCAGCCGCCGGCCCCGCCCGGAGGCGACCGGCAGCCTGTCCACCCGCGTCATCACCGGCGGTCGCGGCGACGGCCTGCCCTTCGTCAACCCGCCGGTGGCGCGCGCCAGCACCATCCTCTTCCCCAATCTGGCCGCCCTCGATGCCGCCATCGCCGCCCCCGATGCCGGCCTTTATTACGGCCGGCGCGGCACCCCCACCCATTGGGCGCTCGAAGACGCGCTGGCCGGCCTCGAACCCGAGGCCAAGGGCTGCAAGCTCTACCCTTCCGGCGTCGCCGCCATCACCACGGCGCTGCTCAGCGTGCTCAAGGCCGGCGACGAACTGCTCATCACCGACAGCGCCTATGAGCCGTCGCGCCAGTTCGCCGACCAATTCCTCGCCCGCTTCGGCGTCACCACCCGCTACATCGATCCGCGCGCCGACCTCGACCCGCTGATCGGCCCGAGCACCCGCGCTGTCCTCCTCGAATCACCCGGGTCGCTGAGCTTCGAAATCCAGGACCTCCCGAAAATCGCCGCCACCGCCCGCGCCCATGGCCTCGTCACCCTCATCGACAACACCTGGGCCACGCCGCTGCGCCTGCAGCCGCTGGCGCTGGGCATCGACATCAGCATCCAGTCGCTGACCAAATATGTCGCCGGCCATTCGGACGTGATGATGGGCGCCGTCACCACCACCGCCGCCCATTGGCCCGCACTCTGCCGCACCCATTACCGCCTCGGCCACAGCGTCTCCGCCGACGATGCGGCGCTGGCGCTGCGCGGCCTGCGCACCCTCGCCGTCCGCCTTGATCGCCACGAGCAGAGCGCGCTGCAGATCGCCCGCTGGCTGGAGACGCACCCCGCTGTCTCGCAAGTTCTTCACCCGGCGCTGCCCAGCCACCCCGACCATGCGCTGTTCACCCGCGATTTCGCCGGCGCCACCGGCCTGTTCGCCGTCGCCCTCACCGCCGGCACCCGCGCCGACACCGCGCGCCTGCTCGACAATCTCCACCATTTCGGCCTCGGCTTCAGCTGGGGCGGGTTCGAATCGCTGGCGCTGCCGGTCGATTTCCACGGCAACCGTACCGCCACCGCCCCGGCCTTCGCCGGCCCGCTGATTCGCCTCAGCATCGGCCTCGAAGACCCGGCCGACCTCATCGCCGACCTCGAAGCCGGCCTCGCCCGCTACCTGGCTGCATAAAAAACGCCGGCCCGCAGCAGCAGGCCGGCGTCATCATGCCTCGAAATCGTGGACTCAGGCCAGCGCCGCCGCCCGCCGCCGCCGTAGGCTCGCGCCCACCAGGCCAAAGCCGGCGATCATCAGCGCCCAGCTCTCCGGCTCCGGCACCGCGCCGCCACCAGCACCGGGACCGGGCAGCGGCACCAGATCACCGCCATCGGTCAGCGCCAGCGTCGGCTGAAAGCCCAATGCCGTTGTCGTCGTGCCCGATCCAACGGTCACGCTCGAGCTTGCGGTGCCGGTCGCCGCCACGGTGTCGCTCAATATCCAGCTCTGCAGGCCGATGCCCCCAGTAGCGAAGCTGAAGGTGGCGCGATAGGTGCCACCCGCCGTAAAGCTGATCGGACGATAGTCGAACAATGCTTCCAGGTTGGTCATGTTGGTGCCGAACGGCGCATCAACCTCGACAATCCTGCCAAAAGGCAGCCCATTGGCCTGCAATTGCAGCGAGCCGATCGCGGTGCCCGTACCGGTCAGCGTGTCGACCTCGGCGATCGACAGGAATATCCGTTGGGCGAACGGCGCGTTCACCTGCTGGAACGCCGTAATCGCCCGGTCGGCAACGAAGCTGGTGCCCACGGTAAAATCGAAAGATGCCGAATAGAAGGGAAAGCCGCCGGCCACGGCCGACCCCACCCCGACCAGAGTTGAGCCATTGGCATATGTCTCGACCGGCGTGCGCTCGACCGTTGGCCAGGCCCCTCCGGTTGTCCGCTCTTCAACGGTTCCCACATCGAAGTTCGACCAGAAAATGGTCGCGTTTGCCGGTGCTGCGGCGACCATCGCCGCAGTCAGAAGAAGATAACGCATGACACCCTTTCAGATTGAACGCACCGCCCCATACGATCCGCTTAATCCGACGTTAACAACGCCTTTAGCGTCGGGCAACCCCGTAAGCCACGAATAATGTTCTCATTTGCGAAGTGAACAGGGCAGAATATGCTTCGGCCAAGCGCGCCATTGCCGTTCATACCAGCCATCGTGTCTGCGTCTGACACCGATCTGTCACAATTCCGTTGCCCCCATACACAAGCCTCGCCTATGGCCGCACCAGATCGAACGTCACCAAACCCTCGACCAGCCCTGACGGAAATTCCATGGCCCCTGGCTTCAGATACCTTGCCAGCGCCACGCTGTTGCTCGCCTCCCCGGCCCAGGCGCAGACGGTCGAAGAGCTGCAGCGCCAGATCGACGAGTTGAAGGCGATGGTTGCCGAACTCCGTGCTGAGCGCCAGCAAGCCCTCCAGGCCGCACCCCCCGCACACCCGGCACCCGCGGCCGCCCCGCAGGTCGCGGCAGCCCCCGCCCCGCCCCCCGTCAGGACCGTCAAAACCATCGAGACCGCCGACACCGCCCCTATCGTCCGCAGCAAGCGCTGGTTCGAGCGTCTGTCGCTGCGCGGCTATACCCAGCTCCGCGTCAACGAGATCGTCTCCGGAGACGCCACCGCCCCGCCCGGCCAGTCGCGGCTGCGCTCGGTGGCCGATGGCGGCATCACCGACGAGAATAATTTCAGCTTCCGCCGCGTCCGCCTCGTGCTGGAGGGCGACATCACCGACAATATCTCGCTCTATTTCCAGCCCGATTTCGCCACCAGCGTCTCCGGCCAGTCGGCCGGCGAACGCCGCGAAGGCTTCGGCCAGCTCCGCGACGCCTATGTCGATGTCTTCCTCGATGCCGACAAGCGTTTCCGTGTCCGCTTCGGCCAGTCGAAGGTCCCCTTCGGCTGGGAGAACCTCCAGTCCTCTTCGAACCGCGCCCCGCTCGACCGTTCGGACGCCGTCAACAGCGGCGTCATCGGCGAGCGCGATCTTGGCGTCGTCGCCTATTACACCCCGGCCCCGGTCCAACGGATCTGGGACCGGCTGGAGGCCGATGGCCAGAAACTTTTCGGCAATTACGGCGCCTTCGGTGTCGGCCTGTACAATGGCCAGGGCACCAACCGCACCGAGGCCAACAACAATCTGATGACTGTCGCCATGGCGACCTGGCCGTTCGAGATCGGCGATCAGGTCGTCGAGGTCGGCGGCTCGGTGATGTTCAACCGCTTCCAGCCCGAAACCCGCACCGGCCTCAGCCCGCTGTCGTACAAGGACAATCGCGCCGTCGTCCACGCCATCCTCTATCCCCAGCCGTTCGGCGTACAGGCCGAATGGACCTGGGGCACCGGCCCGGAATTCGATACCGCCACCCGGTCGATCCAGGAAAAGCCGCTCCAGGGCGGTTATGTCCAGGCCATGCTCCGCGTCCGCCAGTCACCGCTCGGTCCATTCATGCCCTATGCCCGCTGGCAGCATTTCCGCGGCGGCTGGAAGGCCGCGATCAACACGCCGCGCCTCGAAACCGACGATCTCGAATTGGGCATCGAGTTCCAGCCGATGAGCGCGCTGGAACTGACCCTCAGCTATGCCCGCGCCAGCCGCCGCGAAGCCGATGAACGCCGCAGCGGCCGCGCCGAAGGCGACCTGCTGCGCGCCCAGCTCCAGTGGAACTACTGAGCGGCGTCACCCCTGGAGATCGCGCTTGTAAACGTCCGCCTGCCGCTGCAGTCCCGCCTTGCCCGGCGCGCGCGTAAAATAACTGATATAGACCGGCACCGGTACCGGCAGCGGGAGGGTCTCGTCCACCCCTGCCCCCTCCAGCGGACCGGTGCCATCGAACAGCCATTCCGCCAGCCGTTCCGCATCAGCCACCCGCACGCACCCGGAGCTCAGCGCCCGCCGGGACAATTTGAACAGCCCCCGGTCGGGCGTATCGTGCAGATAGATGCCCAGATCGTTGGGCAGCATGAATTTCACCCGCCCCATCATGTTGCGCGGTCCCGGCCGCTGCCGCACCCGCAGCGGCACGGTCCCCGCCGCCACCGCTTTCCAGTCCACCGCCTTCGGATCGACCGGCACCGCATCGGGTTCCCAGCCGGACATGATCTCCATGTCCCGCGCCGCCACATGCTTGACGCCGTTGCGCAGCACGGCGCGCGCCACCACGTCACGCGCCAGATCCTCGGGCACGTTCCAATAAGGCCGCGCCACCACATGGCGAATTACTCCGGACATCAGCGGCGTCGCCTGCGACGCCTTGCCGACCACCACCACCATCGAGCCGACCTCGCGTCGCCCCTCATACATCCACAGCCGCGCCCCGGCCGCGTCGACCACCACATGCTTGCCCTCGGGCCGTGCCGGCAGCGCCCGCGCCCGTTCGAGGTTCAGCCGCCGCACCCGCGCCTCGGCGGGCGTCGCCGCCGGCGCCGCCGCCATCGCATCGGCCATCGCTTCGTAGAGCGGATGCCGCTGCTGCAGCGCCGCCAGATACCCCGCCAGGTCGTCCGCCTTCGCTGCCGCGCGGACCAGCGCGCCGGCCTCCAAAGACGTTACCGCCGCAGGATCGGTCACCACCGGTGCCACCCCCGCCGGCTCGTCGAGATCCCGCGCCCAGGCGAGAAAGGCCAGCACCAGCGCCGCATCGGCCCGCCGCAACGCCGCTTCGTCGCCGCCGGCCGCATCCGCCACCGCCGCCTCCAGACCCGGTGTCCGATAGGCGGCGGGATCGCGCCCATGCCGCCCGCTCGCCGAAAATGCCGTCAGCAAAAGTCCCGGCCGATCGCCCAGCGCCTCACGCCCGGTAAACACCGGCTCGAAGCGCGCCGGCCGTACGGCCTCGCGCCCCGCCGACACCGTCCGCACGCCTTCCCTCTCGGCCACCGGCTGGCACGCGGCCGTCATCAACAGTGCCGCTGCCCAGACAGCGTAACGGCGGCGCCCGAAGGCGCCGCCGATCCGTTCAACCGACATCAGGCTCAGCCGCGCTCGCCGGCCCGCTGCGTGTCGGAGCCCCAGCTGCCACCGCCGGAGCCACTCGTCCCCGTCGTGCCGCCCGAGCCCATCGTGCCGGACTGGCCGCCCGAACCCATGGTCCCGGACTGGCCGGTCGAACCCATGTTCCCGGACTGACCCGTGGTTCCCATCGTTCCGGACTGACCGGTCGTGCCCATGGTGCCGGACTGGCCCGTGGTGCCGGTGCCGCTGCGCGCGGTACCTGTCCCGGTCGTCGTGCCGGTTGTGCCCATCGTGCCTTGCACGGACGTGCCGGACCCGGTGGTCCCCGAACCGGTGGTGCCGGTCGTTCCGGTCGTGCCACGGGCGCCGGTCGAGCCGCTCATCCCGCTCCCGGTGGTCCCGGTCGTCCCCTGGGTGGTGCCGGAAGCCCCGGCACCGGCCCCGGCGCCACCTGACGTCTGCGCCACGGCCATCGAGCCCATCAGCAAGGCAGCGGCCGCGCCGCCAATCATCATCTTCGTCTTCATCGTCGTCCTCCTCAGACCGACATGGTCGAAGGATCAACGGAACGCGCGACGCCCGGTTCCCGACAAAAATACGCCAGGTTATGAACTAGTCGACGTCCTCGACATCGACCTTGTCGCCGGTCACCTTCTGCGAAAGCGCCGCTGCCATGAACGGATCGAGGTCGCCGTTCAGCACATCGTCGGGCGCCGTCGAGGTCACCCCGGTGCGCAGATCCTTCACCAATTGATAGGGTTGCAGCACATAGCTGCGGATCTGGTGTCCCCAGCCGATATCGCTCTTGCCGGCCTCCACATCCGCCGCCGCCGCTTCCCGGATCGCCAGCTCGCGCTCATAGAGCCGCGCCTTCAGCATCTTCATCGCGGTGGCCTTGTTCTTGTGCTGCGACCGCTCGTTCTGGCACGCCACGATCACCCCGGTCGGCACATGGGTGATGCGCACCGCCGAGTCGGTGGTGTTGATATGCTGCCCGCCGGCACCCGACGCCCGATAGGTATCGATCTTCAGGTCGCTTTCCTTGATGTCGATCTCGATATCGTCATCAATCTGCGGATACACCCACACGCTCGCGAAGCTCGTATGCCGCCGCGCCGCCGAATCATACGGGCTGATCCGCACCAGCCGGTGCACGCCGCTCTCGGTCTTGGCCCAGCCATAGGCCTGGCCGCCCTTGATCAGCATGGTGGCGTTCTTGATCCCGGCCTGCTCGCCGGAATTATAGTCGATCAGCTCCACCTTGTAGCCGCGCCCCTCGGCCCAGCGCTGGTACATGCGCTGCAGCATCTGCGCCCAGTCCTGGCTCTCGGTGCCACCGGCGCCCGAGTTGATCTCGATATAGGTGTCGTTCTCGTCCGCCTCGCCGGAGAGCAGCGCCGCCACCTTGTCGCGCTCGGCCCGCTCGGCCAGCGCCTTCAGGGCAGCGGTGCCTTCCACTGCCATATCCTCGTCGCCCTCGTCCTCGGCCATGCCGATCAACTCGGAGGTCTCGGATAGTTCGCGCTCGATCGCCCGCGTCGCCGAGATCGCCTCGTCCAGCCGCCGGCGCTCGGTCATCACCACCTGCGCCGCCTTCGGATTATCCCACAGCTTCGGGTCCTCGACCCGCGCGTTCAGTTCGTCGAGCCGCCGGAGTGCACGATCCCAGTCAAAGAAACCTCCTCAGCAGGTCGAGCGCCTGCTTGATCTGGAGGGCATGGCTTTCCGCCTCGGCACGCATCGAAACATCCTCAATCAAAACCGAACGGCGTTCCTAGTAGATACCGCCGCTATTATCCAGAAACTCCGCGTCGGACCGCACCCGCCCGCCGATCGCCCGCGTCGTCGTGCTCGCACCCACCCGCCGCGGCTCGCTCTCGGGCTTGAACGCCTCCCAGATCACCGCCGCCTTGGGCTCGTCGCCGGTCGGCCAGCCGCCGAACACCCGCTTGCCCGATCGCCGGTCCACCCGCACCATCCGCACGCCGGGCGGAATCACGAACGGCCGCTTCTCCACATCCTTCAGCGCCACCTTGGCAAAGTCCAGCCAGATCGGCCCGGCGGTATTGCCGCCCTGCACATAGCCGCCCAGATTGCGCGGCGTGTCATAGCCCAGGTACAGCCCGGCCACGAGGTCCTGCGTCCCGCCAACGAACCAGGCGTCCTTCGGCCCGCTGGTCGTCCCGGTCTTGCCGGCCAGCGGCCGATCGAGCACCCGCAGCCTTGTCGCCGTACCCCGCGTCACCACGCCTTCCATCAGATGCACGGTCTGATAGGCCGTGCGCGCGTCCATCACCTGCCGCACCGCACCGCCGGGACGCGGCATCGGCCCGCCGTCCCATTCCTCGGCCTGGCAGTTCGGGCACGAGCGCGTATCGCGCCGGTAGATCACCTTGCCGTCGCGGTCCTGCACCATGTCGATCAGGCTCGGGTCGAGCGCCCGGCCGGCATTGAAGATCTGGGCATAGGCATTGGTCAGCTTGAGCACCGTCGTCTCGCCCGCCCCCAGCGCCACCGCCAGGTTCGGCGCATAATCGCCCACCCCCAGCGCCTTGGCCTGCGCCACCACCTTGTCCATACCGGTATTGAAGCCCAGCCGCACGGTCATAAGATTGCGGCTCTGCTCCAGCCCCCAGCGCAGCGTCTGCGGCCCGGCATTGCGCCCGCCGAAATTGCGGAAGCATTTCTGCCCCAGCCGCCGCCCCTGATAGACACAGAACGGCCCGTCCACCACGATCGACGAGGGCGTGAAACCATTGTCCATCGCGGTCGCATAGACGATCGGCTTGAACGTCGATCCCGGCTGCCGCTGCGCCTGCGAGGCCCGGTTGAAGCTCTGCGCCCGTGCATCGAAGCCGCCGACCATCGCATAAATTCGCCCGCTATGCGGGTCCTCGGCAACGAACCCGCCCGATATCTCGGGCGCCTGCCGCAATGCCCAGGCACCCCCCGCCCGCGTCACCACGATCACATCACCCGGCTTCATCGCCTGCGCCGCGGACATTTCGGTCCCCGCCCGCTTCACTGCCGCATTCGATGCCGGCAGCCGCCCCTCGCTGCCATCCTCGAAACCGATGCGCAGCCCGCCGCCGTCGCGCGCCAGCACCACCGCCCGCCGCCACGTCGGATAGCCAACCGCCACCACGGCACCCGCCAGCCGCCCGGTCCAGCCCTCGCCCAGCTCGATCGTCGCCGCCGGCCCGCGCCAGGCCCGGCCGCGCTCGAACCGCGTCAGCCCGTCGCGCATCGCCGCCTCGGCCGCCTCCTGCATCGCCGGGTCGAGCGAGGTGCGAATCCACAGCCCGCCGCCATAGACGCTGTTGCGCCCGCCGCCGATCTGGGTGTCCGAATCCTCGCCGAAGCGCTCGATCAGCTGGCGCCGCACATCCTCGATGAAATAGTCGCCGCTGCGACGCGTCCGCGGCGCCCGGTTCGGCACCGCCACCAGCGGCTCGGCGGCGGCGGCCGCGCGCTGCGCCTCGGTGATATGCCCGTCCTCGCGCATCCGCCCCAGCACATAGGCCCGCCTGGCCAGCGCCCGGGCCTGCTGCGTCACCGGGCTGTAGGTCGAAGGTGCCTTGGGCAGGATCGCCAGATAGGCCATCTGCGCCAGGTCGAGGTCCTTGGCGGTCTTGCCGAAATAGGCCTGCGCCGCCGCCTCAACGCCATAGGCGTTGCGCCCGAGGAAAATCTGGTTGAGGTATATTTCGAGAATCTGCTGCTTGGAGAACACCGCCTCCAGCCGCCGCGCCACCACCAGTTCGCGCAGCTTGCGGGTCAGCGTCACCTCGTTGCCGACCAGGCTCTTGGCCAGCTGCTGGGTGATCGTCGAGGCGCCGATCGGCCGCTTGCCGCTGAACTTCGCCTCGATGTTGACGAACACCGCATTGACCAGCCCGGCATAATCGACCCCGCCATGGCTGAAGAAATTCTTGTCCTCGGCCGACACATAGGCCTGGGCCAGCAGCGGCGGGATTTCATCATAGGGCAGATAGATGCGCCGCTCGCGCATGTAGCTGGCCACCACCTCGCCGTTGACGTCACGCACCGTGGACGGCAGCGCCGGGGCAAAGCGCGCCAGCGCCGCCTCGTCGGGCAGGTCGGCCGTCACATCGGTCCACACCAGCCACGCCAGCCCGGCCACCACCAGCAGTCCGACACCCGAAAAGATCAGCCAACGCCGCATCACCCCGCTCTAGCCCGACCGGCGCCAAAAGGCCAAGCCCCGTGGATTTTCATTCGTCTCATCATTCGCCGAGCAGATGCCGCTCGATCGCCCGCGCAATCCCCTGCGCCACTGTCCGCTGCCCCTGCGTCGAGAACAGAAAGTCGCTGTCCTCGCCGTTCGAGACATAGCCGGTCTCCAGCAGCACCGACGGCACATCGGGCGCCTTCAGCACCCGGAAGCCGGCGAAATGATGAAACTGCGAGCGAAACCGTATCCGCGACGACAATTCCTCCTGGAGCATCTCGGCAAAGCTCACCGAGACATTGCCGGTCGCCCGCCGCGACAGTTCGATCATGATGTCGCCCACCTCCGGCGCATCGATGCCGAGGTTGAGCCCGCCGATGATGTCCGCCTTGTTCTCGCGCGCCGCCAGCTGCGCCGCCACCGCATCGGACGCCACCGCCGACAGCGTATAGACGCTGGCCCCCCTCGCTTCCTGGTTCAGCGCCGCATCGGCATGGATCGACACGAACAGGTCGGCGCGGGCGTCGCGGGCAATCTGCACCCGCCCGCCCAGCGGAATGAACCGGTCGTCCTCGCGCGTCAGCCGCACCCGCACCCGCCCGCGCGCCTTCAGCTGCCGGGCCGTCTCGCGCGCGATCGCCAGCGTCACCGCCTTCTCATAACCACCCCGGACCGAGATCGCCCCTACGTCCTTGCCGCCATGGCCGGCATCGAGCACCACCAGCGGGGTGCTGCCCGAGCGCGGCTTGACCCCCGGCCCCCGCCCCTGCCGCCGCAGCGGCGTCGGATCGGGCACAGGTTCGGCGGCCGGCGGCCGCGGCTGCACCGGCGTCGACGCATCGGGCAGCGCCGCCCCGGCCTCGGTCTGCGCGCCGCCCGTCGCCCCCGCCCCCGCTACCGCCACCGCTCCCGCCGGCACCACCGGCGCCCCGGCCGCCGCCGCCGCAACCACCGCCTCGGGCAGCTTGGGCGGCGCCGGTGCCGCCGCAGGTGCAGGGACCGACGCAGGTGGGGATGCCGCAACAGGCGCCGGCGCCAGCGCCACATCCAGCCGCCCCGGCGCCCGCCGCACGAACATCGGCCGCCGCCCGGCCTTCACGGCGTTGCCAAATTCCGCCGCCGTCGCCCGCCGCAGCGTCAGCACCAGCTGCCGCTCGCTCGCCTCCGCCGCCACCAGCACCACCGGCGCGCTCAGGTCCATCACCAGCCGCGCCACGCCCGGCTGAAACGCCGCCAGCCGTAGCTGCTGCACCGAGGCAACTCCGGCCACCGTCGTCGGCCCGCTCACCACCGCCGGCAGGTCGATCACCAGCCGGTCCGGCGCCGCCAGCGCCAGCGTCCAGCCGCCGGCCACCGGCCCGTCGGTGCGGATCGTCACCGTGCCGGGCACGATCGACACCTCGAGCAGCGCCGCCGCCCGAGCGGCCCCCACCAGCCAGAACGCCGCCAGCAGGAATGCGGCTAACGGGGCCAGAACCGTGGCGCGAAGCGTCACCGCCGCATCAGCACCGCCGCCCCGGCATAACGCGCGCTGCTCCCCAGCTCTTCCTCGATGCGGATCAGCTGGTTGTACTTGGCCAGCCGGTCGGACCGCGCCAGGCTGCCGGTCTTGATCTGGCCGCAGCCGCAGGCGACCGCCAGGTCGGCAATCGTCGAATCCTCGGTCTCGCCCGAGCGATGGCTCATCACCGTCCGATAGCCGGCGCGGTGGGCGATATCGACCGCCTCCAGCGTCTCGGACAGCGTACCGACCTGGTTGACCTTGACCAGCAGCGCATTGGCCAGCCCCTCGTCGATGCCGTCGCGCAGCCGCGCCGGATTGGTCACGAACAGATCGTCGCCGACCAGCTGCACCCGGTCGCCAAGCCGCTCGGTCAGCAGCTTCCAGCCCGCCCGGTCCTCCTCGTCCATCCCATCCTCGATCGACAGGATCGGATACTCGTCGGCCAGCTTGACCAGATACTCGGCCATCCCGGCGCCATCGAGCTTCAGCCCCTCGCCGGCCAGATGATAGATGCCGTCATGGCAGAATTCGGTCGCCGCCGCGTCGAGCGCCAGCCACACATCCTCGCCGGCCTTGAACCCGGCCTCGTCGATCGCCGCCATCACGAAGTCGAGCGCGGCGCGCGTACCGTTGAGGTCGGGGGCAAAGCCGCCCTCGTCGCCCACGGCGGTGGCCAGCCCGGCCGCCTTCAGCTTGGCCTTCAGCACATGGAAGATCTCCGCCCCCCAGCGCACCGCCTCGCGGATCGATCCGGCCTGCACCGGCATGATCATGAATTCCTGGATATCGATCGGGTTGTCGGCATGCGCGCCGCCGTTGATGATGTTCATCATCGGCACCGGCAGCAGGCTCGCCGACACCCCGCCGACATAGCGGTGCAGCGGCAGCCCGCGCGCATCGGCCGCCGCGCGCGCCACCGCAAGGCTGACGCCGAGGATCGCATTGGCCCCCAGCCGGCCCTTGTTGGCGGTCCCGTCCAGCTCGATCAGCGCCGCATCGACCTCGCCCTGCTCCTCGGCGTCCATGCCGGACAGCGCATCGAGGATCTCTCCATTGACGGCTTCCACCGCCTGCAGCACGCCCTTGCCGCCATAGCGCCGCTTGTCGCCATCGCGCTTCTCCACCGCTTCATGCGCCCCGGTCGACGCGCCGGACGGCACGGCGGCACGGCCGAGCGAGCCATCCTCCAGCACCACATCGACCTCCACCGTCGGGTTGCCCCGGCTGTCGATGATTTCGCGTCCGATGATGTCGATGATGGCGGTCATACTGGCTCCTGAATCTTCGGCGCATCCTCATGCAACCGGGGCACAATCGCCGTTTCCGATGGTTGCACACATGCGCGTCCCGGGCCATCTATCGGTTGCGACCCGCCGCCGCAACGCCCCCTAAGCTGTCGGAGACGATGATGACCGCCGATAACACCCCGCCAAACTCGATCGATACCCGTCGTCCGGCCGCCGGCTTCTTCGATGCTGCCGAGTCCCGCCTGCTCGATATCGCCACCGACACCAAGACCGGGCTGGTCCGCTCGATGGACGGCCTGGTCATCGCCGCCCACCGCATCGCCGCGGACATCGACACGCTCGCCGGCCCCTCGGTCGGCGACCTCGCCCGCTCCGCCGCCGATGTGCTCGGCAACATCCAGCGCGGCCTCGACGAAAAGTCGCTGAACGAGCTGATTGACGAAGGCCAGGACCTGATTCGCCGCCAGCCGGTGCTGGCGCTCGGCGTCGCCGTGGTCAGCGGCTATGCCATTGCCCGCCTTGCCCGCACCGTCGCCAACCCCGCGGACGACAACACATGAGCGATGAAACCAGGGCAGCCCCGAAGGAACCCTCGCTGGTCGGTCTGATCCTCGGCGTCATCACCGATATCCGCACGCTGTTCAGCACCGAGATTCAGCTCGCCACCGCCGAGGTCCGTTTCAATATCGGCCGCCTCGCCGTCGCCTTCGCCATCATCCTTGCCGGCGGCATCATCTTCGGCGTTGCCGGCATCGCGCTGCTCGGCGCGCTGGTCGCGGCGCTCTCGCCCAGCTTCGGCCCGGTGATCGGCTCGCTGATCACCGCCGCCGTCGCCGCGATCACCGGTGGCGGCCTGCTGGCCATCGGAATCACAAAAATGCGCACCGGCCCGCTTGCGCCGCGCCGCGCACTTGCCAATCTCAGGACATACGCCGACTCGGTCGGCAAGAAGCAGGAGCTCCGGGATGACCACCCCTGATATCGATCGCCTCGACGACAAGGCCCGAGCCGCTCGCAGCCGGATCAGCAGCGGCGTCGCCACGCTGCGCGAGCGCACCGATCCACAGCGCCTCGCCGATGAAGCGATGGCGCTGGCCAGCAGCCAGGGGGAGGCGCTCACCGCCCGCGCCAAATCGATGGCCAGCAACCACCCGCTGGTGCTCGGCGCCGGCGTCGCCGCCATCGGGCTGGCGCTGCTCACCCGCCACAAGCTCAGTCAGGCTCGCGTCGATCTCGGCGATTCCGCCGACTATACCGATTATGACGACAGCTTCGGCCCCGCCCCCAGCGTGCTGACGTTCCGGACCATGCCGTCGAGCGAAGCGAGCAACCCGGACGACACCGCGTCGGGATCGGGCCGCAACCCCTTCACCTCGATCCTGCTCGGCCTCGCCGCCGGCGCGCTGATCGGTGCCCTGATGCCCGGCAGCCAACCCGATAACGAATAGGACGACGAACAGGGCTTTCAGCGCAGGTTCACCCGCGCCCGTTCATAAACGGCGCAAGATCAATCATTCCGGAGCCTTTCATGCGCCTGTTTCTCGCTGCCACCCTCGCCCTTGCGCCGCTCGCGGCCGCAACCCTGCCTGTCGCCGCCCATGCCCAGGCGGCGCCTGCGGCCGATCCCGCCGCCAGCAAGTTCATCGAGGGCCTCGCCAGCAACGCCTTCTCCACGCTCCGTGACCCGGCGCTGAGCCAGGCAGACCGCATCAGCCGCTTCCGTGCATTGCTCAAGGAAAACGTCGCCCTCGATGCGATCGGCAACCGCCTGATCCGCCGCCAGCGCGCCGAGATCACCGATGCCCAGTACAAGGCCTATCAGGCTGCCTTCCCCGAGTTCATTCTCAACACCTATGCCGACCGTCTGCAGGACTATAAGGACGCCAGCCTGAAGACCATGCGCACGGTGGCGCGCGGCCCGTTCACCGAGGTCCACACCCGCGTCAGCCTTCCCGGTTCGCAGCCGGTTGATGCCATCTGGCAGGTCCGCAAGTCGCCCGCCGGCAAATATCAGATCAATAATCTGACCGTCTCGAACATCAACCTGTCGATCACCCAGGAAGCCGATTTCGCCAACTACATCAAGACCAACGGCTTCGATGCGCTGGTCAGCTTCCTGAAGTCGGCGAATGCCAAGGCCGCCAGCGGCCGAACCGCATGACAAACCGGCCCGGCGACGCTAAGTCACCCGACATGAGCAAGCTACATCTCGTTTTCGGTGGCCGCGTCGCCAATCCGCAGGGCCAGGATTTCATCGAGCCCGACAAGCTGCATGTCGTCGGGATCTACCCGGACTATGCCAGCGCCGTCATCGCCTGGCGCGCGCAGGCGCAGCGCACGGTGGACGACGCGACGATGAAGTACGTCGTCGTCCACCTGCACCGGATGCTCGAGCCGCAATAAGCGGCCCGGAAACAAGCGGTTCGGGCGCCGTCTTACTTGGAACCGAGCCCGAAGCCCGAGAAGCGCTTGTTGAAGCGCGCCACCTGGCCACCGGCATCGAGCATCTTGCCAGCCCCGCCGACCCAGGCCGGGTGCGAGCTGGGATCGATGTCGAGCGCCAGCGTGTCGCCTTCCTTGCCGTAGGTCGAACGCGTCTGATATTCGCTGCCATCGGTCATCTTGACGGTGATGGTGTGATAGTCCGGGTGAATGCCGCTCTTCATGATGCTCATCCTCGATGTGGCTGGTGCCGACCAGCCTGAAAGCAAGCGCGCGTCCTAGCCGCCTTCGCCCCGCCCCGCAAGCCCACCCGATTTCTTCGCTTATCGAAGGAGTTTTCGATCGCGTCGTGGAGACACGCCGAATCGGCTGTCAAAAACCACCCAGAAATGACCCCAAACCGGACAATTTCCACCCCAAACCGTACCGGAACAGCCCTTGGCCGGCACTTGCCGTCGACGCGACGCCGCGCCAGAGTGCGCCTCGGGCGACCCCCCGCACCAAAGGCGCAGACAAATGGCCAGGACCAAGCCCCCCGCGCTCGATGACGCGCTGCGCACCGAGATTGCCAGCCTGCTGCTCGCCGGCCAGGCGCCGGACCGGATTGCCGCCCGCATCGCCAGCCGCGGCATCCCCGGACCGCTCGCCGCCGCCGAGGTGGCGCGCGCCGAAAAGAGCCCCTATCTGGCCGGCGCCCGCCCGCTGCAGGCGCGGCTGGCCAAGCGGGACTGGCTGCTGGCCAATGCGGCGAGGCTGCAGCGCCTCGCCGGCGATACTGTACCGACCATCCACGCCCTTGATGCGCAACGCTTTTTCACCGAATTCTATATCGCCAACCTGCCGGTCAAGGTCTCCGGACTGGTCGATCACTGGCCGGCGCGGCGCTGGAGCTTCGCGGGGCTGGCGCAAGCGCTGGGGGGGGTGATGGTCGATGTCCAGCACAACCGCGAGACCAACCGCAACTATGAGATCGACAAGGACCGCCACACCGCCCGCCAACCCTTTGGGCCGTTGCTCCGCCGGATCGTCGAGGACGGCCCGAGCAATGACTTCTATGTAACCGCTTATAACAGTGGCCATAACAAGCAGGCGCTGGCCTCGCTGTGGAACGATGTCGGCGACATTCCGGGCTGGCTGACGCCGCAGGAAGCACGCGACGGCTTTGTCTGGATCGGCCCGGCAGGCACCATCACCCCCTTCCATCATGATCTCACCAACAACCTGCTCGTCCAGTTTGTCGGCGAGAAGCGGGTCAAGCTGGTGTCGGCGGCGGAAACCCCGCGGATGCGCAACCATTTGCATTGCTTCAGCGATTGGCGCGGCGAGGACCTGCCGACCGGGCCCGGCGATGCGTCGAAGCCGCCGGTGATGGAGGTGACATTGCACCCCGGCGAGGCGCTGTTCCTGCCGGTCGGCTGGTGGCATCATGTCGAAGGGCTCAGCCCGACAATCGGCATGAGCTTCATCAACTTCGCCCGCGACAATGATTTCTACAGCCATTACGCCAGCTACGGACCTCTTTAAATTTCAAAGGTTTGTGCGCATGTCCTCACCGCACTTCATCGAGTACAGCGGGTGATTATCCTGGGCGCCATCCTTGCCGGGGGCCAGTCGCGCCGCTTCGGCAGTGACAAGGCGCTGGCGCCGCTGCATGGCCAGCCGCTGATCAGCCACGCTATCCGCGCGCTGCACGCCGAGACCCCCAATGTCGTCGTCTGCGGCCGTGCCTGGCCCGGCCATGTCGGCCTCAGCGACCGCATCCCCGGCGCCGGGCCTTTGGCCGGGCTGTGCGCGGCGCTCGAACATGCGCATTCAAAGGGTTACAGTCATGTGCTGATCGCGCCCTGCGATATGGCGATCTTCCCGCCGAGGCTGGCGTCCGCCCTCGCCCCAGCCCCAGCCGTCGCCGCCAGCCAGCCAACGCTGGGGCTGTGGCCCGCCCCCCTGGCGCCGCGCCTGTTCGCCCATCTCGCCGCCGGCCACCGTTCGCTGATGAGCTGGGTGGAAGCCAGCGGCGCCCGTACCGTTCACCTCGGGTTGCTGACCAACATCAACACGCCGGCCGACCTCGCCGCCCTGCACCGATGACGCCAAGGGGCTGGGCATTGCTGCAATGCACGCTGGGCATCGGCGCGCTCTGCGTCATGGATGCGCTGGTCAAGTTGCTGAGCCTGCGCCATCCGGTCGAGCTGGTGACGCTGATGCGCTTCGCCACCGGCGGCCTGCTGGCGCTCGCGGTGTGGCGGGCCAAGGGCGCGCCGCCTATCCGGCGGGACATGTGGGGGCCGCACCTGCTGCGCGGCGCCATCGGCGCGGCGCTGGCGCTGGCCTTCTTCTGGGGCATCACCCAGGTGCCGCTGGCGGAAGCCATCACCATCGTCTTCATCGCGCCGCTGATGGTGCCGCTGATGGCGCGGCTGATCCTCGGCGAGGCGCTGCACCCGCGCGCGCTGCTTGCCGGGGCAATCGGCTTTGCCGGCGTGCTGGTGAGCGTGCAGGGCGCGCCGGACGCCGGGCCGACACGCATCTGGGCGATCGCGGCGCTGCTGTTTTCTGCCGTCGCCTATGCGGTATCTGTGATCATCCTGCGCGCCCGCGCCGGCAAGGACGGCGCGGTGAGCATCACGCTGCTGGCCAATCTGGTCCCGGCGGTGCTGCTCAGCCCGGTGGTGCTGGGGCATGACGCGTCCTGGATCGACGATCTCGGCTGGTTCCTGCTGGTCGGCATCCTCAGCAATATCGGCGTGCATCTGCTGGCGCGCGCCTATGTGCATCTGGAAGCGCAGACCAGCGCGGCGATGGAATTCACCGCCCTGCCCTGGGCAGCGCTGGTCGGCTATGTGTTTCTGGCCGAAGCCGTGCGGCCGCAGATCTGGGCGGGCGCGGCGTTGATCTTCGCCGGGGTCTGGCTGGTCTCCCGGCCTATTTCGGCGGATCGGCGATCATCGCCGTGAAGCTGGCCTCGGCGGCGAGCTTGCCGCCGATCTCGGCACGGCCTTCGAACTTGCTGATCTTGCCGCGATTCTGGGTGAAGCGGACCTTCAGATCGAGGATGCAGCCGGGCTCCACCGGCATGCGGAACTTGGCCTGCTCGATCGCCATGAAATAGACCAGCTTGCCGATCCCTTCCGGCCCCAGCGTGTGCATCGCCAGCACGCCGGCGGTCTGCGCCAGCGCCTCGACGATCAGCACGCCGGGCATGATCGGCCGGCCCGGGAAATGGCCGGCGAAGAACGGCTCGTTGATCGTCACCGCCTTGATGCCGCGCGCCGAGACGCCGGCGACGATGTCCTCGACACGGTCGACAAGCAGCATCGGATAGCGATGCGGCAGCATCGCCATCACGGCCCTGATGTCGGCCGTCGCGCCCGGCTGCTCGCTCAACGCGGAGCCGGGGCAGCGGCGGGAGCGGCCGCGGCCGGGGCGGCCGGCGGCGTGGTGGAGACGCGCGGCAGCGCCTTGTCGATGCGGGCGATGATGTCCGCCGTCACGTCGAGCGAGGCCGAATTCTGCAGCGTGGCCCCCTGCGCCAGCGCGATCGAGGCGCCGCGCTCGCGCATCACTGCGGTGATGATCGGCTGGGCGGCATCGTTGATCTGCTTGAGCACATATTGGCGGGCGGCCTGGAAATCCTGCTCGCGCTTCTGCACTTCCTGCTCGGCCTGGGTCTTGCGGGCGGTGAAGTCACGCGCCTTGGTTTCCCAGGCGGTCAGCGCCGGGCCGGCGGCCTGCGGGCGGCTCTGGCCGAGCTGCTGCTCCTCGGTGCCGAGCGACTGGCGCAGCTGGGTGACGCGGGCCTGGATAGCATCGAGCTTGGCCTTGAGCTCGGTCTGCGCCTGCTTGCCGGCGGCCGAATTGGCGAACACCTGGTCCATGTCGACGACGATGACGACGGCAGCCGGCAGCGTCTGGGCAGCGGCGGGCGCGAGCACCGGCGCGATCAGGGCGGACGTACCAAGCACCAATGAAATCAGAAGTTTCTTCATCAGAATTGAGTCCCTACGTTGAACTGGAAAAGCTGGGTGTCATCGCCGGGCTGGGTCTTCAGCGCCTTGGCGAGATCGAAGCGGAACGGCCCGAACGGCGAGTTCCACGAAACACCGATACCCACAGACACGCGCGGGCTCGGCGAATTGCCGAGGAACACTTCCTCGAAGCCCGATGACGGATTGTTGACGTCATAGGCGATACAGTCGGGTCGCGCCGTCGTCGGGCCGTTGGTGCAGGTCAGGACCGGCGTCTTGACGCTCCACACCGCGCCGACATCGGCAAAGATCGACGGCCGCAGCCCCAGCTCGGCGCCGCCGGCGCCCAGCGGGATCTGGATTTCCGCCTTGGCGAAATAATAGGCCTTGCCGCCGAGCGCATCGTCCAGCACCGAATTGCGGTCGGTGATCGGCACGCCATTGGCATCGAACGGCCGGCGCAGCACGCGCGGCCCGACGCCGCGGATGCGGAAGCCGCGCATCTGCGGCTCGCCGAGGAAGAAGCGGTCGGTCAGCAGAACGTCCGAGCCGCCGTAGCCGGTAATGTAACCGCCTTCGCCGGCCAGCTGGAGGATGAAGCCCGAGCCGAAAAGCGCATGATAGCGATCGTAGTTGGCGCGGGTGCGGACATATTTGACGCCGCCGGGAATACCAGCGAGATCCTGGCTCAGCGAGAAGCGCTGGCCGGCGGTGGGGCGGATATTGTTGTTAAGATTGTTGAAAATCAGGCTGTAACCGACGGACGACACGGTGCGCTTGCCGAGTGCCTCGCAGAGGAAGCGGCCGGCGAGCAGCGGCGAACAGACCCCGTTCTGGAAGAACAGGTCACGGTCCAGGTCGATCTTTTCGAGCGACAGGCCGTAGCGCATCGACATCGCCCAATATTCGGTGATCGGGAAACCGACGCGGACCTGGAAACCGGTCGACACCTGAGTGTAGGTGGTGTCGCGGGTGTTGTTCGCGGTGAAGCGGAACGAGCGGAAATCGCGGGTGAAGATGTCGACGCCGAGCGCCAGGTTCCGGCCGAACAGATAGGGCTCGGTAAAGCCGGCCTCGACCGACCGCGAGAAGTTGGACAGATTGGCCGAGAGCCGCAATTCCTGGCCACGGCCGCGGAAGTTGCGCTGACGAACCGAGAGCGACAGGATGAACCGCTCGAGGCTGGAGAAGCCGGCCGAGACCTGAAGCTCGCCGGTCGGCCGCTCCTCGACATTGGCCTCAAGGATGATCCGGTCAGGGGCGCTGCCGGGCTTCTGCTCGATCTCCAGACGCTCCTGGAAATAGCCGAGGCTCTTGATACGGTCGCTCGACCGCTTGACCTTCAACGAATTGAAGGCGTCACCCTCGGCGAGGCGAAACTCGCGGCGGATGACATCGTCGACGGTGATGGTGTTACCGGCGATCTGCACCCGCTCGACATAGACGCGCGGCACCTCGCCGATGGCGAAGGTGACGTTCATCTCCAGCTTGTCCTTGTCCCGGTCGAACTGGGGACGGACATCGGCAAAGGCATAGCCAAGCAGGCCGGCGGTCTCGCTCAGCGTCTCGACGGTGTTCTCGATCAACTGGGCATTGTACCAGTCGCCCGTCTCGATCTTGATCAGCTCCTTGAACTCTTCCGCCTTGATGTCGCGGATTTCGCTCTGCAGGTCGATCTCGCCGAACTTGTAGCGCTCGCCTTCATCAAGGACATAGGTGACGACGAAATCCTGCTTGTCCGGCATCAGCTCGGCGACCGAGGAGACGACGCGGAAATCGGCATAGCCCTGGGTCAGATAATATTGGCGGAGCTTCTGCTGGTCATAGGCCAGCCGATCCGGATCATAGGTGTCGTTCGAGGTGAAAAAGCGCCACGGCCGAGCCTGTTTGGTGGCCATCTGGCCACGGACCTTCTTGTCCTTGAACTTGGTGTTGCCGAGGATGTTGATCTGCTTGACCTTGGACTTGGGTCCTTCGGTCATCTCGAAGATGACATCGACACGGTTCTGCTCGAGCTGGATGATCTTGGGCTCGACGGCGGCGGCGAAGCGGCCCGAACGGCGGTACAGTTCGAGGATGCGGCCGACATCGGCGCGGGTCTTGGAGCGGGTGAAGATCTGGCGCGGGGCGAGGCGGATTTCCTCGCGGACCTTGTCCTCCTTCACGCGCTTGGCGCCCTCGATGATGATCCGGTTGATCACGGGGTTCTCGCGGACCTCGATGGTCAGCGCGCCATTCTCGTCACGGATGGTGGCATCGGAGAACAGCTCGGAGGCATAGAGCGCCTTCAGCGCCTGGTCGGTGCGGTTGCGGTCGTAACTGTCCCCGACCGAAAGGTTGAGATAGGAGCGCACGGTCTCGGGCTCGAGCCGCTCGGTGCCGCGCACGGTGATCGAGCGGACGACGCCCTCCCCGGTGCCGACGATCTGGACCTGCGGCTCGGTGCCCGGCGGGGTCAGCGGCGCGGGCGCGGCGGCCGGTGCCGGCTGCTGGTCTGCCGGCTGAGGGGCGGCTTCCTGGGCAAAGGTCGGCATCGCCAGCGCGCTGCCGAGCATGAGGACGGGCAGCACGCGCTGACGCACGGGACGGGTCTTGATCACCATGTTTTCCGACTGCCTATCAAGCGTCATAACCCTTTGCCCGTCGCTTCAGCCGAGCCAGCCGGCAAGTTGCGTCCAGACTCCAACCGAAGACAGATCATTCCAGGTGAGCACCACCATGAGCGACATGATCGCCGCAAACCCCGACATGAAAGCCCATTGCTGGGTTTTCTCGCCCAGCGGCCTGCGCCGGAGAGCCTCGACCGCGTAAAGGAGAAGATGGCCGCCGTCCAGCATCGGGATGGGGATGAGATTGATGAAACCGAGGTTTATCGAAAAGAACGCCATGAATGCGACGAATGACGAGAAGCCGAGCGCCGCCTGCTGGCCTGTCACCTGGCCGGTGCGGATCGGGCCGCCGAGATCGTCGAGCGAGCGTTCGCCCATCACCACCTGGCGCATGGTGCGGCCGATGGTGACGATGATGTCGCCGGTATCGGTGACCCCATAGGCCAGCGCGGCCAGCGGGCCGACCGGCTCGACGACCTGCGCGCCCCGCGCGATGCCGAGGCGGGGGTGGCGCATGACATTGCCGAAGCGGTCCTGCGTCTCGACCATCTTCGGCACCATGGTCAGGCTGCGGGTGGCGCCATCGCGCTCGACGATCATCGTCACCGGGTCGCCGGTGCCGCTGATGACGATGTTGATGACATCCTCGAAGCGCTCGATGCGGGCGCCGTCGATCTCGGTGATCCGGTCCCCGGGCTGAAGGCCGGCGGCGGCGGCGGCGCTGCCGGGCATCACCGCCGACACCAGAGGCGGCGTGGTCGGGTGGCCGAGCGTGACGTAGAAGCCGGCGAGGATCAGGATGGCGAAGACGAAATTGATCAGCGGTCCGGCGGCGACGATGATGGCGCGCTGCCAGAGCGGCTTGAAGGCGAACAGCTGGCCGCGCTCGGCAGGCGGCAGCTTGAGGATTTCGGGATCGGTCTGGCTGGCCTCGTTCATGTCGCCGGTAAAGCGGACATAGCCGCCGAGCGGGACGGCGTTGATCTTCCAGCGGACGCCCTTGCGGTCGGTCCAGCCGAACAGCTCGCGGCCGAAGCCGAAAGCAAACGCATCGACCTTGGTGTCGAACAGGCGGCCGGCGAGGAAATGGCCGCCCTCATGGACGACGACGAGCACGGCGATCATGGCGATGAAGGCGGCGAGGCTGAAGACCAGCCCGGGCTGGGGCAGCAGCTCGGTCAACGTGCGGCGACCAGGGCGGTGGCGATCTCGCGCGCCAGCCGGTCGGCTTCGAGCACGGCGTCGAGACCGTCGAGAGGGCCGGAGCCGGTTTTGTCGAGGGTGCGGGAGACCACATCGGCTATATCGAGGAAGCCGACTTTCCCGGCGATGAATGCCGCGACAGCAATCTCGTTGGCAGCGTTGAGCACGCAGGGCGCCGAGCCGCCTGCGCGGAGCGCTTCCCAGGCCAGGGCGAGGGCGGGGAATCGTTCCAGATCAGGGGCTTCGAAGCTGAGGTTGACGATTCTAGCGAGGTCGAGCCGGGCGCAGGGGGTCTCGATCCGCTCGGGCCAGGCCAGCGCATAGGCGATGGGAATGCGCATGTCCGGGGTCCCCATCTGGGCGAGCACCGAGCCATCGACATATTCGACCATCGAATGGATCACCGACTGGGGGTGGACGATGACATCGAGGCGGGCGTGGCCGACGGCGAACAGCTGCTCGGCCTCGATCAGCTCGAGGCCCTTGTTCATCAGCGTGGCGGAGTCGATCGAGATCTTGGCGCCCATCGACCAGACCGGATGGGCACAGGCATCCTTGACGCTGACATGGCGCATCGCCTCGCGGCTGAAGGTGCGGAACGGGCCGCCGCTGGCGGTGAGAATGACCTTGCGGACGCGCTCGGGGGCGGCATGGTCGAAGACCTGGAAGATGGCGTTGTGCTCGCTGTCCACTGGCAGCAGCGTGGCACCCGAGGCGCGGGCCAGCGCGGTGACGACCGGGCCGGCGCAGACCAGCGTCTCCTTGTTGGCGATGGCCAGCGTGGCGCCGCGCTTGACCGCCGCCAGCGTCGGCGGCAGGCCGGCGGCGCCGACGATGGCGGTGAGCACGATCTCGGCCGGGCGGGCGCCGGCCTCCCGCACCGCCTCCGCACCGGCGGCGACCTCGATGCCGGTGCCGGCGAGCGCCGCCTTGAGCGCCGGATAGGCGGCTTCGTCGCCGATGGCGACATAGCGGGCATTGCAGGCGCGGGCAGCGGCGGCGAGGCCGTCGACATCGCTGTTCGCCGTCAGCGCCTCGACCTGCCAGCGGCCGGGATTGCGCGCGACGAGATCGAGCGTCTGCTTGCCGACCGAGCCGGTGGCGCCGAGGATGGTCAGGCTGGTGCCGGCGGTGGCGCTGCGCAGCGTGCGTTCGGCCTGGACGACGCTCATCCGGCCCATCCCGTCGACCAGAACAGCAGCGCGCCGGCGACCGAGACCGGGACGACGCCGTCCAGCCGGTCCATGACGCCGCCATGGCCGGGGAGCAGGCGGCCCGAATCCTTGACGCCGGCGTGGCGCTTGAGGCCGCTCTCGAACAGGTCCCCGAGCACCGACAGGACAGCGAGGGCGCCGGCGACGCTGGCGAGGTTGAGCGCCCAGCCGCCGAGGCCGCTGGGCAGATAGACGGCGGCCATCGCTGCCGAAATGACCATGGCGCTGATGATGCCGCCGATGGCGCCGGACCAGGTCTTGGCCGGGCTGATGCGCGGCGCCAGCTTGGGGCCGCGCAGCGAACGGCCGACGAAAAAGGCGCCGATATCGGCGGCCCAGACGATGACGAGGACGAAGATGGTGGCGGCGAGCCCCTCGGGGCGCTCCCGCAGCCAGAGCAACGCCAGCGCCGGCAGGCCGCAATAGAGCAGGCCCGACGCCGTCCAGAAGCCGGCACCCTTTTTCATCGAGCGCGCGAACAGGCCCATCAGCCCGGCGCCGCCGGCCAGCGCCACCAGCGCCTCGGGCGTCGGGACGATGACGGTCAGCGCCATGACGCCGGCGAGCAGCAGCAGGCCGACGCGGCGGATGCCGAGGCCAAGCCGCAGCATCGCCGCCCATTCCGCCCACATCAGCAGCGTGGCTGCCGCGACCAGCGCCTGGAACACCGGGCCGCCGAGCCACAGCGCCGCCAGCGCGACGGCGACCAGTGCCAGCCCGGTGATCCAGCGCAGCTGCAGGGTGCGGTCCATGGCCAGGGCCTCAGCGACCGCCAAAGCGGCGCTCCCGCTTGCCGAATTCGTCCAGCACCGCCATCAGATGGGCGGCGTTGAAATCGGGCCACAGGGTTTCGGTGACGACGATCTCGGCATAGGCGGCCTGCCAGAGCAGGAAATTCGACAGGCGCATCTCGCCCGAGGTGCGCAGCACGACATCGGGCGGCGGCAGGCCGGCGGTATCGAGCCGCCCGGCCAGGGCGGCGACGTCGATCGCCGCCGGATCGATCCGGCCGGCGGCGGCGTCGGCGGCGAGTGCGCGGGCGGCGCGGACGATTTCGTCCTGCCCGCCATAGTTGAGCGCCATCACCATCGTCAGCCGTGTGTTGCCGCCGGTGAGCGCGCGCGCCTCCTCGATCAGCGACACCAGATCGGGCTTCAGCGCCTGCCAGTTGCCGATGAAATCGAGGCGGACGCCATTCTCGTTCAGCGACTTCACTTCCGAGCGGATATAGTGGCGGAGCAGCCCCATCAGGTCAGAGACCTCTTCGGCCGGACGCTTCCAGTTCTCGGAGCTGAAGGCATAAAGGGTCAGCACCTCGATGCCGAGCCGGGGCGCGGCCTCGACCACGCGGCGCAGTGCCTCGACGCCGGCGCGGTGGCCGGCGAGGCGCGGCAGCCGGTTGCGCGCCGCCCAGCGGCCGTTGCCGTCCATGATGATCGCCAGATGGCGCAGGACGGCCGCGCCGTCGCCGTCATCGGGGCGTGCAGGCGCCGGCAGATTCACTTGCCCAGGATTTCCTTTTCCTTGGCGGCGGCCGCCACATCGATGTCGGCAACGGCCTTGTCGGTGATCTTCTGGACCTCGGCCTCGTATTTCTTCTGCTCGTCCTGGCTGATCTTGCCCTTCTTCTCGGCCGCCTTCAGCGCCTCCATGCCATCGCGGCGGACGTTACGCGCCGCGATCTTGGCCTTTTCGGCATAGGTGGAGGCGAGCTTGGCCATTTCCTTGCGGCGCTCCTCGGTCATGTCCGGGATCGGCAGGCGCAGGGTCTGGCCATCGACGATCGGATTGAGGCCAAGGCCGGCCGAGCGGATCGCCTTGTCGACGGGGGTGACGTTGCTCTTGTCCCAGACCTGGACGTTGAGCATCCGCGGCTCGGGGACGGTGACCGTGGCCAACTGGCTGAGCGGCATCGCCGAGCCATAGACCTCGACCGTCACCGGATCGAGCAGGCTGGTGTTGGCCCGGCCGGTGCGCAGGCCGGCGAGATCGGATTTCAGCGCCTCGACGGCGCCAGTGCTGCGGCGCTCGAGATCGGTCCGCCAAGGACCTGCTTCAAATTCAGCCAAAGCTTTGCTCCTCGCTTGTCACCATTGTCGAAGTCCCCTCACCGCGCAACACCGCCGCCAGCGTGCCGGGCTCGCGGATGTTGAAGACGATGATCGGTATGTTGTTGTCCCGGCACATGGCCACAGCGCTGGCGTCCATCACCTTGAGATTATCGGCCAGCACCTTGCCGTAGCTCAACCGGTCATAGCGTTTGGCACCGGGCACGGTCTTGGGGTCGGCGTCATAGACGCCGTCAACCGAGGTGCCCTTGAGCAGCGCGTCGCAATTCATCTCGGCGGCGCGCAGCGCAGCACCGGTATCGGTGGTGAAGAACGGGTTGCCGGTGCCGGCGGCGAAGATCACCACCCGCCCCTTCTCGAGATGCCGTTCGGCGCGGCGGCGGATATAGGGCTCGCAGACGCTCGGCATCGGAATGGCCGACTGAACGCGGGTGGAGATGCCGATGTTCTCCAGCGCATTCTGCACGGCCAGCGCGTTCATCACCGTGGCCAGCATGCCCATGTAATCGGCCGAGCCGCGATCGAAGCCCTTGGCGGCGGCGGCGAGGCCGCGGAAGATGTTGCCGCCACCGACGACGAGGCACAGCTCATAGCCCGCCGCGACGGCGGCCTTGACCTCTTCGGCGATGCGGGCGGTCTCCAGCGGATCGATGCCATAGGGAGCGCTGCCCATCAGCGCCTCGCCCGACAGTTTCAACAGGATGCGCTTGAAACCGGCTGTGGCCATAGACAAATCCCGAAAAACACCCGCCTGATCGCGCGTGGCGCGCACCGCCACCCCGCGCTTGGCGCGCACCCTAGTCAGCCGGCCGGTCGCTGCCAAGCAGATAGCATCGCGGCGCGCGCGCCCTGACCCGCGCGACGGGCGGCTCGACGCCGCCCGTCGCTTTTCCTCGCTACCGGCCTCAGATGCCGGCGGCAGCCGCCACTTCGGCGGCAAAGTCCTTCTCTTCGCGCTCGATGCCTTCACCGAGCTGGATGCGAACGAAGGACGAGACGGTGATCGGCGCGCCGGCGGCCTTGGCGGCGGCGGCGACGATGTCGCCGACCTTCGACTTGCCATCGATGACGAACACCTGGGTCAGCAGCGCATTCTCCTGGGCGAACTTGCGGACGCCGCCCTCGATCATCTTGTCGATGATGTCGGCGGGCTTGCCCGACGTGGCGGCCTTCTCGCGGGCGATGGCGCGCTCACGCTCGACCAGCGCCGGATCGAGGCCATCGGCATCGAGCGCCAGCGGGTTGGCGGCGGCGATGTGCATCGCCAGCTGCTTGCCCAGCGGCTCGAGGACATCGGCACCGGCCGAGGATTCGAGGCCGACAAGAACGCCGATCTTGCCCATGCCCGGCACGGTGGCGTTGTGGACATAAGAGGTGACCGCCCCCTGCCCGACCGACACCGAAGTGACGCGGCGCAGCGACTGGTGCTCGCCGATGGTGGCGATATTGTGGGTCAGCTGGTCCTGCACGCTGCCGAGGCCGCCCGGATAGGGCGTGGCGAGCAGCGCCGGCACATCGGCAGCGCCGGCCAGCGCCAGCTCGGTGACGGTGCGGACGAAGCCCTGGAAGGTCTCGTTCTTGGCGACGAAATCGGTTTCGGAATTGACCTCGACGACGGCGCCGGACAGGCCGGAGACGGAGACGCCGACCAGGCCCTCGGCGGCGGTGCGGCCGGCCTTCTTGGCGGCGGCGGCAAGCCCCTTGGTGCGCAGCCAGTCAACGGCGGCTTCCATGTCGCCATTGGTTTCGCCGAGCGCCTTCTTGCAATCCATCATGCCCGCACCGGTGCGGTCGCGCAGGTCTTTCACCATGCTCGCGGTGACGTCCGCCATGTTCCATTCCCTTCAAAAGTTAGGCGAAGGCCGGTTGCCCGGCCTTCATTACGTCCTGATGACGAACCCCGGCCCTCAGGCCTGGGCTTCGCCTTCCGCCACAACCTCGGCCTCGGGGGCAGATGCCTCGGCGGGCACTTCGATCGGGGCTTCGAGGGCTGCTTCAACGGGCGCTTCGACCGGGGCTTCGGCCAGCACCGGCTCGGCGACCGGCTCGTCCATGGCGCCCAGATCATAGCCGCTGTCGGCCATGCGGCCCTGGCGGGCCTCGATCACCGTGTCGGCGATGGCGTTGACATAGAGCAGGATGGCGCGGCTGGCGTCATCATTGCCCGGCACCGGGAAGGCGATGCCGCCCGGATCGGTGTTGGTGTCGAGCACCGCGACGACCGGGATGCCGAGCACATTGGCTTCCTTGACGGCCAGCTCTTCCTTGTTGACGTCGATGATGAAGATGACGTCCGGCAGGCCGCCCATGTCGCGGATGCCGCCGAGCGACAGCTCGAACTTGTCGCGCTCGCGGGTCAGCTTGAGCACTTCCTTCTTGGTCAGGCCGGTGGTGTCGCCCGAAAGCTGCTCTTCGAGCTGCTTGAACTTCTTGATGGAGCCCGAGATGGTCTTCCAGTTGGTCAGCATGCCGCCGAGCCAGCGATGGTTGACATAATGCTGGCCGGAACGGCGCGCGGCCTCGGCGATCGGCTCCTGCGCCTGGCGCTTGGTGCCGACGAACAGGACCTTGCCGCCCGACTGGACGGTGCCGCGAACGAAGTCGAGCGCACGCGCAAACAGCGGCACGGTCTGCGACAGGTCGATGATGTGAACGCCGTTGCGGTCACCGAAGATGTAGGGCTTCATCTTCGGGTTCCAGCGATGGGTCTGGTGTCCGAAGTGCGCGCCAGCTTCCAGAAGCTGCGCCATCGAGACGACGGGTGCCGCCATAATCTTATCTCCTCGTTCCGGTTGGTCCGCCGCAGGGGATGTTCGGGATGGCCCGACACCGGATGGGTTGCCCCTGCGTGTGGTTTGGTGGGTTGCGTGGCCGGCATTGCTGCCGGTGACAGGCGCATAGCGATGCGCTCCCTTGCGGTCAAGCAAGAGCGCTTGGGGGACGGCTAACGGCTAATGCGGGGTCGCCCCAGAAAATCCGGCTTGGCGAGCGGCACGCCGCCGTGCCGGGCGATCGCATAGAGCATCGAAGCGTGGAAAAAGAAGTTGGGCTGGCTGAACGACAGCAGGAAATCGTGGCCGGTGAACGCCATCTGGCGCTCGCCGGCGCTGAAATGCATGGGCTTTGCCGCCAGCGCCTCCATCTCCTCGGGGCTGACGGCGGCGAGCGCTGCCTCCGCCGAGGCGAGCATGGCCTGCAGCGCCACGAAATCCAGCCCGGGCTCGGGCCGGGCCGGCGAGAAGACGCCTGCCCGCAGCCCGGCAAGGGCACCGGCTGTATGATGCATCATCGAAAAGGCCTGGAACGGCAGCGCCAGCATGTCCGGGGCCAGGCGAAGTTCGAGCAGGGCCTCGGGCGGCTGGCCGGTGCTGGCGCAGTGCGCCTCGGCCTTGTCCAGCACGTGCCGGCCGGCGGCGAGGATCTGCAGCGCGGTCGGGACAAAGGCGTCATGGAGTTGCACGGGGCGCTTCCTTCAACATGGTAACACCGGCATATCGACCCGCAGGCCATCGAGCAACGGCGAGGCCTTGATCTGGCAGGCCAGCCGGCTGGCGCCGGGACGGAAGCCCCTGGCCATTTCCAGCATCGCCAGCTCGATGTCGTCGGCCGGGCCGGCTGCGGCGCGCCAGACCGGGGGAACATGGACATGGCAGGTGGCGCAGGCGGCGTTGCCGCCACAGTCCCCGCCGATGCCGGGAATGCCGGCGGCGACGGCGGCATGCATCAGCGAGACTCCGTCCGGCACATCGAGCGTGCGGGCGGTGCCGTCCGGCGCGTGGAAAGTGATGCGGGGCATGGCGGGCGTCTAGGACGGGCCGGGGCGAATGTCATGCCCTTGCCGGGCGGTCGGAAGCGCCGCACAGTCAGGCCATGCTCGATACGCTGATCGCCGATATTGCCGCCCGCATGGCGACGGCGCCCGACCGTGGCCAGGTGGCGCGCTACATCCCAGAGCTGGCCAAGGTGTCGCCGGCGCATTTCGGCATTGCCGTGGTCACCGCCGACGGGCGCGAGCATGTGGCGGGGGACGCCGACCTGTCCTTCTCGATCCAGTCGGTGAGCAAGGTGTTCGCGCTGGTCGAGGCGTTGCAGGCGCATGGCGAGCGTGTGTGGCAGCGGGTGGGGCGCGAGCCCTCGGGCAGCGCCTTCAACTCGATCATCCAGCTCGAACTGGAGCAGGGGCGGCCGCGCAATCCGTTCATCAACGCCGGCGCCATCGCCGTGACCGACCTGATCGCCGAAGGCAACGAGCCGCGCGAGGGGATCGGGGCGATCCTGCGGCTGGTGCGCAGCCTGGCCGGGGACGACACGATCAATGTCGATGGCGCGGTGGCCTATTCGGAAGCGGCGACGGGGTTTCGCAACGCCGCGCTGGCCAATTACATGCGGTCGTTCGGGATGATCGCCGGGCCGGTGGAGACGACGCTGCAGGTGTATTTCCACCAGTGCGCGATCGCCATGAGCTGCCGACAGCTGGCGCGGGCCGGGCGCTTCCTGATGCACGCCGGGCGCTGCCCGACCAGCGGCAAGCCCATCGTCAGCCCCGAGCGTGCCCGGCGCATCGCCGCGCTGATGCTGACCTGCGGCCATTATGATGCGTCGGGAGAGTTCGCCTTCGAGGTCGGCCTGCCGGCGAAGTCCGGCGTCGGCGGCGGCATCCTCGCCATCGCGCCGGGGCGGGCCAGCATCGCGGTCTGGTCGCCGGGGCTGAGCCCGCAGGGGAATTCACTGCTGGGGACGAAGGCGCTGGAGGAACTGTCGCGGGCGATGGGGTGGAATGTGTTCAACCCGCCGCCGGCCTGTTGAGCCTCCGGCGGCTGGGGGCTTGCCCCCAGACCCCTTGAAGGGGGTTCACCCAAAGCAACGACGGTGATCGCCTCGGGAAAACCAACTATTGGGGTCCGGGGGCAAGCCCCCGGCCGCCGGAGCCCCCCCCTTTACCTCACCACCGACAGCCGCGGCGGCTCGGCGCGGGTGCGGCCGGGGCCTAGCCAGCGGGTGACGGCGGCCTGCATCTCGTGGTCGATGAGATAGTCCTTGCCGAGCGCGAGGCGGGCGGTGCCGACGGGGGTTTCGACCTCGGCGATGACCTCGCCGCGGCCGTGGCTGCGGGCGGAGGTGAGCAGGTCGGCGAGGCGGTCGATATCGTGGGGGGCGGTGATGCGGACGACGAGGCGGCCAGGCGCGCGGCGAGTGGGGTGACGCCGTGGATGCGGATGCGGACGACGTCCTCGCCCTCGCGCCAGGCGAGCTCGACCTGGAGGAGGACGGCGGGGTTTTCGGTGGCAAGGCGTTCGAGGCGTTCCTGGGTCTCGGGGGCGGAGCAGGTGGCGCGATACTGGCCGGAGCGGTCCGAGAGGGTGACCTGCATGTAGCGGTCATCGCCGCCGCGCCGGCGGGGGCCGCCGTTGTTCTGAAACGTGCGCCACTGCACCTCCTCGATGAGCCCGGCCATGGTGACGGCGAGCTTGCCGCCGCCGGCGGGGGCCGGGAGCGCCGAACAATCGGCGAAGGTGCGGGCTTCCTGCGCTTCGGCGACGGCGCGCCAGGCGTCGACCGGATGGCCGGAGAAATAAAAACCGAAGGCGTCCTTCTCCTGCGCCATGGTCTCGGCGAGCGACCAGCCGCCCTGCGGGACGATCATGCCGAGCGCCGGCTCGTGCTTCTCGCTGAACAGCGCGGCCTGGGCGCTCTCGCGGGCGGCGGCCGCCGCCTGGGCGGTGCCGAGCAGTGCGGCGGCGAGCTGGTGGACGCCGCCGCGATTGGCCTCGATGGCATCGAAGGCACCGGCGGCGATCAGGCTTTCGAGCTGCCGCTTGTTGAGCTGGCGGGCATCGACGCGGCCGGCGAAATCGGACAGGCTGGTGAAGGGCTTGCTGCCGCGCGCCTCGACGATCGCTGCCATCGCCTTTTCGCCGACGCCCTTCAATGCCGCGAGACCATAGCGAACCTGGCCGTCGATGACGGTAAAATCGGCCTCGGAGCGGTTGATGCAGGGCGGCAGCACGATGGTTCGGGCGCGGCGGGCATCCTCGGCGAAGGCGGCGAGGCGATCGGTGTTGTCGATGTCATAGGCCATCGAGGCGGCGTAGAATTCGGCGCGGTGATGGGTCTTGAGCCAGGCGGTCTGGTAGCTGACCAGCGCATAGGCGGCGGCGTGACTCTTGTTGAAGCCGTAGTTGGCGAACTTGAGGATCAGGTCGAAGATGGCGCTGGCGGTGTCCTTCTCGATGGCGTTGCGGGCGGCGCCCTCGGCGAAGCGCTCCTTCTGGGCGACCATCTCGGCATGGATCTTCTTGCCCATGGCACGGCGCAGCAGGTCGGCCTCGCCGAGGCTGTAGCCGGCCAGTTCGCGGGCCAGGCTCATCACCTGCTCCTGGTAGACGATGATGCCGTTGGTCTCGCGCAGGATCGGCTCCATCGCCGGGTGCAGCAGCTCGACCGCCTCGCGGCCGTGCTTGCGCAGCGCATAGCTGGGGATGTTGTCCATCGGGCCGGGGCGATAGAGGGCGCCGAGCGCGATGATATCGGCGAAACAGTCCGGCCGGACCTGGGTGAGGGCTCGGCGCATGCCCTCCGATTCGAACTGGAAGACGCCGACGGTGTCCCCGTCCGCCATCAGCTTGTAGACCTGCGGGTCGTCGATCGGCAGGCGGTTCCAGTCGACCGCGATGCCGCGCGCGGCGAGCAGTTCGGCGGCGCGCGCGAGCACCGACAGCGTTTTCAGGCCCAGAAAATCGAACTTGACCAGCCCGGCCTTCTCGACCGCCTTCATCTCGAACTGGGTGACCGGCATGTCCGAGCGGGGATCGCGATACATCGGCACCAGCTCGGACAGCGGGCGGTCGCCGATGACGACGCCGGCGGCGTGGGTGGAGCTGTGGCGCGGCAGGCCTTCGAGCTGGAGCGCCACCTCGATCAGCCGGCGGACCTTGGGATCACGGTCCCGCTCGGCGATGATCTCGGGGACGCCGGGCTGCTTGTCGCCCTTGCTATCGCGCGCCAGGCCGAGGGTGCGGGCCAGCGTCCACGGGTCGGTCGGGTGGTTGGGCACCAGCTTGGCGAGCCGGTCGATCTGGCCATAGGGCATCTGCAGGACGCGGCCGACGTCCTTGAGCACGGCGCGCGCCTTCATCTTGCCGAAGGTGATGATTTGGGCGACCTGGGCGCGGCCGTACTTCTCCTGGACGTGGCGGATGACGCGGTCCCGCCGGGTTTCGCAGAAATCGATGTCGAAATCCGGCATCGAGACGCGGTCCGGGTTGAGGAAGCGCTCGAACAGCAGGCCATGCTCGAGCGGATCGAGATCGGTGATGGTCAGCGCCCAGGCGACGACCGAGCCGGCGCCCGAACCACGACCGGGGCCGACCGGGATCCCCTCCCCTTTTGCCCATTGGATGAATTCGGCGACGATGAGGAAATAGCCGGAGAAGCCCATCGAACGGATGACGCCGAGCTCGAACGCCAGCCGTTCCTGATAGGGGGTGGCGGCGGCGCCGGCCTTGCCGGCATCGGCGAGACGCGCCGCCAGCCCGGCCTCGGCCTCGCGGACCAGCGCCACCTCCTCGTCCTCGCCGTCCATGTGCGGCAGGATCGGCTTGCGCGACGGCGCCATCACCGCGCAGCGCTGGGCGACGACGAGCGTGTTGGCGATGGCCTCGGGCAGGTCGGCGAACAGCGCCCGCATCGCCTCGGCGGATTTGAGCCAATGCTCGGGGTTGGAGCGGCGGCGCTCCTCGGCGTCGACATAGGTCGAATCGGCGATGCAGAGCAGCACGTCATGGGCGGCATGGCCATCGGCCTTGAGGAAGCGCACCGGGTTGGTGGCAACCAGCGGCAGGCCGTGCGCCTCGGCCATCGCCAGCAGCACCGGCTCGGCCTGGGCCTCGACCGCGTCGCCGGTGCGACTGATCTCGATGTAGAGCCTGCCGGGGAACAGTCGGTCGAGCGTCTGCAACGCGGCGTCGAGCGGCTGTTCCTCGGCGGCGAGGCGCGTCAGCCAGCCATCGACGCCGCCGCTGAGCGCGATCAGCCCGTCGGTCTGGCCTTCGAGCTGGGCCAGCGACAGCAAAGGCGCCTCGCTGGCCTCGGCATCGAGATGGGCGGCGCTGACCAGGCGCACGAGATTGTGATAGCCGGCCATGTCCTGGGCATAGAGCGGCAGCCAGTCGACGATCGGCCGGGCATGGGCGGTGCGGCTGTTCGGCCGCTCGATGGGCAGCAGCGCCGCCATGATCGGCTGGACGCCGGCATCCTTGGCGGCGGCGGAAAAATCCATGGCGGCAAACATGTTGCCGCGATCGGTGAGCGCTGCGGCGGGGAAGCCGGCGGCGCGGCAGGCCTTGGCCAGCGCATCCGGCTGCACCGCCGATTCGAGCATCGAATAGGCGCTGTGAAGGCGAAGGGGCACGAATCCGGAATGGGTCATGGCGGGACTATGGCGGCGGGGCGGCAGCGGGGCCAGTCGTCGGGGGGAATTTGTTGGGGATAAGGGGCGGGGCGACGACCAGCCGCCGCTTCCGGATTCAGGCGAGGCGGCCTTCGTGGAGGCGGACGACGCGGTCCATGCGGGCGGCCAGCGCCTCATTGTGGGTGGCGACAAGGGCGGAACTGCCCTGCTCGCGGACCAGGGTCAGGAATTCGGCGAGGACCTTGGCGGCGGTGGCTTCGTCGAGATTGCCGGTCGGCTCGTCGGCGAGGACCAGCAGCGGCTTGTTGGCCAGCGCGCGGCCGACCGCGACGCGCTGCTGCTCGCCGCCGGACAGTTGCGAGGGGCGGTGGGTCAACCGGGCACCGAGGCCCATGGCGGTGAGCAGCTGGTCGGCGCGGGCGCCGGCCTCGGCATCGCTCTTGCCGGCCACCAGGCCGGCGAGGATGACATTCTCCCGCGCCGAGAAATCGGGCAGCAGATGGTGGAACTGGTAGACGAAGCCGAGACGGTCCCGCCGGACGCGGGTGCGGCCCTGGTTGTCGAGGGTCTCGACCCGCTCGCCGCCGATCGAGATGCGGCCCTGGAAACCGCCCTCGAGCAGCCCGACCGCCTGCAGCAGCGTCGACTTGCCCGAGCCCGACGGGCCGAGCAGCGCGACGATCTCGCCCGGCGCGATGGTGAGGTCGACGCCCTTCAGCACATCGATGCGGACGCCGCCCTGCTCGAAGGCGCGGGCCAGGCCTTCGACCTTGAGGACCGGTTCACTCATAGCGCAGCACCTGGACGGGATCGGTATTGGCCGCCTTCCACGCCGGATACAGGGTGGCGAGGAAGGACAGCAGCACGGCCAGCGCGACGATGCCGATGACCTCGACCGGATCGGTCCGGCTGGGCAGATCGGTAAGGTAGCGTACCGACGGGTCCCAGAGGTTGGTGCCGGTGAGGCGGCCGACGGTGGCGACGATGGTCTGGCGGAACTGCAGGACCGAGAAGCCGAGGATCAGCCCGAGCCCGGTGCCGAGCGTGCCGATCAGAGTGCCGACGGTCATGAACACCCGCATCAAGGCGGCGCGGCCGGCGCCCATGGTGCGCAGGATGGCGATGTCCCGCGTCTTGGCGCGCACCAGCATGATCAAAGACGACAGGATGTTGAAGACGGCGACGAGGATGATGATCGACAGCACCCAGAACATCACCGTCCGCTCGACGACCAGCGCCGAGAACAGCGCGGCATTGGTGGTCTTCCAGTCGGCGATGACGCCGTCCTGGCGAATGCGGTCGGCCAGCGGCGCCATGATCTCGGTGACCCGATCGGGATCATTGGTCTCGACCTCGATCATGCCGACGGCATCGTCGAGGCGCATCAGCAGCTGCGCATCCTCGATCGGCATGACCACGAAGGCCTTGTCATATTCGAAGATGCCGACCTCGAAGATGGCGCCGATCCTGTAGGCGACGATGCGCGGCACGGTGCCGAACGGCGTCGATTCGCCGGCCGGGTTGATCAGCGAGATATCGTCCCCGACCCGGGCGCCGAGCGCCTCGGCGAGCCGGGCGCCGATGGCGACGACGCCGGCGCCGGGCTGCAGCCGGTCCAGCGAGCCCGACAGGACATTGCCGGCCATCACCGGGTTGCCCTTGATGTCGGCCATCCGCTGGCCGCGCACCAGCACGCCCTCGACGCGGCCCTGGAAGCTGCCCATCAGCGGTTGCTCGATCAGCGGCACGGCGCTGGTGACGCCGGGTAGTGAGATCACCTGCTTCTGGATCGCCTGCCAATTCTCCAGCCGGCCGCCATAGCCCTGGACGACGGCATGGCCGTTGAGCCCGAGGATGCGGTCGAACAGCTCGGCGCGGAAGCCGTTCATGACGCTCATCACCGAGATCAGCGCAGCGACGCCGAGCGCCACGGCGACAAGGCTGATCGTGGCGACGAGGAAAATGAAGCCCTCGCCGCGGCCCGGCAGCAGGTAGCGCCGGGCGATCATCCGCTCGTACCGGGTGATCATGCCGTCAATCGCGCCAGCGCCGCCTCGACCGTCATTTCCTGCTTCTCGCCGGTGCGGCGGCGCTTCAATTCGACCACGCCTTGCGCGATGCCCTTGGGGCCGACGACGAGCTGCCAGGGCAGGCCGATCAGATCGGCGGTGGCGAACTTGGCGCCGCCGCGCTCGTCGCGGTCGTCATAGAGCACCTCGACGCCAGCGGCGCTCAGCTCGGCATACAGGCCCTCGCAGGCGGCCGAGCAGGCGGCATCGTCGGCGCGCAAATTGATCAGCGCCACCTTGAACGGCGCCACCGCGTCCGGCCAGATGATGCCGGCGGTGTCATGCGAGGCCTCGATGATGGCGCCGACCAGGCGCGACACGCCGATGCCATAGCTGCCCATCAGCGGGGTGACGGGCGCACCGTCCGGCCCCTGGACGCTGACGCCCATGGCCTTGGTGTATTTGTCGCCGAAGTAGAAGACCTGGCCAACCTCGATGCCCTTGGACTGGCGCAGCGCCGGGCCTGCAGCGGCTTCTGCGTCGAGATCGCGCTTCTCGTCAGTGGCGGCATAATCCTGGTTGAGCCCGGCGATGAAGTCCTCGAGCGCGGCGGGGTCGTCGGCGTCGATGCCGTCGGTGTCGCGCGGGTGGAGCCAGTTCTCATGATAGAAGACATCGCTCTCGCCGGTCGGCGCCAGCACGATGAACTCGTGGCTGAGGTCGCCGCCAATCGGTCCGGTGTCGGCCTGCATCGGTATCGCATCGAGTCCCATGCGGGCGAACGTGCGCATATAGGCGATGAACATGCGATTATAGCTGTGGCGGGCGCCGGCCATGTCGAGATCGAAGCTGTAGGCGTCCTTCATCAGGAACTCGCGCCCGCGCAGCACGCCGAAGCGCGGGCGGACCTCGTCGCGGAACTTCCACTGGATCTGGTAGAGGTTGCGCGGGAGATCGCGGTAGCTCTTGGCGCCGTTCTGGAAAATGACGGTGAACAGTTCCTCGGCGGTGGGGCTGAACAGCATCTCGCGGTCCTGCCGGTCCTTGATGCGGAGCATCTCGGGGCCATAGGCCTCATAGCGGCCGGACTGGCGCCAGAGCTCGGCCGACTGGATGGTCGGCATCAGCACCTCGATGGCGCAGGCGCGGTCCTGCTCCTCGCGTACGATCTGCTCGATTCGGGCCAGCACCCGCTTGCCGAGCGGCAGCCAGGCATAGATTCCGGCCGCCGTCTGGCGGACCATGCCGGCGCGCAGCATCAGCTGGTGGCTGATCACCTGCGCCTCGCCCGGCGTCTCCTTCAGAACCGGCAGAAAATATCGGGACAGACGCACGGTGTAACCCTTTGGCGAGAACAAAAGCTGCCGACGCCCTTGGCATGCCCTCTGTCCCCACGCAACGCCTGCAGCAGCGCACGCCGATTGTGGCAGATGCGCAACACCTGACCGACAAGTTAAGACAGACGATGACAAC
>NZ_JBIMKZ010000010.1:48028-52046 GCF_051860865.1 Polymorphobacter sp. | reverse complement strand
GGCTGCTTCATGGGGTCTGGGGGCCCAGCCCCCAGCCGCCGGAGGACAATCCGATCGTTGGAGGCCCCTTACTTCAACCCCCCGAACGCCGACAGCCGTCGCGCCACCGCCTGCGCCTCCGACGGGCGGTCGGCCAACGCCTCGGCTAATGTCACGCCCTGCGCGCGGAGGCGGGATTCGAAGGCGTCGGCGGCGGGGAGGGTTTCGATGCCCTTGAGGATGGCAGCGGCACGGGAGGCGTTGCCGGGT
Organism: Polymorphobacter sp.; assembly: GCF_051860865.1. Classification (GTDB taxonomy): domain Bacteria; phylum Pseudomonadota; class Alphaproteobacteria; order Sphingomonadales; family Sphingomonadaceae; genus Sandarakinorhabdus. Next base: position 51,797 of record NZ_JBIMKZ010000010.1, on the reverse strand, counting down.
TTTAGGTCCATCAGGCCGAGCGCGTAGAGGGTGCGCCAGGCGGGGTTGCGGGGTTCGAGCTGAAGGGCGCGGGCGTAGCCGGTTTCGAAGTCCTTGGTGCGGGCGCCGAGGACGAGGCCGGCGGTGAAGCTGCCGAGCGTGGCGACGCTGCCGCCGTGCCAGCCGGCGACGGCCGACCAGGCCAGTGCAAGGTCGGGGTGGGCGGTGCGGACGGCGAGGAAGCGGTCCCGGGCCTGTTTGGCGAGGCCGGGGGATCTGGTCAGCTTGGCGCGGTAGCCGATGGCGACGGCTTTCTGGAGCTGGGCCTGGGGGTCGGCCGGGGTGCGGGCGAGGGCGGCGTCGAAATCGGCTTCGGCGGCGGTGACCAGGGCGAGGGCGCGGTCCTTGTCGGGGGTGTCATAGCCGGCGAGCCAGAGCCGGGCGCGGCCGGCGAGCAGGCGGCTCTGAGCGGTGTTCTCGGCCTCGCCCTGGCGGACGGCATCGGCCCAGCGGCCGGCGCGGAAGGCCTCGGCGGTGTCGGCAAGCGCCGGGGTGGCCAGCATCAGGCCGATCAGGAAACGCAACATTACAGCACCTCTTGGTGCCTTATACGCGCTTTATCGCCTCGGCGATCAGGGCGCGACTTTCTGTCAGGCCGTATAGCGCGATGAAGCTGCCCATGCGCGGACCCTGGGAGGAGCCGATGAGGGTTTCGTACAGCGCCTTGAACCAGTCCCGCAGATTCTCGAAGCCGGCGGCCTTGCCGGCGGCATAGACCTCGTTCTGATAGGCCTCGGCATCCTGCCCCGGGCCGAGCGCGGCGAGGCGGGCATCGAGATCGGCAAGGGCGGCGGCTTCGCGTGCATCGGGGGCGCGACGCCGAAGGCCAGGGATGACGAAATCCCGCGCATAGGCGGCGGCGTGGCGGACGAGGCGATCGAGCAGCTTATGGGTATCCGGCGCGGTGCCGGGAGCCTGGCGGCTGACATAGGTCCAGAGCCGGGCGGGATCGTCGGTGGCGGCGACCGAGGCAAGATTGAGCAGCAGCGAAAAGCTGACCGGCAGCTCGGGCCGCGGCGGCCGGCCCTCATGGACATGGTGGACGGGGTTGCCGAGCTGCTGCTCGATCGGCTGCTCGGGGTAGCGGGCGAGGAAATCGGCATATTCGTCGATGGCGCGGGGGATGACATCGACGTGCAGGCGCTTCGCCTTACGCGGGTTCTGGTACATGTAGAGCGCCAGGCTCTCGGGCGGGCCATAGACCAGCCATTCCTCGATGGTCAGGCCGTTGCCCTTGGACTTGGAGATCTTCTGCCCCGAGGCATCGAGAAACAGCTCATAGTTGAACCCGGCTGGCGGGGTGGCGCCGAGCACGCGGGCGACGCGGCCCGACAGGGTGACGGAATCGATCAGGTCCTTGCCGGCCATCTCGTAATCGACGCCGAGCGCCACCCAGCGCATCGCCCAGTCGACCTTCCACTGCAGCTTGCAATGGCCGCCGGTGACCGGGACGGTGACAAGCTCGCCGGTGCCGGGGCGGTGATAGGAGACAGTGCCGGCGGCGACGTCGCGGTCGATCAGCGGCACCTGCAGGACGTGGCCGGTCTGCGGGTCGATCGGCAGGAACGGCGCATAGGTGGCACGCCGCTCGGGGCCGAGGGTGGGCAGAATGACGTCGGTGACGGCGTCGTAATGGGCGAGAATCTGGCGCAGAACCGCATCGAAACGGCCGGATTTGTAGCAATCCGTGGCCGAAAGAAACTCATATTCAAACCCGAAACTGTCCAGAAACGCCCGCAGGCGCGCATTGTTATGGGCGCCGAAGCTGGGGTGGGTGCCGAACGGATCGGGCACCTGGGTCAACGGCTTGTTGAGCGCGGCGCGGAGCATCTCCGGGTTGGGCAGGCCGTCGGGCACTTTGCGCAGCCCGTCCATGTCATCGGAGAAGGCGATCAGCCGCGTCCTGACGCCAGGCGCCATCGCCTCGAAGGCGCGGCGGACCATGGTGGTGCGGACGACTTCGCCGAAGGTGCCGATGTGCGGCAGGCCGGACGGGCCATAGCCGGTCTCGAACAGCACGCCGGCCTCCGGAAAGCCGTTCGGGTAGCGGGCGATGAGCTTGCGCGCCTCCTCGAACGGCCAGGCCTTGTTGTCGAGCGCCGCGGCGCGAAGCATGTCGGGAGTAATGGTGGCGTCGGTCATGGCTTTTCGTCTATTCCCTGTCCGATGGTCTCTGGCGGCGATGACCGGGCGTGGCAAGCCCTGCAAACTCTGCCAGCGCTGCCCGCGCTCATCGCCACCCATGCCGGTATCTGGGCGTCCAGGCCCGGCGAGGCGGCGGAGAGCATCTCGGCGCGCGAAGCGCTGCGCCGCGCCGGGCAGACCCCGCATCTGATGCTCAACGCCCCGGTGACCGCCGACCGGCTGGGGACGGCCGAGCTGTCCGGGCTCGACCTGCTGGAGCTTTATGCCTTCATCCATCCGGCGCGGTTCGCGGTGCCGACGCCGGGCGGCATGGCGCGGGCGCTGGGCATCGCAGCACCGGCAGCGCAATCGGACACCGATTTCCTGGGCCGCGCCGCCGGCCAGCTATTGGCGACGCTGCGCGACCCCGGCTGGACGGCGCGGCACGGCGCCCATGCCATCCTGCAGGCGATGGCGCGGCATCGCTGGAGCTGGGCGCCGATCATCGCTGCGCAGCTGAAGCGCCCAGCCGAGCCGGAGCGCAGCCTCTATACCAGCCTGCCGGAATGGGAGACACAGCCGCTGCGCCCGGCACCGGCGACGGTGGTGATCGATCCGGCGACGGCGGCCGACCGGCTGGCGCGGATCATCGGCTCGCCGGACGCGGTGCGCGGCGGCCAGCGCGCTTATGCCGAAGCCGGGGTGCAGGCCTTCCAGCCGCGTGGCGCCGATGGCCAGCCGCATATCGTGCTGGCCGAGGCCGGCACCGGCATCGGCAAGACGCTCGGCTATCTGGCGCCGGCGATCAGCTGGGCCGAAGCGGCGCAGGGCAGCGTCTGGCTGAGCACCTATACCCGCAACTTGCAGCGCCAGCTCGACAGCGAGGCGGCGCGGGTGATTACTGACCCGGAGGCGCGGCGGCGGCGGGTGGTGGTGCGCAAGGGGCGCGAGAATTATCTCTGCCTGCTCAATCTCGAGGATGCAACGCAGGGCGGCTTCGCCAACCGCGCCGCGCTGTTCGCCCAGCTGGTGGCGCGCTGGGCAGCGTATAGCCGGGATGGCGACATGATCGGCGGCGACCTGCCGGGCTGGCTGCCGCGGCTGTTCGGGCGCGGCAGCTTCGCCGGGCTGACTGACCGGCGCGGCGAATGCATCTATGCCGCCTGCCCGCATTTCCGCCGATGCTTCATCGAGCGCAGCAGCCGCGCCTCGGCCCAGGCCGACCTGGTGATCGCCAACCATGCGCTGGTGATCCTCAACGTGGTGCGGGCGCGGGCCGAGGGGCAATCGCTGACCCGGCTGGTGCTGGACGAGGGCCATCACCTGTTCGATGCCGCCGACAGCGTGTTCTCGCTGGCGCTAACCGGGCGCGAGGCGGTGGAACTGCGCAACTGGCTGCTGGGGCCGCCCAAGGTGCGCAGCGGCCGGCGGCGCGGGCTGGCGGCGCGGCTGGCCGACATCATCAGCTTCGATGACAGTGCGGCCGCGCTGGTGGCGCGGATCGATACGGCGGCGGCCGTGCTGCCCAGCGATGGCTGGCTGGCGCGCATCCTCGATGGCCAGCCCGAGGGCGCGGTCGAGGCCTTGCTGGCGGCGACGCGGACGC
>NZ_JBIMKZ010000010.1:0-48018 GCF_051860865.1 Polymorphobacter sp. | reverse complement strand
ATCCGCAGGCCGATGCCGGCCATGGGCTGGAGAGCGACCTGACCGAGCCACTGCCGGCGCTGCTCGATGCCGCGCATGCCGCCGGCACGGCGCTGGCGACGCTGGCCGGGCCGATGACGGCGCTGGCGGCGCTGCTGCTGACCGTGCTCGACGACCCGCCGGATTGGCTCGACGTGCCGAGCCGGGCGCGGGTGGAGGGCGCGGTACGCGGGCTTACCGAGCGCGCGGCAATGCTCGATGGCTGGGGCAAGCTGCTGGCGCGGATCGGCACGGTAGGCGATGCCGACAAGGTCGACTGGCTGGCGCTGGCGCGCAGCGAGGGGCGGGACTTCGATATCGGGCTGCACCGCCATTGGCTCGATCCGATGCGGCCCTTTGCCGAGCAGGTGCTGGCACCGCTGCACGGGGCACTGATCACCTCGGCGACGCTGCGCGGCCGGGCCGGCGACGAGGACGCGCGCTGGGCCGAGGCCGAGCGGCAGACCGGCGCTCGTCACATGGCGCGACCGCCGGCACATTTCGCCATTGCCAGCCCGTTCGACTATGCCGCCAATGCCCGTGTGTTGATCGTCACCGACATTCGCGCCAAGGACCTGTCAGGGCTGGCGCAGGCCTATCGGGCGCTGATCGAGGCGGCGGGCGGCGGCACGCTGGGGCTGTTCACGGCGATCAGCCGGCTGCGCGAAGTGATGAAGCGGATCGCCGACCCGCTCGCCCGCGCCGGGCTCCCGCTCTATGCCCAGCATGTCGACCCGATCGATACCGGCACGCTGGTCGACATCTTCCGGGACGAGCCGCGCGCCTCGCTGCTCGGCACCGATGCGCTGCGGGACGGCGTCGACGTGCCCGGGCAATCGCTGCGGCTGGTGGTGATGGAGGGCGTGCCCTGGCCGCGCCCGACGATGCTGCACAAGGCGCGGCGGCTGGCGGCCGAGGACGGGCCGCAGGCCCATGACGACCGGCTGACGATGGGGCGGCTGGCCCAGGCCTTCGGCCGGCTGATCCGCCGCGCCGATGATCGCGGCCATTTCGTGCTGATCGGTGCGGCCGTGCCGTCGCGGCTGCACGCCGCTTTTCCCGAAGGCACGCCGATCGACCGGGTGACGCTGGCCGAGGCGGTGGCGATTGTGGCGGCGGCACGAGACGGCTTGCCCCCACCGGCCCTGTCGCGCCATGGTGGCCCCGAGATGGTGTTCGAGGAGCCGGAGTGAAGACGCTTTCGTTGTTGCGTCATGCCAAGTCGGGCTATGATGATCCGCTGCTGCGCGATTACGACCGGCCGTTGAATGCGCGGGGCCGTCGCGCCGCGGTGACGATGGGCCAGTGGCTGCGCAAGGCGCGGAAGAAGGGCGAAATGCCGGATTTTGACACCGTCATTGCCTCGCCGGCGGTGCGTTGCCGCCAGACGATCGAGGGCGTGGAGGAAGGGCTCGGCAGCCCGCTGGCGCCGCTCTATGAAAAGCGGATCTACCTGTGCTCCTCGGCGACGCTGGTGGAGCTGATCGCCGGCTTTCCGGCCGAGCATGACCATGCGTTGCTGATCGGCCACAACCCGGCGCTGGAGGACCTGCTGCTCGAGCTGGTGCCGCAGGGCTCGACACCGCTCCGCGACGAGGCCGAGGCCAAATATCCGACCGCAACGCTGGCACGGCTCGATCTCGACATCGAGCGTTGGGCGCAGGTCGATGGCGGGCGCGCCCGGCTGGCGCATTTCATCCGCCCGCGTGATCTGGACCCGAGCCTGGGGCCTGACGACTGAGGAGACGTCACATGCGCCTTGCCACCCTGATGCTTGCGGCGGCTCTCGCCGCGCCGGCCTGTGCGCAGACGGCCAGCGGGCCGGAAAAGGCCACCGCGGCCGCCGGCGTGGCAAAGCCCGCCACCCGCGTGCCCACCGAAGTCAGGCGGCTGACGATCCTGGTGCGCAACATGGAGAACAGCCTCAAGCTGTACCGGGACGTGATGGGCCTGACCATCAACTACGACCAGAAACTGACGGTCTCCGGCGTGTCGCTGCCGGCCGGACAGCCCGGCAACCCGGTGCGCCTCGTGCTGCTCAACGGCAATGACCCTTTCATCGGCTGGATCGGGCTGATGGAATATTCGGACCCGCCGCTGGAGGCCTCCGACCCCTATCCCAAGCGACTCAAGGCCGGCGGCCATGTGCTGATTCTCGATGTCGATGATGCGGTGAAGCGCTGCGGGATGGCGAAAAACGTGCCCGGCGTCCACTTCACCGCCGAACCGCGGCTGCAGGTCTATCCGGGGCGGAACGGCGGGCCGGACATCAAGGTGATGGGCTGCAATTTCTTCGATCCCGACGGCACGATGATCGAGATGAACCAGATCATCGCTCAATAGCCCGGCGGCGTTCCTTCTCGGCCTTTCGGGCGGCCTTGGCGTCGGCCTCCTCCTGCTTGCGGATGGCGCGGCCGCGGTTACGATCGGCCTCCTCCTGGCTGGTGGTGACGGCATCAATGCCGGCACCGACGACACGGACCGGGGCGGTAACCACCTTGGCGGCCGTGCCGAGGCAACCGGTGAGGAACAGGAGAAGCAACAAGCTACGCATCGGCGCAGCCTGGCAGAGTCGCGTTACGAAAGCGCGAGCAATTTCGGGATCGCAGCCTTGAAGGCGAAGAAACCCCCGGTCGCCAGCGGCCAGGCGGTCTCGTCCCACGCCCGGCGGAGGCGGACAATCGGCAGGCCGGCGGCGATTAGCGCCGCGAGCCGGTTGGCTTCGGGGCCGACAGGCGCCTCGCCGGTGACGATCTGCTCGAGATCATGGCGGGCCATCCAGTCACGCATCGCCGCAACAGCATTGTCCTCGTCGAGTCGTTCAGGGGCAACCCCGGCGGAGGCGGCGGCGCGGGCGAGGCCATCGGCGAGCGCCGTCTCGGCATGCGCGCGCTTGCCCGGCGCCGGGTCGCCGCCGATGCGCGACGTGGCGGCGACGGCGATGATCGGCGGCAGCGGCCGGGTTTCGACCGACAAGTCGGCGGTGGTGAGGAACAGGCCGGTGCGGCGGGCGGGATCGATCTGATCGGCGGCGCGGATCGGCTGCGGCGGGGGCGGCGGCGGATAGGCAAGGGGCGCGGCCTCGCGGGCCAGCGGGGCGTCGAGACTGAAGCGGTTGCCGTGCGCGGTGCGGATGCGGGCGGGGTTGGCCAGATAGGTCTTGCCCGGCGTCTGGATGCCGGCGACCCAGCGCCACGACAGCGTGTTGGCGGCGGGGCAGGCATCGAGCAGATGGCGGTAGAAGAAGTCGGCGCCGAGTTGCCAGGGCAGCTTGAGGGTGAAGAGCCAGATGCTGGCGAAGTTCATCCGGGCGTGATTGTGCATCCAGCCGGTTTCGACCAATTCCTTGGCCCAAGCATCGAAGGCGTCGATGCCGGTGTCCCCGGCAACGGCGCTGGCATAGCGGCGCTGCGGCGGGCGATCGAGCGGGATGCGGGCCTTGAGTTCGGCGAGTTCCGCCTGATAGGCGCGCCAGACCGCGGGCCGCTGTTCGAGCCAGCCGACCCAATAAGTGCGCCAACAGACTTCCTGGATGAACTTTTCCGACGCCGCATAGCCCTGGGTGGAGAGGGCGCGGGCGCAGACCTCGGCTTCCGAGACCAGCCGGCGGCGGATGGCCGGCGAGAGCAGCGAGGTGGTGCGCTCGGTGCCGGGGCCGGCATCATGGTTGCGGTGCGCGGCATAGGCACGGCCGGCGCGCGGCAGGAAGGCCTCCAGCTGCGCCAGCGCATCGGCGCGGGTGGCGGGGAACACGGCGGCGCGGCTCAGACCATGAAGGATTCGCCGCAGCCGCAGGCACCCTTGGCGTTGGGATTATCGAAGACGAAGGCGGCGGAGAAATCATCCTCGCGCCAGTCCATGCGGCTACCGATCAGGTACATCAGCGAGCCGCCGTCGATGAACAGCAGGCCGCCGGGCGTCTCCACCTTCTCGTCGCCGGGCTTGGCCTCGGTGACATAGGCGAGATCATAGGCCAGCCCCGAGCAGCCGCGCTTGGGCGTGGTCAGGCGGACGCCAATGGCATCCGCCGGCGCCTTGGCGAGGATATCGGCGATGCGCGCCGAGGCGGCCTCGCTGACGGTGATCGGCGCCGGGCGCGGGCGGCGGAGGGTGGTCTCCATCAGAGCATTCCCATCTCGAGCTTGGCTTCGTCGCTCATCTTGCCGGGGTCCCAGGGCGGGTCCCAGACGAGGTTGATATCGGCCGACTGGATGCCAGGGACTGTGAGCACCCGGGTCTCGACCTCGCCGGGCATGGTCTCGGCGACCGGGCAGTGCGGGGTGGTCAGTGTCATGGTGACGACGGCATGGCCGTCTGCGACCTCGACCGCATAGATCAGGCCCAGATCATAGATATTGACCGGGATCTCGGGATCGAAAATCTGGCGCAGCGCGGCAACGATCTCCTCCTCGAGGCCGCCGGCGGACGCCTCCAAGGGCTCGGCCGCCGGCTTCTGGGGGGCGAGAAAGCCCTCCAGATAGTCGGGCTGGTGTTCCAGCACGGCACGCAGCGGCGGCGCCTTGGGCACGGCGCGCGCCTCGGTGACTTCTTCGGTCTCGATGCGTCTGTCTTCCATCATTTCACCCCGAAAATTCGTGTGACCCGGGCAATGCCGTCGGCAAGGCGCTCGACATCCTGCATGTCATTGTACAGCCCGAAACTGGCACGGGCGGTGGCGGGCACGCCAAGCTGCGCCATCAGCGGCTGGGCGCAATGATGGCCGGCGCGGATCGCCACGCCCGCTTCGTCCAATATGGTGCCGACATCGTGCGGATGCACCCCGTCGACGGCGAAGGACAGGATACCGGCGGAATTTTCCGGGCCGAACAGCCGCACCGAGTTGATCCGGCCCAGCGCCTCGCGGGCGGCGCGCAGCAGCGTCGCCTCATGGCCGCGGATAGCGGACAGGCCGACCGACTCGACATAGTCGATGGCGGCGGCCAGGCCGATGGCTCCGGTGATATGCGGCGTGCCGGCCTCAAAGCGTTGCGGCGGCGGCGCATAGGTGGTGCGTTCGAAGCTGACGGTCTCGATCATCGCACCGCCGCCCTGCCAGGGCGGCATCGAGGCGAGAATGGAGCCGCGCGCCCAGAGCACGCCGATGCCAGTGGGGCCATAGAGCTTGTGGCCCGACCAGACGTAGAAATCGCAATCGAGCGCCGCCATGTCGATGGCCATGTGCGGCGCCGCCTGGCAGCCGTCGACCAGCAGCAGCGCGCCCTCAGCATGGGCGGCGTCGGCCAGGCGCTTCACATCGAGCACCGAGCCGAGCACGTTGGAGACATGGGCGAGCGCCACCAGCCGCGTCTGCGGGCCGATCAGGGCAATGGCGGCGTCCTCGTCGATGCGGCCGTCTTCGGTCAGCGGGGCGACATCGAGGACGAGGCCGCGCCGCTCGGCGAGCAGCTGCCAGGGCACGATGTTGCTGTGATGCTCGAGCTCGGACAGCAGGATGCGGTCGCCGGGCTGGAGCCGGTCGCCCCAGCTCTGGGCGACGAGGTTGATGCCCTCGGTGGCGCCGCGCACGAACACCACCTCCTCGGGACTGGCGGCGCCCATGAAGCGGGCGACGCTCTGGCGGGCGGCCTCATAGGCGCGGGTCATCTCGGCCGAGCGGGCGTAGACGCCGCGGTGGACGGTGGCATAATCGGTGCCCATGGCGCGGACCACGGCATCGATCACCGCCTGCGGCTTCTGCGCGGTGGCGGCGGTATCCAGATAGGCCCAGTTGCCGGCAAGGCCGGGGAAATCGGCGCGCAGCGACGCCGGCGCCAGCAGGGGGGCAGTGGCCATCAGCCCTCGCCTCGCCTGGCGACGAGCGCCTGCAGTTGGGCACCGAGCGCCTCGCGCGCCGGGCCTTCGGGCAGGGCGGCGAGGGCATCGTCTACGAAAGCACGGGCCAGCAAGGCCTCGGCGTCGGCCGGGGCGATGCCGCGGCTGGCCATGTAGAACAGCGCCTGGGCGTCGAGTTCGCCCACGCTGGCGCCGTGCGCGCACTTCACGTCGTCAGCGAAGATTTCCAGCTCGGGCTTGGCGTTGGCGGTGGCGCCGCGATCGAGCAGCAGCGCCTTGAAGCTCTGGGCGGCGTCGGTCTGCTGGCCCTCGCGGCTGACCGCGACCTGGCCGAGATAGGAGGCGACGGCGCGCCCCGCGGCGACGGCCCGGATCGTCTGGCGGCTGGTGGCGCCGGGGCCGATGTGGCGGACAGTGGTGATGATCTCCAGCGTCTGGCTGCCGCCGCCGACAATGGCGCCGCCGAGATCCAGCACCGCGCCCTCGGCGAGGCTGATATCCAGCGCCAGCCGGCCATAGGCGGCGCCGTGGCTGAGCAGCGTCAACGTGGCGCGGGCATGAGCAGCCAGCGTGATCCGGTACAACACCGTCACCGTGGCGTCGGCACCGGCGACCTGCTCGATGGTGCCGATCAGCCGGCCACCTTCGCTGACGGCGACATCGATTTCAGCATCGTGCCAGCCGTCGCCGTCGATCCGCTCGTCGAGGCTGAGGTCGGCGCCTTCGAGGCGACGGCGCACGGGATCGCGCGCCGGCCACAGCGGTGCCAGCCGGGCGAGGTCGGCATAGCGCCACGCCTCGTCCCTGCGGGTGGGCAGCGCTGTCATGCCGCCGATTCCATCGGCGCGTCGGTGATGTTGGTGACGCCGGCCTCGGCGGCGATGCGGGCATAGCCCTCCGCTTCCAGCCGCAACGCCAGCTCGGGGCCACCCGACAGCACGATGCGGCCGGCCATCAGCACATGGACATGGTCCGGCTTCACATGGTCGAGCAGCCGCTGGTAATGGGTGATCAGCAGCGTCGAGCGGTCCGGCGAGCGCAGGCGGTTGATGCCGTCGGCGACGACGCGCAGGGCATCGATGTCGAGGCCCGAATCAGTCTCGTCCAGCACCGCCAGCCGGGGCTGGAGCAGGGCCATCTGGATCATCTCGTTGCGCTTCTTCTCGCCGCCCGAGAAGCCCTGGTTGACGCTGCGCTTCATCATCTCGAAGTCGAGGCCCATGTCGGCGGCGGCGACCTTGGCGGCCTTCATGAACTCGGCGCCGGACGCATCGGCCTCGCCGCGCAGCGCGCGCTGGGCATTGAGCGCGGTGCGCAGGAACAGCAGGTTGGAGACGCCGGGAATCTCGACAGGATACTGGAAGCCGAGGAAGACGCCGGCGGCGGCGCGCTGATGAGGGGCCATCGCCAGCAGGTCGGCGCCGTTGAAGGTCACCGAACCGCCGGTCACCGCATAGCCGGCGCGCCCGGCGAGCACATAGGACAGCGTCGACTTGCCCGAGCCGTTCGGCCCCATGATGGCATGGACCTCACCGTCGCCGATGCTGAGCGTCAGCCCGTCGAGAATGGTCTTGCCGTCGATAGCGGCGCGGAGCGACTTGATTTCAAGCACGGAGGATCAGCCCTTGGTGGCCGGCGGCGGCGTGGGGCCTGTGCCGGAGGTGTCGGTGGTTTCGGTCTGGCGGCGGACGATGGTGACGACAGCGGCCTGGCGGGCCTCGTCATCGAGCAGTTTCACCGACGCCTCGGCGACGGTGTCCAGCTGTTGCGGCGTGCGCTCGGGGTAGCCGATTGCGTTGAAGGCGGCGACTTTCTCCACCAGCACGTCACGGCTGCCCTTGCAGACGGCCATCGCGTTGAGCGCAAGGGTGCCGGCGGCCTCGTCGGCGACCGGCATGGTCTCGGCCTGGCTGGAGACGCATTCGGCATAGACCTTGGTGGCGGCGTCCATCTCGGTGCGGGCGGCGCTGCCCTCAGTCTCCGGCCGCTGCTGGACCGTAGCGTCTCCGCAACTTGCGAGCAGGAGGCCGGCGCCGGCCATGGCGATCAGCAGGCGCATTATCCGACACTCCCTTCGAGCGAGATGCCGAGCAGCTTCTGGGCTTCGACGGCAAACTCCATCGGCAGCTGTTGCAGCACTTCCTTGCAAAATCCGTTGACGATCAGGCCCACCGCCGCTTCCGCATCCAGCCCGCGTGACTGGGCATAGAAGAGCTGGTCTTCACTGATCTTGGAGGTGGTGGCCTCATGCTCGACCTGGGCGCTGGGGTTGCGCACCTCGATATAGGGGACGGTGTGCGCGCCACAGCGGGCGCCGAGCAGGAGCGAATCACACTGGGTATGGTTGCGCGCGCCCTCGGCAGTGGCGGCGATGCGCACCAGCCCGCGATAAGTGCCGTTCGAGCGGCCGGCCGAAATGCCCTTGGAGACGATCGTCGAGCGAGTGCCGCGGCCGAGATGGATCATCTTGGTGCCGGTATCGGCCTGCTGGCGGTTGTTGGTGACCGCGACCGAATAGAATTCGCCGACCGAATGGTCGCCGGACAGCACGCAGCTCGGATATTTCCAGGTGATGGCGCTGCCGGTCTCGACCTGGGTCCAGCTGACCTTCGAGCGGGCGCCGAGGCAGTTGGCGCGCTTGGTGACGAAATTGTAGATGCCGCCGTTGCCCTCGGCATCGCCCGGATACCAGTTCTGGACGGTGGAATATTTGATCTCGGCATCGTCGAGCGTGACCAGCTCGACGACGGCGGCGTGCAGCTGGTTCTCGTCGCGCATCGGCGCGGTGCAGCCTTCCAGATAGGAGACATGGCTACCCTTGTCGGCGATGATCAGCGTCCGCTCGAACTGGCCGGTGTTGGCGGCGTTGATGCGGAAATATGTGCTGAGTTCCATCGGGCAGCGGACGCCCTCGGGAATGTAGACGAAGGTGCCGTCCGAGAAGACCGCACTGTTGAGGCAAGCGAAGTAATTGTCATGCGCCGGGACGACGGTGCCCAGCCACTTCCTGACCAGCTCCGGATATTCCTTCACGGCCTCCGAGATCGAGCGGAAGATGACGCCGGCCTTTTCGAGCTCGGCGCGGAAGGTGGTGGCGACGCTGACCGAATCGAACACCGCATCGACGGCAACGCGGCGCGCGCCTTCGACGCCGGCGAGCATCTTCTGCTCCTCGATCGGGATGCCGAGCTTCTCATAGGTGCGGCGGATTTCGGGATCGAGCTCATCGAGCGAGGCCAGCGTCGGCCGCGCCTTGGGAGCGGCGTAATAATAGGCGTCCTGATAGTCGATCGGCGCGATATCGAGCTTGGCCCAGTCGGGGCTCTCCATGGTCAGCCAGCGGCGATAGGCCTTGAGCCGCCATTCGAGCAGCCATTCAGGCTCGCCCTTCTTGGCCGAAATAAAGCGGACCGTGTCCTCGGACAGGCCTTTCGGGGCAAAATCCTGCTCGATATCGGACGAAAAACCCCATTTGTAGGTCGACAGATCATCGACGGCGGCGCGGGCGGCAGCGTCCTGGACCTCGATATCGGGCATCTGTTCGTTCATCCCGTTCATGCCGGCACCTGCTGGGGCTGCACCTTCGACCCGGCCCGGAGTGTCTGGGCGGGCTTGAGCAGGTCGGCGAGTGTCACCTGGTGGAGTGCGGCCCTTACGGCGGCATTGATCGGACCCCAATGGCCGCGAACGCCGCAGACACCCTCGATCGCACATTCATGGGTCTCGCCGGTAACGCAGGCGGTCAGCGCAATCGGACCGTCAACGGCCTCGACGATGTCCGCCACCGAGATGGCGAGCGCCGGGCGGGCCAGCGCAAAGCCGCCCGCGACGCCGCGACTCGCCACCAGCAGGCCGCTGCGGGCGAGCGCGCCCATCAGCTTGGCGACGGTGGGGGCGGGGATGCCGGTGGCCTCGGCGGCACGCGCCGCCGACAGCCGCTGCTCGGGCTCGCGGGCGGCCGCGGTCATCAGCACCACGGCATAATCGGCAAGGTTGGTCAGGCGGATCACCGGCTCGTGCACCTCAATGTGGAGCAAAACAGTCCGGCTTAGATGGTCGTGCCGGCGTCCGATGTCAACCGGCGGAAGGCCTTGCTAGCTGGCGATCGCCAGCCTGGGCAGATGCGGGATCAGCGTCTTGCGGGCGATGGTAAGACGCATGACCTGCGCGCCTTCATCGAGGAAATGGCTGGGGGTCAGGCCGACGAAATGCTTGAACTCGCGGATGAAATGGGCCTGATCATAAAAGCCCTCGCTGGTCTCGGTCCAGTCTGCCGCTTCGCCCGTGCCGAGCCGGACGGCCGCGCCCAGCGCCCGATACTTGCGGGCCAGCAGTTTGGGGCCGGCGCCATAAAGCCGCTGGCACATGCGCTCGACCGTGCGTTGCGACATGCCCGACGCCTTGACCAGCGTATCGACCTGCGGGGCAGGGGAGGCGAGCAGCCAGTCATCGGCGAGGCGGGTGAACCATGTCGGCGCGGCGTCCACGGACAGGCGGGCCAGCAGGAAGCCATCGGTGATCGCCACCCGCATGGCATCGTCGCCCGCCAGGATCAGCGCCTCGTACAGGTCGTCGGCCGCGCGGCCGAGCAAGGCGGCCAGATCGATGGCGGTATCGGCCAGACGATCGGCCGGCTCTTCGATCAGCGTGGCCCAGCCCTGCGGCAGAAGCCCGATGCCGAAGACGTGCAGCGGCCCCTCGGCGACAAAATGCACGGGGCAGGACGTCGGCCCCTGGAGCAGCGTTTGCAGGCCGCCGACGATGCTGCCGTCGCCATAATGGTTGCTGCCGCGGCCCTGCAGGACGAAGCGGATCTGCGGCAACTCGGCGCGCATCAGGTCATCAAGCAGCGGGCGGCTGCACCGGAACGAATAGTAAGACGAAATATAGGGCCGCAGCGCTGGCGCCGGCGCGAAATATCTGATGCTGACCATGCCCCTGCCCCATTGCTCTGCCCCGCCAGTCGGTCGGCTGCGCCGAATGACCGTTCATCAAACAGCATCAAATACGGTATTTTGCGAGGGACAGATGCGCGGCGACAGGAAAAAATCGGCCCGGTCCTGCCCGCAATGCGGTCAGTCGCCGGGCCGTAAAGTTCAGGCGATGGCGCTGCCGGGCCGATTGCCCCTGCCGCGACTCGCCCCGGGTCGCGTCGATGCTGGTAGCAAGGCCCGTGCTGCGCGGATTGTAAGATTCCGACAGAACAGCCGGTCTTGCCTCAAGTCGCGGCGGCCTTCTTCTTTGCCGCCGGCTTTTTGGCCGCAGGCTTTTTCGCGGCCGATTTCTTGGCGGCAGCGGCCTTGCGCGCCGGCTTCTTGCGGCCTTTCGACGGCCCGGCAGCGGCGCGGGCATCGATCAGCACGGTCGCCTCCTCGAGTGTCAGCGCCAGGCCGTCGCTGCCTTTGGGGACATTGGCATTGGTCGTGCCGTCCGAGACATAAGGCCCGAATCGGCCGGACAGCAGCTTGATCGGGGCGCCGCTGACCGGATGGTCGCCGAGTTCCTTCAGCGGCGCAGTGCTGCCCCGCGCCGGGCGACCGCCATTGGCAGCCGCCTCGGCCAGCTTGACGACGGCGGCGTTCATGCCGGTCTCAAAAACCTCGGCCGAGCTGGTCAGCCGGGCATATTTGCCGGCATGGGCAAGATAGGGGCCGTAGCGCCCGATCGAGGCGGTGATCGGCTCGCCGGTCTCCGGATGCGCGCCGATGGTGCGCGGCAGCGACAGCAGCTTGAGCGCGGTGTCCAGGTCCTCGGGGCCGGTCACCGGCATGTCCTTGGGGATGCTGGCGCGCGGCGGCTTGGCCTCCTCGCCGATCTGGACATAGGCGCCGAAACGGCCGTCGCGCAGCGTCACCGGCTCGCCGCTGGCCGGATCGATGCCGAGCAGCACCGGCCCGTTGCTCTCCTTGGCGCCGCCTTCGCTGCCGAACTGGCGGGTATAGCGGCATTCGGGATAGTTGGAGCAGCCGACAAAGGCGCCGAACTTGCCGGTCTTGAGGCCGAGGCGGCCGCCCTCGCACGACGGGCAGGCGCGGACATCGGCACCGTCCTCGCGCGGCGGAAACAGCATCGGCTCCAGCCATTCGTCGAGCGCCTTGGTGACGTCCGAAGGCCGGATCTCCAGCACATCCTTGGTCCGGGCCTCGAAATCGGCCCAGAAATCGCGCAGCAGCGCGAGATAGTCACGGCCGCCAGCGGAGACTTCGTCGAGCTGGCCCTCGAGGCCGGCGGTATAGTCATAGCCGACATAGGTGTTGAAGAAGCGCTCGAGAAAGGCGGTCAGCAGCCGGCCCTTTTCCTCGGCGAAGAAGCGCTTGGACTCCAGCCGGACATAGGACCGGTCCTTCAGCACCTGCAGGATCGACGCATAGGTCGACGGGCGGCCAATGCCGAGCTCCTCCATCCGCTTGACCAGGCTGGCTTCCGAATAGCGCGGCGGCGGCTGGGTGAAGCTCTGCTTGGCGTCGGCGGCCTTGGTCGTGCAGGCCTCTCCGTCCTTGAGGCGGGGCAGGCGGCGATCATCGTCATCATCGCCGCCATCGGACTCGTCCTCGCGGGTCTCGGTGTAGACAGCGAGAAAGCCCGGGCTGACCACGACCTGGCCGGTGGCGCGCAGACCGAGCGTGCGGCCGGCATCCTCCAGCACCACGCTGGTGCGCTCCAGCCGGGCGCTGGCCATCTGGCTGGCAACAGTGCGCTTCCAGATCAGCGCATAGAGGCGCTCGCTGTCGTCCGACGGGCTGCGGGCCGGGCGGGCGGACAGCTCGGTGGGCCGGATCGCCTCATGCGCTTCCTGGGCGTTCTTGGCCTTGGTGGCATAGTGGCGGGGCTTCTCGGGCAGCACGTCCGGGCCGCTGCCATAATCCTCGGCAATGACGGCGCGGACGGCGGCGATGGCCTCGGGCGCCATCTGGACGCCATCGGTCCGCATATAGGTGATGCGGCCGGCCTCGTAGAGCTGCTGGGCGAGGCGCATGGTCTGGTCCGCCGACAGGCCGATCTTGCGCGAGGCCTCCTGCTGGAGCGTCGAGGTGGTGAAGGGGGCATAGGGATTGCGGCTGGCCGGCTTGGTCTCGATGCTGGTGATGCTGACCTTTGCCGCCTCCACACGGGCGCGGGCGGCCTCGGCGCGGGCCTCGTCGGGCAGGTCGAACTGGTCGAGCTTGCGGCCATCGAGGACGGCGAGACGGGCGGTGAAGCTGCCGCCGGGGGCTTCCAGCTGCGCCGTGACGGTCCAGTATTCGCGCGGGCGATGCGCCTCGATCTCGGACTCGCGCTCGCAGACCAGCCGCAGCGCCACCGACTGGACGCGGCCGGCGCTGCGGGCGCCCGGCAGCTTGCGCCAGAGCACCGGCGACAGGGTGAAGCCGACGAGATAATCCAACGCGCGGCGCGCCCGATAGGCATCGATCAGCGCCATGTCGAGCGCCCGCGGCCGGGCCATGGCCGTCGTGACGGCATCGCGAGTGATGGCGTTGAAGGTGACGCGCTCGGCGCCGCCCTTCGGCATCAGCTTCTTCTTCGAAAGCCATTCGGACAGGTGCCAGGAAATAGCCTCGCCCTCGCGATCAGGATCGGTGGCGAGGATGACGCGGTCGGCACGCTTGGCAGCGTCGCCGATTTCCTTCAGCTGGCGGCTGCGATCGGCCGAGACCTCCCAGTCCATGGCAAAGTCATTGGCCGGATCGACCGAGCCTTCGCGCACCGCGAGATCGCGGACATGGCCGAAGCTCGCCAGCACCTCGTAATCGGCGCCGAGATACTTGTTGATGGTTTTCGCCTTGGCCGGCGATTCGACGATCACGAGTTGCATAAACGGGTCAGGCGCTTTCTCTCATACGTACGCGCGAGGGTGACGAGCGCCGGGCAGGTTCGTCAAGCATCTCTGCATGACAGGCGAATGACGGGCTCTCATGCCGCAACCCGGGCCACACGGCCACCGGCATGACGCTCCATGGCGCCTTCAAGCTCCAGATCGAGCAGAACGCAACCCACATCGGCAGCGGCAAGGCCCGACTGGCGGACCAGCTCATCCACCCCCACCGGGGTCGGGGACAGCAGCGACAGCACCCGCGCCCGCGCCTCCTCCGGCGCCGCGGCGGCGATCGGCGGCGGCAGCGGCTCGGCCAGCTGGTAACGCTGGCCAAGCGTCTGGCCGGCGCCATCGGCATCGAAGGCAGACAGCGCCTCCATCACGTCGGCGACCGTCTGCACCAGCGTCGCACCCTCGCGGATCAGCTGGTTGCAGCCCTGGGCGCGCGGATCGAGCGGCGAGCCGGGCACGGCCAGCACATCGCGGCCGAACTCCGCCGCCAGCCGCGCCGTGATCAGTGAACCGGAGCGCGGCGCCGCCTCCACCACCAGCGTCGCCGCGGCGATGCCGGCGATGATGCGGTTGCGGCGGGGGAAGTGCCGGGCCTGCGGCTCCACGCCCGGCGGCTGCTCGGCCAGCACCAGTCCCTGTGTGGCGATCTCGTCCATCAACGCCGCATTCTCGGGCGGATAGACCACATCAACGCCGCCGGCGATGACGGCAATGGTGCCGCCCGCCATCGCGCCCCTATGGGCAGCCGAATCGATCCCGCGCGCCAGCCCGGAGACAATCACCAGCCCCTCGGCCGCCAGCCCCTCGGCCCAGCCGCGCGCCAGCCGCGTGCCGGCGGCGCTGGCATTGCGCGCGCCGACCATCGCCAGCGCCGGCTGGTCGAGCAGCGCCAGCCGGCCCCGTGCCGCCAGCATCGGCGGCGCCGTCTCGGTGGCAGCGAGCAGCGCGGGATAGCCGGACGTCCCGATGAACAGCGGTACAGCGCCGAGACGATCGAGCGCCGCCAGCTCGTGCTCGGCCAGCGCCGCCGGGGCAATGTCCAGCTGCCGCCCACCGCGACGCGCCAGGTCCGGCAGCGCCGCGAGCGCCGCCGCCGCTGTGCCGAAGCGGGTGACCAGCTGGCGATAGGTAACCGGGCCGATCGAAGGCGTGCGGATCAGCCGCAGCCGGGCGACGGCATCGGCGGTCATCCCTTCTGGCCGATCCGGCTCTCGGTGCCGCTGCGCAGCCGGGCGATATTGTCCCGATGCTTCGAGATCAGCGCCAGCGCCAGCGCCGCCATCAGCAGCGCCCATCCAGGCTGGCCCAGCAACAGCGCCGCCACCGGCGCCGCCACCGCACTGAGCATGCCGCCGACGCTCGAATAGCGCGTCGCCAGCGCCCCGCCGACCCAGGCCAGCAACGCCGCCACACCCGCCAGCGGCACCGCCGCCAAAGCCAGCCCGAGCAGCGTCGCCACGCCCTTGCCACCACGAAAGCCCAGCCACACCGGCCAGAGATGGCCCACAAATGCCGCCGCCGCCGCCGCCTGCGCCGCGCCCTCGCCCCAAAAATGCCGCGCCAGCAGCACCGCCGCCACCGCCTTGCCGGCATCGAGCAGCAACGTCGCCACCGCCAGCCCCTTGCGGCCGGTCCGCAACACATTGGTGGTGCCGATATTGCCCGAGCCAACGGCGCGGATGTCGATCCCGGCCGCACGCGTCATCAACCATCCGAACGGGATGCTGCCAAGAAGATAGCCCAGCGCCAGCGCCGGCAGAAGATCGAGCCCCATGGCGGGACGCTAGCGATATGGGGGAGAAGAAGGAAGGGCCTCCGGCGGCTGGGGCCGCAGGCCCCAGACCCCGATAGTCCAGCCTTCGCAAGACGACGGCAGAACGTCCTGCGGGATCAACCATATATTTGGGGTCTGGGGCCTGCGGCCCCAGCCGCCGGAGGCCTTTTCTTAACGCCGGAGGCTCTTCCTTCCTCTCCCCGGCCTCTCTAAAGCGGAGGCCATGACGCTTGATCTTTCCATTGCCCTGGCCCAGCTGAACGCCCGCGTCGGCGACCTGGCGGGCAATGCCGATGCGATCCTGGCGGCGCGGGCGGGGGTGCCGGGCGCGGACCTGGTGGTGACGCCAGAACTCTCGCTGGTCGGCTATCCGCCCGAGGATCTGGTGCTGAAGCCGGCGCTGATCGAGGCGGCGGCGGCGGCGCTGGAGCGGCTGCGGCTGGTGAGCGAGGATGGCGGGCCGGCGCTGCTGGTGGGCCTGCCGGTGGCGCGCGAGGGGCGGCTGCACAATGCGGCGGCGCTGGTGGATGGAGGCCGGGTGCAGCTGTCGTTCAAGCATCTGCTGCCCAATTACGGGACGTTCGACGAAGCGCGGGTGTTCCGGCCGGGGCCGTTGCCGGGGCCGCTGGCGTTTCGCGGCGCGCGGCTGGGGGTGGCGGTGTGCGAGGACATCTGGACGCCCGAGGTGACCGAGTGCCTGGCGGAGACCGGGGCCGAGATGCTGATCGTGCCCAATGGCTCGCCCTATGAGCTGGGGAAGGTCGACAAGCGGCTGTCGATCGCCGTGGCGCGGATCCGCGAGAGCGGGCTGGGCATGGCCTATCTGAACCGCGTCGGCGGGCAGGACGAGCTGGTGTTCGACGGGGCGAGCTTCGTGCTCAACGCCGACCTGGTGCCGGCCGTGCAGATGCCGGACTGGGAGGAGGCGGTGGCGATCACCCATTGGTCACGCGGGGCGCCGGGCGAGGCGTTTCGCTGCGCACCGGGCGCGCGGGCGCGGCTCGACGAGGACCCGGCCGATATCTGGCATGCGATGCTGCTGTCGCTGCGCGACTATGTGAACCGCAATGGCTTTCCGGGTGTGGTGCTGGGGCTGTCCGGCGGGATCGATTCAGCGGTGACGGCGGCGGTGGCGGTGGACGCGCTGGGGGCGGACCGGGTGTGGTGCGTGATGCTGCCCTCGCCCTACACCGCCGACCTCAGCCTCGAGGAAGCGGGCGAAACGGCGCGGCTGCTGGGGACGCGGCTCGACAGCATTCCCATCGCACCGGCGATGCAGGCCTTCGAGACGATGCTGGCCGAGAGCTTTGCCGGCCGGGCGCCGGACACCGCCGAGGAGAATATCCAGTCGCGCATCCGCGGGCTGGCGCTGATGGCGCTGTCCAACAAATTCGGGCCGATGCTGGTGACGACGGGCAACAAATCCGAGATGTCGGTCGGCTATGCGACCATCTATGGCGACATGGCTGGCGGCTATTCGGTGCTGAAGGACGTCTACAAGACCACGGTGTTCAAGCTGGCGCGCTGGCGCAACGCGCATCGGCCGCGGCTGGCGCTGGGGCCGGCCGGCGTGGTCATCCCCGAGCGCACCATCTCCCGCCCGCCGTCCGCCGAGCTGCGCCCCGACCAGAAGGACGAGGACAGCCTGCCGCCCTATGACCTGCTCGACCGCATCCTGATCGGGCTGGTCGAGAATGAGCAATCGGCCGCCGACCTCGCCGCGCAGGGTATCGACCCGGCGGTGATCGCGCGGATCGAGCGGCTGCTGCACCTTGCCGAATACAAACGCCGGCAGGCCCCGCCGGGTGTAAAGATCGGCCACCGCAACTTCGGCCGCGATCGCCGCTATCCGATCACCCATAGTTTCCGAACGGCGTGAGCCTCCGGCGGCCGGGGGCTCGCCCCCGGACCCCAAAAACGGGTCCCGGCCCAGTTGAGGCGTCTGGGGGCCTCGTCCCCAGCTGCCGGAGGCCCTTCTAAGCTACCTTCGCCAGCGTCGCCGTCTCACCCCGCGCCCGGCCGACGGTGAGGTTCCCGATGGCGAGCTCGACCAGCTCCGGGTGCAGCGCGCGGGGCAGGCCGGTGAAGCGGCAGGCGGCGATGATCTGGTCGATCAGGAAGCGCGGCTGGAAGGCGGCGAGATCGAGGCCGTGGGTGGCGGTGAGGGCGTGGGCGAGATGGTCGAGCTCGGTGTCGGACGCGGCCAGGCCCTGGGCGGCGGCGGCGGCGGCGAAGATGCGCTTCCAGCCGGCAGCGGACGGCGGGCCGATCTCCAGCTTGTAGGGGATGCGGCGGAGGAAAGCCGGGTCCATCAGGTCGGCGGGGGCCAGGTTGGTGGAGAAGATCACCACAGTCTCGAAGGGCACGCGGAAGCTCTTGCCGGTCTGCAGCTTGAGGTAATCGATGCGGTTTTCCAGCGGCACGATCCAGCGGTTGAGCAGCGCGGTGGGGGAGACCATCTGGCGGCCGAAATCGTCGATCAGCAGGCAGCCGCCGGCGGCCTTCATGTGCAGCGGGGCGACATAGAAATTGCCGCCGGGCTCGTGCTTGAGGTCGAGCATCTCCATGGTCAGCTCGCCGCCGGTGACGATGAAGGGGCGCCAACAGGCGACGAAGCGGGCATCGGGCTCGTCGCGATAGAGCGAGGTGACGAGGCGGGGGCGGCCGAGCGCCGAAGGATCGACCGGCCGATGCACATCGGCATCGAACACGGTCATCAGCTGGCCCTCCACGAGCACGGCGTGGGGGATGTAGATGATGTTGCGGAACACCCGGTCGAGCCGCTGCGCGACCGAGGTCTTGCCGTTGCCGGGCGGCCCGTACATCAGCAGCGCCCGGCCCGAGCTGACCGCCGGGCCGAGCTGCCGGACCAGCGTATCGGGCACTTCGAGGCCCTCGAAGGCGCGACGCATCACCGGCTCGTTGATGACCTCGTTGGTGACCTTCTGCCGATCGAGCCAATGGACATAGGCGTCCAGCGAGATCGGCGCCGGCCCGGCGTAGCTGGAGCGTGCCATCGCCTCGCGGGCCCGGGCCTTGCCGGCATCGGTAAGGGCGTAGCGGATCGACAGCGCACCGCCGAGCGCGTCGGGACCGGCGCCGAGCGCCGACAGCAGCTGGCCGCGCACCGCCGCCTCGACCAGGTCGACGACCAGCTTGGGGGACAGGCACAGCGCGCTGGCCAGCGCGTCGACGGTCTCCGCCGGGCCGGCGAACAGCAGCTTGAGCATCAGCTCGAGCAGGGTCTTCTCGTCGAGGCCGGTCTCGGACAGCGTCGCCGGCTCGGGCGGAATGCCGGCGCAAAAGGCATCGAGCGTCGCCGCGTCGATGGCGCCGGTGGCGACGAGGTTTGGCCCAAGCCGGCCGCCCTCATCGCGCTGCCGGGCCATGGCGCGGGCGACATCGGCCTCGCCGACAAGCCCGGCCGCCACCAGCAGTTCGCCGATCCGCATCCTTGCCTCCGTTTCAGGAGGACAACGGCGGGGACAGGCGAAGCTTAATGCCGGAAGTGGCGCTGGCCGGTCAGCACCATCGCCAGCCCGCGCGCGTCGGCGGCGGCGATGACCTCGGCGTCCTTGATCGAGCCGCCGGGCTGGATGATCGCCGTGGCGCCGGCATCGGCGGCAGCGAGCAGCCCGTCCGGGAACGGGAAGAAGGCATCCGAGGCGACGGCCGAGCCGATAGTGCGGGGCTGCGCCCAGCCGGCGGTCTCGGCGGCATCCTGTGCCTTCTGCGCAGCGATGCGGGTCGAATCGAGGCGGCTCATCTGGCCGGCACCGATGCCGGCGGTGGCGCCGCCCTGAGCATAGACGATGGCGTTCGATTTGACGTGGCGGGCGACCGTCCAGGCGAACAGCATGTCGGCCCATTCGGTGTCGGTGGGGGCGCGGCGGGTGACGACCTTGCAGTCCTCCCGGCCGACCGCGCCATTGTCGCGCGTCTGGACCAGCATGCCGCCACCGATCTGGCGGAGCACCAGCCCGGCGCGGCGCGGATCGGGAAGGTCGCCGGTGAGCAGCAGCCGGAGATTCTTCTTGGCGGCGAACAGCGCCAGTGCGTCCTCATCGGCGTCCGGCGCGATCACGACTTCGGTGAAGATGCCGGTGATGGCGGCGGCGGTGGCGCCGTCCAGCCGCCGATTGACGGCGATGATGCCGCCGAAGGCCGAGACCGGATCGCAGGCGAAAGCCGCCTGATAGGCCTCGGCGAGGCTGGCGCCCTGGGCAACGCCGCAGGGGTTGGCGTGCTTGATGATGGCGCAGGCGGGGCCGGAATCACGGAATTCAGCGATCAGCTCAAGGGCACCATCGGCATCGTTGAGGTTGTTGTAGCTGAGCTCCTTGCCCTGGACCTGGCGGGCGGCCGCGACGCCGCCGGTGGCGCCGACCGGACGGTAAAGCGCCGCCGACTGGTGCGGGTTCTCGCCGTAGCGCAGCGTTTCGACGCGCTCGAGCGCCAGCGGCAGCAGCGGCGGAAACTGGGCGCCCTGGTCGACGCGGCCGAACCAGTCCGCCACGGCGGCATCATAGGCAGCAGTATGGGCGAAGGCGGCGGCGGCAAGCCGGCGGCGTAGCGCCAGGTCCGTGGAGCCGGCATGGACATCGAGCGCCTCGACCAGCGCCTGATACTGGTCCGGCGCGGTCAGCACGGCGACGAAATCATGGTTCTTGGCCGAGGACCGGACCATGGCGGGGCCGCCGATATCGATGTTCTCGATGATCTCGTCGCGCGTACCGCCGCGCGCGACGGTGGCGGCAAACGGATAGAGGTTGATCACCGCCAGATCGATGGCGCCGATGCCATGCTCGGCCATGGCAGCGACATGCTCGGGGTTATCGCGCACGCCGAGCAGGCCGCCATGGACCCGGGGATGGAGCGTCTTGACCCGGCCGTCGAGCATCTCGGGGCTGCCGGTCAGCTCGGCGACGTCGAGGACGTCGTGACCCATGGCGCGCAGCGCTGCGGCGGTACCGCCGGTGGAGACCAGCTCGACACCATGGCGGACCAGCGCGCCGGCAAGCTCGGCGAGGCCGGTCTTGTCCGACACCGAGAGCAGGGCGCGGCGGACGGGGATCAATTCACTCATGCGTACCTCTTGTGGTTCAGCGACCGGCCCGCTTGAGGCTCCAGCCAATGGTGGCGGCGCCCTTGTCGGTGGTGCCGGAAATGACGAGCTGGCTCGTCTTGTGCAACTGGCCGGCCGGATCAACCCATAATGACGGCTCGATTGCCAGCGCGCCGCCGCGCGCCTTCATCTGCCAGAGGCGGCCACCCGGCAGTTTGAGCAGCGCGCCCGAGCCATCGACGGTCGGCGTCGCCGCGACATCGGGGCCGAGATGGAAGCGGATGTCGAAAGGGCGCGGGCCGCGCCGCTTGAGCGCGCCGACAGGTGCCGGCTCCAGCGCGTCCTCGCCGCGCAGGTCGAGGCCATCGGGCGACAGCCAAAGCCGGCGGCGGACGGTGAGGCCGAAGCGCCGGGCATAGCCATCATGGCTGGCCTCCAGCCAGAAGCCCTCGCTGCTCGCCCGGCTCTCGACATCGACGGTCTCGACGCCGAGGCCGAGCGAGCCGTCATCGCGGATGCGGGTGCTGTTGGTATTCTCGATCGTCAGCGTGCTGTGGGCGGCGGTGGTGCGCAGCCCGTCGGCCAGCGCGGCCGGGAGCGGAGCGGCAAGGCCGCGCTGGCCGCCGCAATTGACGATCAGCCGCTGCGGGCCATCGCTCATCTCGAAGGCCAAGGTGCCGGCATGACCCTCGGGCGCCATCCGCGCCAGCGCCGGCGGACCGGCATCGACGAGGACGATGGTCTTGCCGGCACCGAGCCGATGATAGCCCGAATGGCCGCCGCCCTTGCTGAGCGCGGTGCCGCTGGCAACCTGGGACGACAGCCGGGCGAGCGCCGCGGCGGGCAGCGCCGCGCTACCGGCCCAGGCGCCGACGATGCCGTCGCCGAGCGCCATGCCGCGCAGCGCCGGCACCAGCCGGCCCAGCGCCTCGGCAAAGGCCAGCGGCGGGCGCTTCTCCAGCGCCTCGGCGGCGCCGCCGGCATGGAGCAGCAACTCGGCCAGGTGCAGCGCATCGATCGGCGCGCGGCTGTAGATGCCGCCATCGGGCAGCACCAGCTCGGGCAGCAGCGACTCAAGCCCGGCCAGCGCCCGGGCGGCGCGGGTCTCGCCGCCGGGCAGCAACAGGCCGGCGGCCCAGAGGCCGGCCAGCGCCAGGGCGCGGCCCAGCCCTTCCGGCAGGCGGAAGGCGGCGCGGTCGAGATGCCGGGCCCAGGTGGCGATGCCTGAGAGCACCAGCGAGCGATAGACCTGATCCGGCGACGACAGGATCAGCGGCGCGTGGCTGAGCGCCATCAGCAGCCGCTGGCCGGTGATGTCGGCCCGCCAGGCAACGGGCTCGAACGCCGCGAACCGGCCCAGCCAGCGCGCCGCCAGCGGTTCGGCGAGCGCGGTGGCGGCGCGGACATCGGGGACATGGGCAGCAAGATCGCGCAGCCAGCACCAGCCATCGGCCCATTCCCGCCAGCGCGCCGGATGATGGGCGGCGGCGAAATCCAGGTCGCGCACGAACGCCGTATGGCCGGCGTGGATCAGCCGGCCAGCGGCGATGCGCTCGCCGATGGCGGGGTCGCCGGGCACCGGATCGGCGGCGACGCCGAGCAGCTTGAGCGGATAGCGGCCACGCAGCCGCATGGCATGGAGCGGCGTGGCATAGAGCCGGGCCGCGACATTGGTCGACAGCCGTTCGGTCAGCGACAGCCCCTTGTCGCCGCCGAGCCGGCGCAGGGTCTGGCGGCTTTCCGTTTCGGGGTTATCGGCGGGAGGCTCCGGGGATCTGGCCATTCTCAGCCACGCAGGGCGGCGATGTTGGCGGCATAGTTCGCCGCCCCGCCCCGGAAGGTGGCGGTGCCGGCAACCAGCACATCAGCGCCGGCATCGATGGCGGCCCGCGCCGTGACGCCATCGATGCCACCATCGACCTCAAGGTCGATGGTCTTGCCGGTCTTGTCGATCGCCTTGCGGATCGCCTCGATCTTGCGAAGCTGGCTGTCGATAAAGCTCTGGCCGCCGAAACCGGGGTTGACGCTCATCACCAGCACCAGGTCGAGATCCTCCAGCACATAATCGAGCATCTTGGCCGGCGTGGCGGGATTGAGCGAGACGCCGGCTTTCTTGCCGAGCGCCTTGATCCGTTGGACCGAGCGGTGCAGGTGCGGCCCGGCCTCGGGATGGACGGTGAGAATGTCGGCACCGGCCTCGGCAAAGGCATCGAGATAGGGGTCGGCGGGCGAAATCATCAGATGGACGTCGAACGGCAGGCTGGTGTGGGCGCGCAACGCCTTCACCACCATCGGGCCGATGGTGATGTTGGGGACGAAATGGCCGTCCATCACATCGACATGGACATAATCGGCGCCGGCGGCCTCGATGGCGCGGACCTCCTCGCCGAGACGGGCGAAATCGGCGGAGAGGATGGAGGGGGCGATGCGGACCGGCTGTTGCATGGCCCCGCTCTAGCAGCGGCGCGCCGTGCAGGGTAGACCATGTCGGCTGAATTTGGCCCCGTCCCCTCTCATCTGTCGGGGGTTTGCAGGCGCCTTGCGTAAAGAGTGAGCGCCAGCGACACCAGGGTCGCCACCCACATGGCGCGGGCGCCGAGCCCGGCCTGGGCCATGGCACCGAGGAACGCCCCCGACAACATGCTGGAGAACAGCGCCAGTGGCTCCAGCCAGCTGTAGCGGTCGCCGCCGGTCAGCGCCGTGGCGATGCGCTTGCCCATGCGGACCAGCGCGCCGGTCATGTAGGTGAGGCCGATCTTGACCTCGCCCTTCTCGGCAAAAACCGTGTTCTTGGCGCCCATGGCGGCGGCGAGGCCGAGCACGGCGGGGACCAGCAGCCCCGATTCGAGGCAGGCGGTGGCGGCGGCGAGGATCATCGTCACCAGCGCCAGCACGCGGCGCGGCTGCCTCGGCCCCGCCGCCCGACCGACCAGCGAGCCGATGACGACGCCGCCGACAAAGGCACTGATCAGGCCGGCACCGAGCGCCGCCGCTTCGAGCTGGCCGGACAGGCTGAGGCCGAGCTTGGTGACATTGCCGCTCATGAACGAAACGAACAGGCCGCCCGAGGTCAGCCAGCCGACCGCGTCGATATAGCCGGCGGTGCCGGACAGGATGGCGGCGAAAATACGCGCGCGCCGATCCTGCATCATGCCGCGAGCTTGCGGAAACGGGCGATGAAGAATCCGTCCAACCCGCCCTGGTCGGCGATCTGGCCCGGCAGCGTCCGCACCCAGCCCTCACCGGTGGGGGCAAGCGACGCCGGCAGTTCGGCCGCCTCGATCGGCGCCCGCGGCAGGCCGGCGATGATCCGTTCGGCGATGCGCTCGCCCTCGCGCGGATCGAGCGAGCAGGTGGCATAGACCAACGTGCCGCCGGGCTTGAGCCAGCCGGCCGCCCGGCGCAGCAGCGCCGCCTGCAGCAAGGTCAGCGGCGCAAGATCGCGCGCGCCCTTCAAATGCAGGACGTCGGGATGGCGGCGGTAGATGCCGGTCGCCGAGCAGGGGGCATCAAGGAGGATGCGGTCGAACAACCGGCCGGGCTCCCAGCGCAGCGCGTCGCCGGCCGCCAGCGTCGCCGCCAGCCCGGTGCGGGCAAGATTCTCCCGCACCCGCTCAAGCCTGGTGTCGGAGACATCCAGCGCAATGACATCGGCGCCGGCAGCGGCGATCTGCAAGGTCTTCCCGCCCGGGGCGGCGCACATGTCGAGCACCGAATCGCCGGGTTGCGCACCAAGCAGCCGGGCCGGCAGCGATGCGGCGAAATCCTGCACCCACCACGCCCCTTCGGCGAAGCCCGGCCATTCGGTGAGATCGCCGCCCAGGCTCTTGCTGCGTGGCACCCGGACATGGCCGGGGGCAAGGCTGGTGCCGCCCAGCGCCTCGGCCCAACGGTCCGTCTCGGCGGCGTCGCGCAGGGTCAGGTCGGTAGCAGGCTCCTCGGCCAGCGCAGCCGCGGCCGCCTCGGCGACCTCCGGCCCCCAGTCCATCGCCCAGCGGATGGCGAACAGATCAGGCAGGTGCGGCGCCTCGGGCAGGGTGGCATTGGCGCGGATCAGACTGCCGAGCACGCCGTGCACAAGCCGGCGCGGCCCGCCTTCGACCAGCGGCAGCGCCGTGGCGACGACGGCATGCGGCGGCGTGCCCAGCTTCAGCCAGCCGGCCAGCGCGACGCGCAGCACCATCCGCGCACGCGCATCCTCGGGCAGCGGCTTGGGGGTGGCCGAATCGATCAGCGCGTCGAGGTCCGGCAGCCAGCGCAGCACGGTGGCCGCCAGGTGCCGTGCCAGCGCCCGGTCGTTGGACAGGCGGACCTCGGCAAGCGCGGTATCCAGCGCCAGTTCGAGCGGCGTGCCACGGCCGAGCACCGCCATCAACAGCTTGAGCGCCGCCCGGCGGGCGGGAACGCCGGCCGTTGCCTGTACCGGAGCCTGATCAGATTTGACGATGACCGCCTCCCAAAAAGGCTCCCATGCCCCGGAATCGGCGTTTGGGGAACTCCCCGCGCAAGCGTCCGGCCCGCGCCGATGGTCGCGCCCCCCTTTCGCGACTTCCGGGAAGGGCCTAGACTTGCCCCATGATCGACAAAGACAAGCCAACCGCCGACCCGACGCCGCCCCCGGCCGCGCCCAACCCCGAGTCGAAGCCCACGCCGTCGAAGGAAATCGGCGGCCGCGGCGGGCCCGATCCAGTTCGCTACGGTGACTGGGAAAAGGGCGGGATCGCCGTCGACTTCTGACCCGCCGGCGCTACTCGCCCTTCAGCGGCCGGGTCATCAGCGCAGTCACGGTTGCGGCCAGCGGCGCCCCGTCGATCAGCGCGGCAACGGCGGCACAGATCGGCATGTCGACGCCCAGTTCCCGCGCCGCCGCCGCCAGCACCGGCGCCGTGGCAGCGCCCTCCGCCACCGAGGATGTCGCCGCCAGCAGATCGGCGGCGCGCTCGCCGCGCCCGAGGCCAACGCCCAGCGTGAAATTGCGGCTGTTGGTGGAGGTGCAGGTCAGCACCAGATCGCCGAGCCCGGACAGGCCGGCCAGCGTCTCCGGCCGCGCCCCGCGCGCCACACCGAAGCGGGTCATCTCGGCGAAGCCCCGGGCGATCAGCGCGGCCCGCGCATTGAGACCCAGTCCGGCGCCCTCGACGACACCGCAGCCGATGGCCAGCACATTCTTGACCGCACCGCCGATCTCGGCGCCGGTGACATCGTCCGACAGATAAAGCCGAAAGCCCGGACGGACGAGCCGCTGCACCAGCGCCGCGCCGGCCGCACTGTCACGGCAGGCCAGGGTGACGGCCGTCGGCAGCCCGCGCGCCACCTCGCCGGCAAAGGTCGGCCCGGACAGCACGGCGATCCGCTCCGCCCCGGCCTCGGCGGCAACATCGGCCATCAGCTTGTGGCTGCCGGCCTCAATGCCCTTGGCGCACAGCACCAGCGTGCGGCCCGCCGGATCGGGCGCGGCGGCCAGCACGGCACGCAGATGCTGCGCCGGCGCAACGACGAGCCAGAGATCCGCGCTGGCGAGGTCGGCAAGGTCGGTCGTCGCCCGCACCCGCTCGTGCAGCCGCACGCCGGGCAGGAAAAGGCTGTTCTCGCCGGCATTGACGGCCGCCACCACCTCGGGCTCGCGCGCCCAGAGCAGGACATCGTCCTGCGCCGCCATCACCTGCGCCAGCGCCGTGCCCCAGGCGCCACCGCCGATCACGCCGATCCTCGTGCCGCTCATGCCCTTACCCCCGCACCGCGCACCGTCGCCGCACCCGGATCGAGCGGCCAGCGGGCACGGGCCGGCGCCTCCAGCGTGTCGACCAGCCCGAGACCCAGCCGCTCGACCCCGGCCCAGGCGATCATCGCCGCATTGTCGGTGCACAGCCACGGCGGCGGCGCCACGAAACGGCGGCCATGGCGACCGGCCAGCGCGGCAAGCGCGGCGCGGATATGCTGGTTGGAGGCTACCCCGCCCGCGACCACCAAAGGCCCATCGGCAAGGGCCAGCGCCCGCGCGGTGCGGTCGACAAGGCAATCGGTGGCCGCGGTCTGAAAGGCCGCAGCCATGTCGGACCGGGCGGCATCGTCCTGCACCGCCAGCTGCTGCCAGCTGCGCAGCACGGCGGACTTGAGCCCGGCGAAGCTGAAATGCGGCTCGTCGGCCCCCAGCAGGGGACGCGGCAGCGGAAACCGCGCCGCCGTACCCACCCGCGCCGCCCGCTCGACAGCCGGGCCGCCGGGAAAGCCGAGCCCTAGCGTTTTCGACGTCTTGTCAAAGGCTTCGCCGATCGCATCGTCAATCGTCGTGGCAAGCCGGCGATAGCGGCCGACGCCCTCCACGGCGAGAAGCTGGCAATGCCCGCCGGACACCAGCAGCAGCAGATAGGGAAATTCGAGATCGGCATCGGCCAGCCGCGGGGACAGGGCATGGCCTTCGAGATGATTGATCGCCAACAGCGGCTTGCCGCTGGCCATCGCCAGCGCCTTGCCGGTGACCAGCCCGACCATGACACCGCCGATCAGTCCGGGACCGGCCGTGGCGGCGATGGCATCGACATCGTCGAGCCCCAGCCCGGCTTCACCGAGGACCTCGGCGACCATCGGCGTCAGCCGCTCGACATGGGCGCGGGCGGCAAGCTCGGGAACGACGCCGCCGAACGGGCGATGCGACTCGTCCTGGCTGGCGATGCGGCTGGCGAGGATCAGGCGGTCATCGCCCACCAGCGCCACCGCGGTTTCATCACAGCTTGATTCAAGGCCCAGGACGATCATCGCCCTCCCATAGCCGGCGCCCCCTCCAGGGTCGACTCACGATCCCCCATCGCCCTCAGGGCAGGATCACCGTCGACCCCGTCGTCTTGCGCCCCTCGAGATCCTTGTGCGCCTGAGCAATGTCGGCAAGTGCATAGCGCTGGCCAATGGTCAGCGTCAGCACGCCCGAGGCCATCAGCGACAGCACCCGGCCGCCATAGGTCTCCATGTCGTCGCGCGTGATGTAATAGTCGAACAGCGTCGGCCGGGTGGCGAATAGCGAGCCTTTGCGCGCCAGGATGCCGAAATCGACCTCGCCGACAGGCCCCGAGGCATTGCCATAGCTGACATAAAGCCCGCGCTTCCGGAGACTGTCCAGCGACGCCTCGAAGGTGTCGCGGCCGATGCCGTCGAGCACCACATCAACGCCGCGGCCATCGGTAAGATCGCGGACCGATTGCGCCAGGTCCGCCGTCTGGACGATGCCATGGTCGGCGCCCGCCGCCATCGCAATGGCGACCTTGGCTGGTGATCCGGCGACGGCAATGACCATGGCGCCGATGTGCTTCAACCATTGCACGAGCAGCAGCCCGACGCCGCCGGCCGCCGCATGGACGAGCACGGTCTGACCGGCCTCGACCCGGGCGCAGCGCTCGATGAGGAATTCAGCCGTGCAGCCCTTGAGCAGGCCCGCCGCCGCCACGTCGTCCGAGACCGAGTCAGGCAGCGTCAGGACCCGGGCCGCCGCGATCAGCCGATGTGTGGCATAGGCCCCGGGCGGCCCCCAGCAATAGCCGACCCTTTCACCGATGGTGAGATGATCGACTCCCGGCCCCAGCGCCTCGACCACGCCGGCCGCCTCGATGCCGAGCCCTGTTGGCAAGGATAGCGGATAAAGGCCGGAGCGATGATAGGTGTCGATGAAATTGAGACCAATGGCGGTATGGCGAATCCGGACCTCACCGAGCCCAGGGTCCGCAAGGGCGAGCGGCGACAGCGCGAGGACGTCCGGCCCGCCAGCGCTGGTGATCGTGACTGACTGCATGATGATCTCCTTGAAAATCTGTCTCTGCGATTTTTCGTGCTGCGCGGTAAGTATCTTTTATCGTTAAAAAATATATGAAAACTCTAATCTCAGCCTCATGGCCATCCGGTGACCTGTCACGGTGGTTGATGCGATGAAAACAGGTTGGTACTAACGGCTGATCGTCTTCTCCGCGGTAGCGATGCCCGACAGCTTGCCGGACCGGACATCGGCAAGCTAGACTTCCCCTCTCGGCCTGCCAAGACGGCAACGTCGAACGCGGTGATCGAGGTTGAACGGCATGAAGGTCCATTTCGAAATCGAATGTACGCCCGAAGAGGCGAGGGCATTTTTCGGGCTTCCCGATCTCGCGCCTGTCCATGATGCCTATGTCGACAAGATGAAATCGATGATGGTGGATGGGCTGACGCCGGCCGATTTCGAGAAGGTGGCGCGCAGCTGGATGCCAGGCTTTGCCGATGGCTTCGAACAGTGGCGCCAGCTGATGCTGTCGGCCATCCCCAAGACCCCGCAATAGCAGATGGCGCAGACGATCGTGGCACTGGCCACGGGGCGCCCGCCATCCGCCATTGCTGTCCTGCGCCTGTCCGGGCCGGCATCACTGGCGGCATTGCAGCGCCTGACCGCCGGGCCGTTACCCGAAGTACGGCGACTGTCGCTGCGTCCGCTAACGGACCCAGAGGCCCACACCTTGCTCGATCAGGCGCTGGTCGTCTGGTTCGCCGGCCCGGCCAGTCCGAGCGGCGAGGACATGGCCGAGCTGCATCTTCATGGTGGGCCGGCGGTGATCGACGGCGTATTGGCGGCCTTGCTGCGGCTGCCGGACATGCGCCTGGCCGAGCCCGGCGAATTCACACGGCGGGCCTTTGCCAATGGACGGATGACCCTCGACGAGGTCGAGGGGCTTGGCGATCTGGTCAGCGCCGAGACCAGCGCGCAGCGCGACCAGGCGCTGGCGCTGAGCGGGGGTGCCCTGGCGCGACTGGCCGACGCTTGGCGGACCCGCTGCCTGGATGTATTAGCCGAAGCCGAGGCCGGGCTCGACTTTGCCGAAGACGAGGCCGATGTGGCGAACAGGCTCGACGAGAAGGCGGCGGCCGCCTTGGTCGCAATGGCCGCCGAGCTGGAGGCGCAGATTGCCGATCACGCGCGCGCGGCGCGCATCCGGGAGGGTCTGACAATCGTCGTCAGCGGCGCGCCGAACGTCGGCAAATCGAGCCTGATCAACGCCCTCTCGAACCGCGATGTCGCCATCGTCACCGCTCTCCCGGGAACCACGCGGGACGCGCTTGAAGTCCAAGTCAATCTTGACGGGCTGGCGGCAACATTGATCGATACGGCGGGCCTGCGCGAAACCGACGATCCGGTCGAGGCTGAAGGAATAAGACGGGCGCGGGCGCGGGCGGCAGCGGCTGATCTGGTTTTGCATGTCTCCGATAATCCGGATGCCCGATGGCCCGAGGGCGGCCTGCCGGTGTTGAACAAGGTGGACATTCATCGGGCAACAGCGCCAGCAGGCGGCTTTTCGATATCGGCACAACATGGCGAGGGGGTTGCGGCGTTACGGCAGCATCTCGGCCGCTGGGCGTTCGGGGTGCTGCGTCCAGGTGAGCCGGCCTTGCTGTCCCATGCCAGGCATCGGCAGGCTTTTGCCGACGCCGGCGCGGCGCTTCGCGATGCGGCCGAGGCCCCGCTGCCTGAGCTGCGCGCCGAGGCGCTGCGGCTGGCGGCGCGCGCATTTGGCCGGATCGCCGGCCGCGTCGATGTCGATGATCTGCTCGACGTGATTTTCTCACGCTTCTGCATCGGCAAATAGTTTCACGTGGAACACTGGCTGCGCAAGCGGTAAAGCGAGGCTGTGATCACCTGTGATGTTCTTGTCGTCGGCGCCGGCCATGCCGGATGTGAAGCCGCGGCCGCGGCGGCGCGGCGCGGTGCCCGCACCATTTTGCTGACGCTGAGCGCTGATGACCCGGGCACGCTATCGTGCAACCCTGCCATCGGCGGCATCGGCAAGGGCCATCTGGTCTGCGAGATCGAAGCGTTGGGCGGCGTAATGGGCCGGGTAGCCGACGTAGCCCGGTTGCAGGCGCGAATTCTCAATCGTTCCAAAGGGCCGGCGGTCCACGGGCCGCGCGCCCAGGTCGACCGTCGTCGCTATCGCGCCGCGATGTCGGCCAGCCTCGCAGCCTATGAAAATCTGCGCATCGTCGTCGGCCATGCCGAACAGCTGCGCCTGGTGGCGGGCAGGGTAGTCGGCGTCGACACCGCGCACGGCCTGATCGAAGCGCCGAGCGTCGTGCTGACGACCGGCACGTTTCTCGGCGGCATGATGCATCGCGGTGAGCAACGCAGCCCCGGCGGTCGCGTCGACGCGCCCGCCTCAACGCTAGGCGACGCGCTAAGGGCGCTCGGCCTGCCCGTCGCCCGGCTTAAGACGGGCACGCCGCCGCGCCTCGATGGCCGGACCATCGACTGGGCCGCCCTCGATCTTCAATATGGCGATGCCGACGAACCGCAATTTTCCGCAGCTCCGTCGTCTACGACGCCCTCCTTACCGTGCGGGATCACCCGTACCACTGCCGAGACGCACCGGATCATCGCCGACAATCTGGCCCAGTCGGCGCTCTATGGCGGCCACATCCATTCGGTCGGTCCGCGCTATTGTCCGTCGATCGAGGACAAGGTCGTCCGCTTCGCTGACCGGGACAGCCATCAGATCTTTCTCGAACCCGAGGGCTATGACGACATCACCGTCTATCCCAATGGCCTGTCTACATCGCTGCCGGCCGACATCCAGGCCGCCTTCATCCAGACGATCCCGGGCCTTGAGCGGTGCGAGATCCTCAAGCCCGGCTATGCCATCGAATATGATCATGTCGACCCAAGGGCGCTCGACACACGGCTCGCCTGCCACGCAATCGAAGGACTTTTCCTCGCAGGGCAGATCAACGGCACCACAGGCTATGAAGAAGCCGCTGCCCAGGGGCTTATCGCCGGTGCCAACGCGGCCAGCCAGGCGCTTGGCTTGCCGCCGCTGCGGCTCGGCCGGGACCAGGCCTATATCGGGGTCATGGTCGATGACCTGACATCGCAGGGCGTCACCGAGCCCTATCGCATGTTCACGTCCCGCGCCGAATATCGCCTTCGGCTGCGCACTGACAACGCCGCCGAACGTCTGACCGGCGTGGCGATTGACGCCGGGCTGATCGACACCTATCGCGCTGCGACCCACCAGAAAGCGCAAGCCGAGCGTTCGCACGGACTGGCGCTGCTACATCGACTGACGGCGTCTCCGCACGATGTCGCTAGGCACGGCATCGCTGTTCGCCAGGACGGCGTGATCCGGACAGCGTTCGAATGGCTCCGCTACCCTCTGCTGGGCGCAGCAGAGGCCCGCCGGATCTGGCCCGAGCTGCAGGCCGTGGACATCGCCCTGATGGAGACGCTGGCTGTCGATGCGTCCTATGCTGCTTATGTCACGCGACAGGAAGATGACCTCGCCAGCTTCCGCAGAGACGAAGGCTTGTCGCTGCCGGCAACCCTGGACTTCGCGACCGTGCCTGGATTGAGCACCGAGATGATCGAACGGTTATCAAAAGCCCGCCCCGAAACCCTCGGGGCAGCCAGCCGCATAGCGGGCGTGACCCCCGCCGCCCTCGTCGCGCTGCTGCCCTTCACCCGGCGCGCCGCGTGATCGATCGGACCACCTTCGCTGCTCTCTTCAATGTTCCACGTGAAACATTGGAAAAGCTCGATCTTTACGCCGCACTTCTTATCGAGTGGCAGGAGCAGATGAATCTTGTTGGGCCGGCGACGCTGGACCATATCTGGGATCGACATTTTGCCGATTCAGCCCAGTTGCTGGACCTTGCCCCAAAAGGCGCATTCTGGCTCGACCTAGGGGCAGGGGCCGGCTTTCCCGGGCTGGTCATCGCCCTCAGCGACCCCTCGGCGCGCGTGAAGCTGGTCGAATCGATCGCCAAGAAGTGCCGTTTTCTTGAGGAAGTGAGCCGCCGCCTTGGTCTCGAGGCGCAGGTCGAGGTGGTCAATGCGCGGATCGAGCATGTCCCGCCGCAGCAGGCCGATATCATTACAGCACGCGCCTTGGCACAACTTTCGCAACTTTTCACCTGGGGCCTGCCCCATGCCTCAGCCGAAACATTATGGCTTCTACCCAAGGGCGCGCGTCATGCCGAGGAGATTGAGGCAGCCGAACGGCGCTATCGCTTCCAACATACACTGATAGCCAGTAGAACATCGGATGAAGCCCGAATCGTCCGGGCGACGGGGGTGGCTCGCAAATGATCATTGCCGTGGCCAACCAGAAGGGTGGGGTGGGGAAGACTACCACGGCGATCAATCTGGCCACGGCCATGGTAGCAGCGGGCCACTCAGTGCTTATCATCGACTCAGACCCGCAAGGCAATGCGTCGACCGGGCTCGGCATTGAGCGCAAAAAGCGCAAGGCGAGCATTTATGATGTGCTGGTCGGCCATGCCGTCGCTGAAGAGGCTGTGGTCTCGACAACCATACCCGGGCTGGACATCATTCCGTCGACCGCGGCACTATCGGGCGCCGAAGTGGAGCTGGTCGATCTTGATCGACGCAGCCACCGCCTTGCCGACGCCCTGGCCAACCTTGACCGCTATGATCATGTACTGATCGACTGTCCGCCGTCGCTCGGTCTATTGACGCTCAATGCGTTGGTGGCTGCCAACACCGTACTTGTGCCGCTGCAGGCCGAGTTCTTTGCGCTGGAAGGCTTGAGCCAGTTGCTGGGAACGATCGAACGCGTGCGGTCAGGCCTCAATCCGCGGCTGAAACTG
This sequence comes from Polymorphobacter sp., assembly GCF_051860865.1. Lineage (GTDB taxonomy): Bacteria > Pseudomonadota > Alphaproteobacteria > Sphingomonadales > Sphingomonadaceae > Sandarakinorhabdus. The sequence continues at coordinate 14,934 of NZ_JBIMKZ010000010.1, read as the reverse complement.
CTGGGCGTGGTGTTGACGATGGTGGACCGGCGCAACAGGCTGAGCGAACAGGTCTCGAATGATGTGCGCGCCGTGCTCGGCCAGCGGGTGTTCGACACGAGCATCCCGCGCAACGTCCGGCTGTCTGAAGCGCCCAGCCATGGCCTGCCGGGCCTCGTCTATGACAGCCGTTGCGCGGGGTCGGAGGCCTATGTCGAGCTGGCCCGCGAAGTCCTGGCCCGTATTGGCGGCCGGGCTGTACTGGAGACTGAAAGTGGCTGAAAAGCGCCGGGTATCGGGATTGGGGCGCGGGCTGTCGGCGCTTTTGGAAGAGGCGGCAAACCCGCCGGTGGCCAGCAGCACGCGGCTGCCGATCGCTGACATTGTCGCCAATCCTAACCAGCCGCGCCGGCAGTTCACCGACGACTCGATGGCCGAGTTGGTGGTGTCGGTGAAGGCACATGGCGTGCTGCAGCCGATCCTGGTTCGCGATATTGCTGGCGGGCGCTATGAAATCGTCGCAGGCGAGCGACGCTGGCGGGCTGCGCAGGCGGCGGGCCTTCACGAGATCCCGGCGCTGGTAAAGTCGCTCGATGACCGGACTGCGTTCGAATTTGCGCTGGTCGAAAATATCCAGCGCAGCGACCTCAATGCCATGGAAGAGGCGCGCGGCTACTCCCGGCTGATCGCCGATTTCGGCCATACGCAAGCCGCATTGGGCGCCATTCTCGGCAAATCACGCAGCCATGTCGCCAATCTGCTGCGCCTGCTCGACCTGCCGGTCGAGGTGCAGACCATGGTCGAGACCAACCAGCTTTCGATGGGCCATGCCCGGGCATTGGCCGGGGCGGCCGATCCGGCGGCGCTCGCCCAGCAGGTAATCGACCGTGGCCTCTCCGTGCGCGCCACCGAGAAGCTGGCTGCGGGCCGGAAGGCGGCCGCGCCTCGCCATGCATTGGCCCCGAGCGCCCCGGCCGACCCCAATATCGATGCCCTGGAATTGCAGCTGAGCGAGCAGATCGGCATGCCGGTGGCGCTGCAGATGGGGGGCGAGGCCGGCAGCGGCAGCCTGATCGTTCGCTTCGACAGTCTCGATCAGCTCGACTGGCTGTGCGCCAGGCTGGGCCAGGGCTGATCAGCGCTTCCGGGCGACGCGCAGCACGAGCGATTGCGCCTCCAGGTCGCCGAGACCACCGCGCGACTTGAGCGCCATCTCCGCCGTCAGCACGGCCTGCAAGGCCGCTGCAAGGCCCCGAGACGTCCAGCGTTGCAAGGCCTCATGAAAGGCCGGCTTGTCCTTGTAGAAGACTGGCGGGCGATGGCCGTCAACAGCGCTCGCCCCCGACGCGCCGGCGTCCATCTTCGCCCTGATTTCACCTAGCAGCGCCAGACGGCCGGCGAGGAATCGCAGGGCGACGACGCCTTCGCCGGCAGGGATCTGCGACAGAAGCGAGACCACGTCGGCCGACCGTCCGGCAATCGCGGCGGTCGACAGGCCGGCATGATCGAAGAAGTCGGTGCCGGCCGCAACCGCCAGCACGGCATCGGCATCGAGCGTGGCCGGATGGTCCGGGGCGGCGTCCAGATACAGCGCCAACTTCTCGAGCTCACGGCGCAGCAGCGACCGCTCGCCGCCCGTGGTTTCGACCAGCAGCTGCGCCGTCTGGCGATCACAGCGCATGTTCAGCAAGGCCGCAATATCCTTAACGATATCAAGCGCTTGGCCTGCATTCGGAGCCTTGACCTCGAAGACCGTTGCCAATTTGTTGCGGGCAACAAGGGTGAGCAGGGCACCCGTCGCCTTGAGCCGGCCGGCGACCAGGACCAGCGGGTTGCCACATGGTCCGTCCAGCACCGGCCCGACCGCCGCCGCCGCGCGGTCATCCACGCCATCGACGCGAACGACGATACGATCGCCGAAAATCGACCGGTTGGAGACGGCGGCGGCAAGCGCTTGAGGGTCATGGAGCAATTGGTCGGCAGCGAGGCGCTCCAGCCCGGCGGGGTTGGCCGGATCGACCAGCGCCTGGGTCAGCGTATCGGCATGATCAGCGGTCAGGCCCGGCTCATAGCCATGCAGGAGCACCAGCCTGAGCCCGTCCGGCCACTGCCGGGCGAGCGCCTCGAGCGGTGACCCGGCCATCCGGCCTCAACCGGCGGTGGCGGGCGCCGCGCGTGCGAAAACCGCGAGACGGGCGCCGATCTGGCGCGCGATATCGGTAGACAGCCGCTCCAGCGCGGTCACTTCGGCGGCGACGACGGCATAGTTGGAGCTGACACGGTCGATGCCCGAATCAGCGCCGGCGGTGGCATCGAGCACCACGACATTGTTGGTGGTGTCGACGAGACGGTAGCGGGCACGCAGCGTGCGGCGCTCGCGGGCAGCGGAGTTGTCGCCGCGCACGCCGAAGGCGACGATCTGATCATCGAGTTCGACCTCCAGCCGGTAGCGCGGGCTGGCGACGGTCTGGCCGAGCCGATCGAGCAGCGCCTGGCGTACAAGAAAGCCCGAACGATCGGGAATCGGCGCCACAGCGATATTCTGCAGGCTCGCGGCGGCCGGGCCGCTGCCGCCGCCGGAATAGACGGGGGCGAGGCCGCAGCCGGCCAGCGCCAGCAGCAGGGCGACGAGCAGGGGACGCTCAGGCGACAAGGTTCACCAAACGGTCCGGCACGACGATCACCTTTCTGGGCGCCTTGCCTTCCAGCGCCCTGACAATCTTGTCGCGCGCCAGCACCTCAAGTTCAAGCGCGGCGCGGTCGCGACCCTTTTCGGTCTCGAAACTGTCCTTGAGCTTGCCATTGATCTGGATGGCGATCGTCACCCGGTCATCGACGAGCAGCGCCGGATCAGCGACCGGCCAGGCGGCATCGCAGGCCAGGCCGGGCAGGCCCCGCGCCGACCAGGCTTCCTCGGCGAGGTGCGGGCACATCGGCGCGACGAGGCGCAGCAGTATCTCGACGGCGTCATGGCGGGTGGCGGACGGCTCGGCGCGCTCAAGGGCGTTGACCAGCTCGTAGAAGCGGGCAACCGCCTTGTTGAATTGAAGCCGGTCGATATCGTCGGTGACCGCGGCGATGGTGCGGTGAAGCAGGCGCAGCAGCTTCTCGTCCGGCGCGGCGGTTTCCGCGACCGGCTCGGTCGCCAGGCGCCAGACCCGCTGGACGAAGCGCCAGGCGCCGTCGATGCCGGCTTCCGACCAGGCCAGATCGCGCTCGGGCGGACTGTCCGAGAGCATGAACCAGCGCACGGCGTCGGCGCCGTAGCGCTCGATGATCATGTCCGGGTCGATGGTGTTCTTCTTCGACTTGGACATTTTCTCGGCGCGGCCGAGCGTCACCGGCGCGCCGCTGGCCAGTTCGAACACCCCGCCATCGCGGCGCTCGATGGCGCCCGGCTCCAACCAGGCGCCAGCCTCGGACTTGTAGGTTTCGTGGGTGACCATGCCCTGGGTGAACAGCCCGGCAAAGGGCTCGGCTACCGACAGATGGCCGATATGGGCCAACGCCCGGGTCCAGAAGCGCGCATAGAGCAGGTGCAGGATCGCATGCTCGACGCCGCCGATATATTGCGCCACCGGCAGCCATTGCTCGGCCACAGCGCGGTCGAACGGCCGATCGGCGGGGGCGCTGGCGAATCGGATGAAATACCAGGAGGAATTGACGAATGTATCAAGCGTGTCGGTCTCGCGCCGGGCCGGGCTGCCGCAACCGGGGCAGGGGACATGCTTCCAGGTCGGGTGACGGTCGAGCGGGTTGCCGGGGACATCGAAGCTGACATCCTCGGGCAGCCGGACCGGGAGATCCTCGCGTGGCACCGGCACGGCTCCGCAGGATTCACAATGGATGATCGGGATCGGTGTGCCCCAGTAGCGCTGGCGGGAAACGCCCCAGTCCCGCAGCCTGTACTGGGTGATGCCCTCACCCCAGCCCTCGGCCTCGGCGCGGGCGATGACCGCCACCCTGGCCTCATCGCTCGACAGGCCGTCGAGGAAGCGCGAATTGATCATCCGGCCGGGGCCGACATACGCCTCGTCGCCGATGCCCACGGCCTCTTCGCCCAGTGGCGCCACGACCCGCGGCACGGGGAGCTGGTATTTGCGGGCGAAATCGAGATCGCGCTGGTCATGCGCCGGGCAGCCGAACAGCGCGCCGGTGCCATAGTCCATCAACACGAAATTGGCGACGAACACCGGCAGGCGGCGCGACGGATCGAGCGGATGGATGACCGACAGGCCGGTGTCGAAGCCCATCTTCTCCTGGGTCTCGATATCGGCCGTGGCGGTGCCGCCGGCGCGGCATTCGGCGATGAAGGCGGCGAGCTCCGGCCGCGTCTCGGCCAGTTCCAGCGCCAGCGGATGCTCGGCAGCGATCGCGGCAAAGCTGGCACCGAACAGCGTGTCGGGGCGGGTGGTGAAGACGTCGAAACCGTCGTCCCGGCCTTCGAGGGCGAAGCGGAAGCGCAGCCCCTGCGACTTGCCGATCCAGTTCTCCTGCATCAGCCGGACCTTCTCGGGCCAGGCCTCAAGGCTGCCCAGGCCGTCGAGCAGCGCCTCGGCGAAGTCGGTTATCTTCAGGAACCATTGGCTGAGGCGGCGGCGCTCGACCAGCGCGCCCGAGCGCCAGCCGCGGCCATCGATCACCTGCTCGTTGGCCAGCACCGTATGGTCGACCGGATCCCAGTTGACCGCCGATTCCTTGCGGTAGACGAGGCCCCCGGCCAGCAGGTCGAGAAACAGCGCCTGTTCATGGCCATAATAGTCGGGCTCGCAGGTGGCCAACTCGCGGCTCCAGTCGAGCGCGAAGCCGAGCCGCTGCAGCTGGGCGCGCATCGCGGCGATATTGGCACGGGTCCAGTCGCCGGGATGGATGTTGCGCTCCATCGCGGCATTTTCGGCCGGCATGCCGAACGCATCCCAGCCCATCGGGTGCAGCACTTCAAAGCCCTGGGCGCGGCGCGTGCGCGCGATGACATCACCCATCGTGTAGTTGCGGACATGGCCGATATGAATGCGGCCCGAGGGATAGGGAAACATTTCAAGGACATAGGTTTTTGGCTTGGGCGAATTGTCATCGGCGCGGAAGCTGCCGGCATTGTCCCATGCCTGTTGCCAGCGCTGTTCGGCGCCCTTGTGATCGAATTTTGTCGTCATGCCCGATGATCAGCCGGAAAGTTGCGAGCGGCGCAGGTCGCGGGCGCGGCCGAGGATCACTTCCTCGAGCTTCTGGACAGTGCCGGCGCGCACCGGGGCATCGATCCAGCCCGACCCGGCCAGCGTCTGGCGGATGGTTGCAACCTGCAGCGCATCGGCACGAAGCTCGGTATCAAGGATCGAGACGGTCACCTTGACGCGCTCGTTGGGTGCCTGCGGCGTGCTGTACCAGTCCGTGACAATGACGCCGCCATTCGAATCGACCTGGGCGATCGGCATGAACGACAATGTGTCGAGCGCGGCGCGCCACAGATAGGCGTTGACCCCGATGGTGGCGACCCGGGCGGGCGCCTCGACGATGTTCATCCGGGGCTTGCGCCCCTTGTTGCAGGCAGCAAGCGAGGCCAACAGGGCAAGTCCGAGCACGACATGGGGAAGGCGACGCATTTTGCAGCTTTCGGCAGGAAATAGTCGCTGCTTATAGGCGTGCCGGAAGGGTAACGCCAAGCCTTGCTGATCGCTGCCGGCAGCCGGGGTGCAGATAGTGTGCACAACAGGACACAGCTGCCGAATTTATGAAAGGCTGGAGATGTTTGCCGGGCACAAAAGGGTGGGCGGTCGCAAAAACCACTGCTAGTCACGATTCCATGACGAGGAAGAGCGATTCGCGCGCTACCCGGAGCGCTGTGGCGCAGGCTTTGCCTGCCGCAGTGCTGCTGTGCGCCAGCCTCTTCGCCGCGCCGGTGCTGGCGGCCAAGGCGCCGGCCAAGTCCAAGTTCACGCTCGAGACGCCGGCACTGTCGCCGTTCCAGGCCAGTGTCACCGATCCGACCAATTTCAGCTTCACCGTGCCCGGCGCGGGGGCCGCCTCGGCGCGCACCCAGACGGTCGAGCGCGCGTTCCGCTTCACCCCGTCCGGCCAGACCGAGAATCGCAAGGCGCTGTCGCTGGGCGTGGCGACCCGCGTGGCGGCGGCGACGCCTGAACGTGCCCGTACGCTTGCCTCAACCGAGCCGATGGTGGTGACGCCACGCGCCTATAATGTCGATGTGTCGGTCGGCTGGAAGGGCTTTGCCCTCAACACCGCCTTCAGCCATTCGGAAGTGGCGACAGGCAACGGGATCATCGGCAACGAGCGCGATGCCGTCGATGTCGGCCTGAGCTATGGTGGCAAGAACTGGCGGACCAGCCTGCAGGGCACTGCCGAGGACCGTTCGGTCCTGGCCTTCTCGCCGCTGGAGCGCCGCTACTCGGTGGCGCTGGGCGGCGCTTATATGGTCGCGCCTCGCCTTTCGGTCACCGGCGGCGTTCGCTACCGTCTCGGCACCGAAACGCCGTCGCTGGTCGATATCGACCGGGCCGACCAGTCGGTCTATGTCGGCACCAACATCGCCTTCTGATCAATCTCCGTCATTGACCGCCGCTGATCGTCTTGCCGAGGTGCAGGCCCGCATCGCCGCCGCCTGTGCCGGCGCCAGGCGCGCGCCGGGCAGCGCCCGCCTCGTCGCCGTCAGCAAGACCTTCGATGCCGATGCCATTGCACCGCTGATCGCGGCTGGCCAGAGGCGTTTCGGCGAGAACCGGGTGCAGGAAAGCCAGGCGAAGTGGCCGGCGCTGCGCGAGGCGACGCCGGATCTGGAGCTTCACCTGATCGGCCAGTTGCAGTCCAACAAGGCGGCCGAGGCGGTGGCGCTGTTCGACGTGATTCACACGGTCGACCGGCCGTCGCTGATCAAGGCGCTGGCCGCCGCGATGGATACGCAGGGCCGGCGGCCATGGTGCCTCGTCCAGGTCAATATCGGCGATGAGCCGCAGAAGGGCGGCTGCGCGATCGCCGAGGTGCCGGCGCTGGTGGCGACAGCCCGGGAAGCCGGGCTGGACATTCGCGGGCTGATGGCGATTCCGCCGGCCGATCTCGATCCGGCACCCTATTTTGCGCTGCTCCACAAGATGACGCGCGCGCTCGGGCTGAGTGAATGCTCGATGGGCATGTCGGGCGACTTCGAGACCGCTATCCAGCTGGGCAGCACCATGGTCCGCATCGGCAGCGCGCTGTTCGGCACGCGCGACTGAACCGCCTCAGGAAGCCGGCGGCGACGGCGCCAGTTCGATCATCGAGGCGCGCGGGATGAGGGCGGCGGTCTCCAGCGTCCGCAGCGCCTCTTCGGCCGTGGCATAGCGGTCGGCAGCGACCAGCCAGCGCTGCAGCGCGGCCGGGCGCGGGGCGGGCAGGCGCCGGAGCAGGCCGGCGGCGGTACGGACATCGCCGCGGGCCAGGGCCGCGTCGGCGGCGCTGCGCGATGCCGGGATATCCGGGCCTTCCGCGGGGCTGATCAGCCGCGAAACGCGGGTGCCGAAAATGTCCCACCAGCTGCGGCCACGGCCTCCGGCCGCGCCCTCCAGGCCGGCCATGGTCTCCAGATCCTGGCGCAGCTGCGCCAGACGAACAGGGTTGGCGCCATAGGCCGCCAGCGCATTGACGGCGGCCGGATAGCGCACCTCGAAGGCCCGGCGGAGCGCCGCGTCGATGGCGCCGAGCGGCCGGCCTTCTTCGAGGGCGCGCCGGGCGAGCATTACCGCGAGCATGCCCTCGGCGCGGTCGGCCGCCGACAGGATCGCCGTGGTGGCGGCTTCGTCGCGGACCCGGTCGGCTTCAAGCCGGGCGTTCAGGGTGGCGAGATCGGCGGTCAGCCGGTCGATGCGATCGGCCTCCCGGGCCAGCAGGTCCGTGCTGGTCTCGACCCGGGCTTCGGTGCGGGCGAGACGCTCATTGGGCGGCGGGGCGTCCTCGGATGGCTGGGGACGCGCTTCCAGCAGCGCCAACCGGTCGCGCAAGGCCTCGACCTCGGCGACGACAGGGGCCGGCGGCGCGGACGGGGTGAAGGGCAGCTGGTCGCGGACACGCGCCTCGAACCAGGGATTGGCGATCATCCCGGCGAGGAAAACCAGCAGGCCGCCAACGAAAACCCAGGGCAGCATCGTCCGGCTGCGGGCGCCGCCGGGGCGGGTCTTGCGTTCCTCGGCGAGGCGCTGGCGGAGACGCTCGGTCGCCTCCAGGCTGGCGCGATCCACTTCGCCGCGATCAAAGCTCGGGTCCATCGCCATCCTCTACAGCGACAGGCGGGCGAGCGCCACCAGCAGCGCTGCCTCATCGGGCTGGTCGCTGACAATCACGTCGCGCCAGCCCGGGCCGGCGGCCTCGGCCGCGGCGGCGCTGATGGCGAGCAGCGCCAGCGCCGCGCGCGGGCGGGAGAGGCTGTCCCATTGCTCGGCAAAGTGGCGGGCGCTGCGCGGACTGAACAGCATGGCCGCGTCGACGGCGCCGGGATCGTCGAGCGGCAGCAGTTGCGCCGCGTAGACCGTGCGCGTGTCGATCGACAAGCCGGCCGGGACCACGGCCTTGGCGCGGTGTTTGCCGGCCAGGTGTAACAATCGCAGAGGCGCGCGGGCGGCGACGGCGCGGTACAGCGTTTCCAGATCCGGCCCGGCCGTCTCGGCACGGTCCCAGCCGGCGCTCAGCGCGGCGCGCGTGGTTTGGGCGCCGACACACAGGGCAGGAAGCGCTCGGAACGGCAAGATAGCCGGGCCGGCATGGCGGACGGCGGCGGCGCTGGTCAGCAGCACCGCGTCCGGCATGGCGTCGGGCGGAGACCAGGGGCAGGGCACATAGGCCATCAATGGGCAGACGACCGGCTCATGGCCGGCAGCCAGCAGTGCCGCTGCCGTGGCGTCGGCGCCGGGCTGCGGCCGGGTCAGCAGCACCCGGGCCATCGCCTCAGGCCGGCTGAAACAGCGCGCGGACAGCCGGCGAGGCCTCGCCCAGCAGCCGGGCCGCCAGCGCCGCGATCTCGTCGGCGGCATGGGCATGGGGGACGGCAAGGGCGCCGACGCAGCGTTCGCTGCCATCCTCGGCGAGAATTTCAGCGCGGAAATGGACGATATCGCCCTCGAACTGGGCCAGCGCCGCGACCGGGCTGTGGCAGGTGCCGTTGAGCGCCGCGAGAAAGCCGCGTTCGAGCAACACCGCCGCATGGGTGTCAGCGTGGTCGATCGCTGCCAGCAGCGCGGCGGCCCGGGCATCATCGGCGCGGGCGGTAATGCCCACGGCGCCCTGGGCGCTGGCCGGCAGCATCTCGTCCAGCGACACCGGATGGCCGGCGCGGACGCCCAGCCGGTCAAGCCCGGCGGCGGCCAGCAGCGTCGCGTCGATGGCGCCGCTCTCTACCTTGGCCATACGCGTCGCGACATTGCCGCGCAGCACCTCGGTGCGTAGATCCGGCCGGATCGCCTTCAGCTGGGCGGCCCGGCGCGGGCTGGAGGTGCCGACAATCGCGCCCTCGGGCAGGTCGGCAATCGACGCGGCGCCGAGCAGCCGCTCACGGACATCGGCGCGCGGCAGCATGGCGACCAGCGCAATGCCGTCGCGCAGCTGGGTCTCGACATCCTTCATCGAATGGACGCCGCAATCGATGCGGCCATCCAGAAGTGCGGCATCGAGCTCCTTGGTCCACAGCGCCTTGCCGCCGATCTCGGCCAATGGTCGATCGAGCACGCGGTCGCCCTGGGTGCTGATGACAACGATTTCGACCCCGTCATCGTCCCAGCCATGCGCGGCCTTGAGCGCGGCCGCGGTCATGTTGGCCTGTGCCAGCGCAAGCGGCGATCCTCGGGTTCCAAGCCTGAAAGTCATGATCTTCCTTGTGCTGGCGCCCGGCGTTTCGCAAGGCTTGTCAAAGGCGCAACCGGATCGAGGCGGCGTGAGCGGGCAGGCCTTCGGTATCGGCCAGCAGCGCGCCGGCCGGGCCGATGGCCGCGAGGCCCTGCGCCGAGCAATCGAGGAAGGTAGTGCGCTTCATGAAGTCGACGACCGACAGGCCCGAGGCGAAGCGGGCGCGGCGGCCGGTCGGCAGCACATGGTTGGGGCCGGCGAGATAGTCGCCGACCGCCTCGGGCGTGTGGCGGCCGAGAAACACCGAGCCGGCATGGCGCAGCCGGGCGAAGATCGGTTCCGGGTCCTCGATCATCAGCTGGGCATGCTCGGCGGCAAGCGTGTTGAGCAGCGGCACGGCGTCAGCGAGCGCCGGCACCAGGATGATGGCGCCGTAGCGGTCCCAGCTGGCGCGGGCCACGGTGGCGGTCGACAACGTTGCCAGCTGCGCCTCGACGGCAGTGATGACCGCCTCGGCCGCGGCGGCGCGGGGGGGGTGGAGGGTCGACTGGGGGACGGGAGCGTGCTCGGCCGGGGCCAGCAGGGCGGCGGCGAGCCAGGCCGGATCGTTGCGGCCGTCCGACAGGATCACCACTTCGGACGGGCCGGCGACCATGTCGATGCCCACCGTGCCATAGAGCAGGCGCTTGGCCTCGGCGACCCAGGCATTGCCGGGGCCGGTAATGACATCGACCTTGGGGATGCGCGCGGTGCCGAAGGCCAGCGCAGCGATCGCCTGGGCGCCGCCGATTCGGAACACCCGGTCGACACCGGCAAGGCGAGCGGCGGCGAGCACGAGCGGATTGGGGGTGCCGCCCGGCGTCGGCGTGACCACCACCAGCGTTTCGACGCCGGCCACCACGGCCGGAATCGCGTTCATCAGCACCGACGACGGATAGGCGGCGCGGCCGCCGGGCACATAAAGGCCGGCGGCATCCACCGGGCCCCAGCGGACGCCGGTGCGAACCCCGAGCGCGTCGACGGCGTCGTTACTGGCAGGCTTCTGGCGGTCATGGAAATCCCGGATGCGGCGCGCCGCAAGGTCGAGCGCGGCGCGCAGGTCGGCCGGCAGGCCGTCAAGCGCGGCGTCGAGCGCCGGGGCCTCGATCTCCCAGCCGATCTCGTCGAGGTCGACATGGTCGTAGCGCCGCGTCAGGTCGGCGACAGCCGCATCGCCCTCGGCACGGACGCGGGCAATGATGGCAGCGACGTCAGCCGCGACATCGGCGCCGCCGGCGCGGACATCGGCGACAAGCGCGGCGAAGCGGGCCGGAAAATCCGCCGCGGTGGCGTCAAGCCGCAGCGGCACGGTCGGTCTCCACCAGCGCCCGCAGCCGCTCGACCAGCGGCACGACCGCTGCATGCGTTTTCCAGGCGGCGCGATTGACGATCAGCCGCGAGGTGATCCGGGCAATCACCTCGATCTCGACCAGCCCGTTTTCGGCCAGTGTGCGGCCGGTGGAGACAAGGTCGACGATGCGCGGCGCCAGGCCGGTCAGCGGTGCCAGCTCCATCGCGCCGTTGAGCTTGACGCACTCGGCCTGGATGCCGCGCGCGGCGAAGTGGCGGCGGGTCAGGCCCGGATATTTGGTGGCAACGCGCACGGCGGAGATGCCGCTCATGTCCCGGTCCAGCGTCGCTGGCTGGGCGACGGACAACCGGCAATGGCCGATGCCGAGATCGACCGGCGCGTAGATCTCCGAAAAATCGAACTCGAGCAGCACGTCATTGCCGGCGATGCCGATGTCCGCGGCGCCGAAGGCGACAAAGGTGGCCGCATCGAAGCTGCGGACGCGGATGATGCGCACATCGGGCTGCGACGTGGCGAACATCAGCTTGCGGCTGCCCTCATCCGAGAAATCGGGCTCGGGGACGATACCGGCGCGGGCGAGCAGCGGCAGCGCCTCCTTGAGGATGCGGCCCTTGGGAAGGGCGAGGGTGAGCGGTCTGGCCATGACCCCGCGCGCTTAGCGCAGGCGCGACCGCTTGGCCAGCAGCCCGAACATGGCTGTGAACTATTGGCCGGTGAAGACGCCAGGCCTTTTCTCGACGAACGCGGCCATGCCTTCCTTCTGGTCGGCCGAACCGAACAGCGAGTGAAACAGGCGCCGCTCATAGCCGATGCCTGCCGCCAGCGTCATCTCGAACGCCGCATTGACCGATTCCTTGGTGGCAATGGCCGCTAGCGGCGCCATGGCGGCGATGGTGGCGGCAGTCTTCAGCGCTTCGTCGAGCATTTCGGCGGCGGGGACGACGCGCGCGACGAGGCCGGCAGCCTCGGCCTCGGCCGCCGCCATCATCCGCCCGGTCAGGCACATCTCCATCGCCTTGGCCTTGCCGATGGCGCGGACCAGCCGCTGCGAGCCGCCCATGCCGGGCATCACCGCCAGCTTGATCTCGGGCTGGCCGAACTTGGCGGTATCGGCGGCAATGATGAAATCGGCCATCATCGCCAGCTCGCAGCCGCCGCCCAGCGCGAAGCCGGATACCGCCGCGATCCACGGCTTGCGGGTGGCGGTGACCCGGTCATAGCCGGCGAAGAAGTTGCTGCCATACATGGCGGCGAACGACTGGCTGCTCATTTCCTTGATGTCGGCGCCGGCGGCAAAGGCCTTTTCCGAGCCGGTGAGCACCAGGCAGCGCTGCGCGGGATCGGCATCATAGGCAGCAAAGGCGTCGATCAACTCGGCCAGGACGGCCGAGTTGAGCGCGTTGAGCGCCTGCGGCCGGTTGAGGCGCACCAGCGTCACGGCATCGTGCTGTTCGATGATGAGGGTCTTTTCAGTCATGTCGGCATGTCCTCCTGATCGGCAGGGGGTGCCAGAGACGACGGGTCGCCGCAAGCATCACCTCAGCTTGCGGAGACAGCGTCACCGATGGCGCAGGGTGACGGACAATGCCGGGACTCGCCCGATTCGATCTGGATCGTGGCGTGGCCGATACCGAAGCGGTGCTCGAGTTGATGGGTGAGGGTCCGGAGCGCGGCGTCGCCGGGATGGCCGGCCGGCGCCACCAGGTGCGCGGTCAAGGCGACATCGGTGGTGCCCATCTGCCAGATGTGCAGGTGATGGACCTCGACGATGCCGGGCTGGGAGGCGAGAAACGCACTGACCTCGGCCGGATCGATATGGCGAGGCACGGCGTCGAGCGCGGCGGCCACGGATTCGGTCAGCAGGTTCCAGGTGCCGCGCAGGATCACCGCAACGACAAGCAGGCTGATCACCGAATCCAGCCATTGCCAGCCGAACTGCAGGATCAGCAGGCCCGACACGACGACGGCTGCCGAAATGCCGGCATCGGCCATCATGTGCAAATAGGCGCCGCGAATGTTGAGGTCGCCATGCCGCCCCCGGGCAAACAGCAGCGCCGTTCCAAGGTTGATGACCACCCCGATCCCGGCGACGATCATCACCGTGCCGCCCGGCACCGGACGCGGATCGAAGAATCGGTGCACCGACTCAAAGGCGATGGCGCCGCACGCCACCAGCAGCAGGGCGGCATTGGCGAGGGCGGCGAGGATCGTCGAGCGCTTCAGGCCGAAGGTGAAACGCTCGCTCGGCGGCCGCTTCGAGATTACGGCGGCGCCCCAGGCCAGCGCCAGGCCGAGCACGTCCGACAGATTATGTCCGGCATCGGCCAGCAAGGCCATGGAGCCGCTGACCAGGCCGAAGCCCGCCTCCAGCACGACATAGCCGAGATTGAGGATGATGCCGATCCGGAACGCCGCACCGTGATCGAGCGCGGCATGCGCGTGGTGGCCGTGCCCGTGCTCATGATGATGGTGACCGCCCATGCGGCCTGCTTAGCATCGATCGGCGCGCGGTAAAAACCCGGGCGTTACTGCGCCGCGCTCATGTCGGCGACGACCGCACCGCGAGCCCCCATCGGGCGAGGCAGGCCGGTGGTGGAGTCGCGCGCGGTCTGCCGTTCCGTCTCGGCGTTGATCAGCCCGCCGATGAGGATCGCATAGGCGGAGACGAACAGCCACATCAGCAGGATGACGACCGCGCCCAGCGAGCCATAGGTGGCGTTGTAATCGCCAAAGCGCGCCGCATAGATGCCGAAGCCGATCGTTGCGGCCAGCCAGAGGAAGGTGGCGGCGATCGACCCCACGCTGAGCCAGCGCCAGTTGGCGTCGGCCCGATCCGGCGCAAAGCGGTACATGGCGCCGATGGCGAAACAGCACAGGCCGCCGGCGATCAGCCAGGTGACGGTGCGGCCCAGGGTGATCGCCGTGGGGCCAAAGCTGCGCAACAAGTCCTGGGCATAGCCGAGCATCGATGCCGCCAGCACGCCGACGATGCCGGTGAGGACCGCGCCGATAATCAGGATGGTGGAAATGGCCGTCGTGCGGATGATGCCGCGCTTGTCCTGCTGCTGGTAGATGACATTGAGCGCGGTGATCATCGCGCGGGACGCCCGCGATGCGCCGTAGATCGAGACGGCCAGCGCCAGAAGCAGGCCGAAGCCGCTCCGGCTGGCGGCGGTCGTGGTCAGCGCGACCAGCTGCTCATAGATCAGCCGCGCCGCTTCTTCCGGCACGAGATCGATGATTGTCGCCATGTGTCGGGACACGGTGGCGGGATCGGCAACCAGCCCATAGCTCAGCACCAGCGCCGCGAGCAGCGGCACGAACGACAGAAAGGCATAAAAGGCCACGCCCGCCGACATCAGGCTGAGATTCAGCTCGCCGTTCTTGACCCAGACGCGAAGGAGAATGGCCATCCAGGCAGCGCGCGAATAATCGATCGGCGACTCTGCCATCACGCCCAGCGCGATGGTTTCCTCGGGGCTCCGGGGGGCGTCAGCCTGATCGTCCCGAGGCTGTTTCTTGTTGTTTTCGCCGGCCTTCAGCCATGCCCGGGTGGCGACGGCGATGAGCATCGGCAGCCAGGTGAACACCCAGCCGAAGCGCTGCCACCAGGACCGGGAGTGACGGGTGCCTGCGAGACGGTCGACGCCGCGCATCAATAATCCCGCGAATAGCGCAGCGTGACATTCGAACCGCCGAACGAACCAGTCGCGCTGAGCAGGCTCAAGGTCCGGGTCAGCCCGATCTCGAGCTGGGTCGCAGTGAAGCCGCGCGCATCGGTG